>CAYMAV010000008.1:0-39037 GCA_964388545.1 uncultured Clostridium sp.
GCTGCCTTACCACCCTGCTTTTGAACCTCTGCTATTGCATGAAGAGCAAAAGTCGTTTTACCACTTGATTCAGGCCCAAAAATTTCAATTATTCTTCCCTTTGGGTATCCTCCAACACCAAGTGCTATATCTAAAGTAAGAGAACCACTAGAAACCGCATCCATAGCTATATGTTTACGCTCTCCTAGTTTCATAATAGAACCCTTACCAAATTGTTTTTCAATATCCTGTAAGACTTCTTGAAGAGCCTTATCTTTATCTATCTTTTTATCCATTAATATAACCTCCACATCTACTAACTTATATGAATAATAATACATCATTAAAATATAAATTGCAATAGTTTTTCGTACATTTGTTTGATTAATGGCTTTTAAGTGTAAAATTGCATAAAAAAAGGATTTTCTTATAGAAAAACCCTAATTAATCTTCTTTATCATCCGAAATAAGTTTTTTATTAATCTTATAGTATTCAATCATCGATATTATCGATAATAGTAATGCGATATAAAGGAATACATCCGATAAATTTAATTTTAAACTGATCAACGAGAATGGAAAGTTATTGAAAAATACTAATACTATACCTGTCATTAACATAAATGTCTTTATTTTACCCATCGATATAGCCGCAACTACCTTACCTTTTCTTGCACTTTCCATCTTAATCGCATTTACAAAAGCATCCCTCATAACAATTACCACTGGAAGTAATGCCTCGATCTGATTTTGACTAGCCAATATTATTAATACTGAATTAACCAATATCTTATCTGCTATTGCATCAAGCATTTTACCTTTATTTGTTACTAATCCTCTTTTTCTAGCAATTCTTCCATCAAAGAAATCGGTTAGACTAGCAATTATAAAGATAACACCTGATAAAACCATTCTAAAATCTAATTCTACTCCTTTAATCGTTGGAATTCTTGGCAGCTCTATCCCTACATCATAAAACGGGAAAAGCATTATAAATATTATAACTATTGATAAAACAATTCTTGTAACTGTAAGCTTATTAGGTAAGTTCAATTAAATCACCTTCCGTCTTTCTAATTTTTAATTCATTTGTTATTATATCTTTTTTTGGTCTAAAAAGTTCAAATAAAATAAGTACTATTGCTATTAATGCTATAACTACTGCTATTACCTTAAATACTTTAGAATAATCTCTTTTAACTTTAATAATAGTATATGGAGATGATATTTGTTTTTCCTTATCCTTAATTTCCTTCTCAGCATTTAAAATATCTTCCAAAGAAATCTTTGAGGTTTTTTCAAACATATAATCGTTAAATTCATCTACCACTTTTTCTGTATCTACCCCAATATATTTAGCATAATTGGTAACCAACTTCTTCATTACCATTATATCTTTAAAAGCTCTTACATTCCCCTCTTCTACGCTTTCCAACAAAAAAGATTCTACTTCTAAATCCTGTGCGGCTTCTCCTAAAGAAACACCATTTTCTTCTCTTCTTTTCTTTAAATACTCTCCCAGTTCCTTCATTTCTACCTCATAAAAAAATAAATAATACTTAATAAGCCATGTTCTGTACCTTAAAGGTGACAAACATTTATCTACTAGTTTCCTAGTCCCTAACCTCGTTTGATTCCTCGGTTAAAGCTCCCCTACCAATTTTGGGTTTCTCACTCGCGGAGTTTATCGCGTTCCACTTCCATCGTTTCCAATTTTCTCGTCACTATGACACTTTATAGCTACTTTTATCATATCAATTAAGACTTAGATAATTTTGCTGTCGTTAGCAATGCTACCTAGAGTTATTCTTTCCTCTAGCACGAACACTACAATCATCTCAGACTGTGTGAGCATGGACTTTCCTCTATATTTTCATACAGCGTTTGTCTAAGTATTATTCATCTTTACCATATACAATTTTTTCAAGTTGAGAAAGTCTTTTAATAATATCGATATTCGATACAACCTTATCTTCAACCTCTGTTGTCTTTGCAATGTCTAAACTTGTTTTTAAATTTCTAATTTCTTGTTTTAATTGCATTATCTCATCTAATAATTCCTCTTTCTCACGATTAGCATCCTTTATAATAGTATTAAATTGTTCATAATCAGAAATTATTAAATCAAGGAATTCATCTACTTCTTTTAATCGATAACCTCTTGTATCTATCTTAAACTCTTTTTCCAATATATCTTTTGGAGTTAAATTTACTTTTTCTTGATACATTTTATCACCATTCCTTACGCTCTTATTATCTAATATAGTTAATTTTTTGTCAACATAACTAATTATTTAGCTTTTAATTAAATTATAGAAATTTATGAGTTAATATAGTATACTTAAATAGAAATTTATAGAAGGAGATTATATGAACTATCCGAATGGTATTAAAAACAAAAACATTAATAATTACATAAAATACGATAATCGCGGATTACAATTAGAAGAAGATATTAATCTAACAAATGAATTTTATATAGCAAATGACATCGCTTTTATATATAAGAAACCAACACCAATACAAGTTACGGAAGTAGAATATATCAAAAGTAAAATATTGATTAAGAAAGCCTATTTCAAAGAACCGTCAACTACGGATTATAATGGATTATATAAAGGAAAATATATTGATTTCGAAGCAAAAGAGACAAAAAACAAAACATCTTTTCCATTGATGAATATAGGTAAGCATCAGATAGCACATATTAGAAACATTGTGGATCACAAGGGAATCGCCTTCTTAATAGTTAGATTTGTATTGCATGATAAAACCTATCTATTAAAAGGAGAAGATTTTATAAATTTCATCGATAATAACAATAGAAAATCAATTCCTATAGATTTCTTTAAGGATAATGCTTATGAAATTGACCTATCTTATCAACCAAGATTAGATTATTTAAAAATTGTAGATAAAGTTTTCGGAGGATTAAATGAAAAATAAAAAGAATAGTAAAACTAGTAAAAATAAGAAAAAGAAATTATATTTAAAAAGTAGCATTAAAGAGTTTTTAATATTGCTTGCAATTATTTTTATAGTAGGAGCGGTATTAATGAACATTATATTCTCACTTATATTAATCTTAGGTATTCTATTAATAATATGGTTGGGAACTATTGTAGAAAACATTAAAAATAGAAAATGGTTAAAAAGACTATTAAATATTTTTGGTATTTTGTTCTTATTAGGTGCGATTGGATTAATTGGAGCGACAGCCTGGTTTTTTAATTATGTTGTAAAAAATTCTCCTGAATTTAACGAAGATGCCTTAACAATGTCACAATCAACAAAAGTATATGATGCGGATGGTGTTGAAATCGCTGAACTGGGTGCTGAAAAAAGAGAAATTATAAAATATGATCAACTTAACGAAACCGTAATTGACGCCTTAATTGCAACCGAGGATTCAAGATTTTTTCAACACAATGGTTTTGATGCTCCTAGATTTTTAGTAGCCGCTTTAAAGCAGGCTTTTAACGATCCTAATGCTGGTGGTGGTTCTACTATTACGATGCAAGTTGCTAAAAACAGCTATAACAAGGAAACGGCAACAATCACTACTGGGTTTAAAGGAATATTTAGAAAATTCTCCGATATTTATATGGCAATATTTAAAATTGAGAGAAAATATTCTAAAGAGGAAATAATTGAGTTTTATTTAAATAACCACTTTTTAGGTAATAATTCATACGGAATTGAGCAAGGTGCTCATACTTATTTTGATAAAAAGGCTAAAGATCTTAACACACTAGAATCAGCTATCTTAATAGGTCTTTATCAAGCACCATCAGCTAATAATCCTTATAAGTATCCTGAAAATTCACAGAAAAGAACAGCAGAGGTTCTATATCTTATGAAAAGACATGGATACATCACAGCAGAAGAGGAAAAAATATTAAATAAAGTTAGCCTTAATAGACTTTTAAACAATAAAAAAGAAAGTCAAAAATATTATTCATATTTAAATACTGTTGTTGAAGAAGCATATAAAAAATATGGGGTAAACCCACATGCTGAATCTTTATTAATATATACAAATATGAACAGAAATCATCAAACAATTATAGATGATGTAATGAGCGGTAAAACATATAAATGGGAAAACCCAGAAGTACAAGCAGGTATCGCAGTTGTTGATATTTGGACTGGTAAAGTCTTAGCAATTGGTGGAGGAAGAAATCAAAATGGAGACAGAATGTTTAACTATGCAACCTCTACAAGAAGGCAGATAGGATCAACTGCAAAACCAATATTTGATTATGGTCCTGGAATGGAATATAACAACTGGTCAACTTACAAATTATTTAATGACGAACCCTATAAATATTCTTCAGGTCAAACTATTAATAACTCCGATAGAAAACATAAAGGAATTATAACATTAAGACATGCTTTAGCAGAGTCTCGTAATATACCAGCATTAAAAGCTTTTCAACAAGTTGATAATAATAAAATTTTTAAATTTGCTAAATCACTTGGGCTTAAATTAGAAGCGGAAGCAGAAAAGTCTGGATATTTACATGAAGCTTACTCAATAGGATCATTTAACGGTGCAAGTCCATTAGAAATGGCTGCTGCCTATGCTGCTTTTGGTAATGGTGGATATTATATTGAGCCATATACAATTAATAAAATTGTTTTTCGTTCAACTGGAGAGGTAATTGTTCATGAACCGGATAAAAAGCAAGTAATGAGCAGTTCTACAGCTTTCATGATTACCGATGTATTAAAATCAGCTGTTCAAAGCGTTAGTGTATCAGCCGAAGTAAAAGGCGTTAATGTAGCGGCTAAAACAGGAACTACAAACTATTCCGCTCAAACTCTACATAAATTTAACTTACCAGGTACTGCGCTAAATGATGCTTGGGTAATTGGATATGATCCGCATATTGTTGTATCAATTTGGTATGGTTATGAACCAATCAGCACAAAATATTATACAACAAATAATTCGGCTTTTATTCAAAGAAAAAATCTGTTTAGTGCTACGGCTGGTAAAATATTTAAAAGAGATGGTAGCGACTTTGCAGTACCTAATACCGTTGTTAAGGTACCAGTAGAGTTTTATAAAAATGTTGATATCGAACCTAAATTAGCTGGCCCTAATACTCCAAACCATATGATTGTTTATGAATACTTTAAAAAGGGAACAGAGCCCACCGAGACGTCGACGCTATTCAACAGGCTAAACGATCCTACTGGTCTTACTGCTTATTATAACGAAGGCGAAAAAACATTAACTCTTGAATGGAATCCTATTCCAATACCAGAACATCTATTCACTGAACTTGGAAGTCTAGGTTATAAAATATATAAAAATGGAGCTTTTATAGGATTTACAACAAAATCTAACTATATAATTAAAAACGTTGAAGATCCAACCGGTACATATCGCGTATCTTCATCATATCAAAATAGTAACATTATAGAAAGTTTAGGTATTGTCTATACGATTGACCCACCAACATCAATCTATAATTCTGAATTAATTGTTCCACTTAAAAACGAATACTTAATTGGAGAAAAACTAAAACCGATGGATAAGAATCCTTCTAAGGATGATTTACTAGTAACCAAAGATGGTATTGCAACACCATTTACAATATCTATTAACATTCAAGATAAAGATGGTAATAAAGTTGCCGGAATTGATACATCTGAGGTAAACAAATACACTATAACTTATAATGTTTCCATTGCTAGTTATTCAAAATCACATAAAAGAACAGTAATTATCAACTAAAAAAGGAAGTTTTACTTCCTTTTTATATGCTTACATATAGATTTTAATTCGCATTCATCGCATTTTGGATTTCTTGCTAAACAGTAATATCTACCAAAATGAATCATTTGATGATGTCTTAACGACCAGTTCCCTTTTTTAAATTTCTTCATTAACTTTTTCTCAACAGTTAATACATCATCATTTTTAAATGCTAAGCCTAACCTTTTGCTTATTCTTTCAACATGCGTATCAACTGCAATTGCTGGATAGTTAAACAAAACACTTAGTACTACATTAGCAGTCTTTCTTCCAACTCCAGAAATACTCTCAAGCACTTTTCGATCATTTGGTACAACTCCATCACAGTTATCTAAAAGATATTTTGCTATATCTATAATAAATTGACTTTTTTTATTAAAAGTTCCTATAGACCTAATTATTTTCTTAATATCCTCTATATTAGCATCTCTTAATTTTTCTAAGCTATCATATTCCTTAAATAAAACTGAAGTTACTTTATTAACGCTTTTGTCGGTTGTTTGAGCACTTAGTACAACTGCTATTAGAAATTCATAATCTTTATTATAATTTAATTCTGGTTTAGGATTAGGTAGTATCTTATCAAAATAATCTTCAATTTGCTTAACCCTATTCATCATCTTCCATCCAATCATAATCAAAGATGTCAGTCTTTGGTTTTTTCTTTTCTTCTTTCTTAAAATCTCTTCTATTTTTTTCAATATCCTCTAATGTTTTTAGGCCTTTTTTACTCCATGTAAACAATATCTTATCGATATATCTTAAATTAGCTACTCCATTATAAACAGCCTCTTTAATCGCTTCTTTAATAATTTCATCATCATAGTTATATTCTTTCCATCCTTTAACTAATTCTATTTCAATAGGAGACAATTGCTTACCTATTTCACTTTCCAAAATAGTAAAAATATCCGTTTTTACTTCTTCTTGTTTAAAATTATCAATCATTAGCAAAGATAATTTATCATAGAGATTATCTAAGGAGATATACTCTTCTATTATATTTTTTTCGTTTTTTATAACCTTTAACTCTATTAATTTACTTTTTTGAAGTTCGTCTATAAAAGCCATTATCTCTTGGATTGATGAACCGTATTCTTCACTTAAAACATTTATATTAAAAGGTATTAACTTCCCATTTCCACCTAAGTACATAAGAAAAAGAAAAGTTTTCAAATCAATATCTAACTTTTCATACTTTTTATAGATATATAAGGGTATAACTATATTTTTAGACTCTATTATATTTTTTAATTCCGTATAATTCATATTAACCCCCAAATTGGCTATTAATTATATATTTAGCTAGTTCTTCTTTATCATTTTTCAATTCACCACTTAAAATCTTATCTATTATATCATCTAATATTTTATTGATGTAATAGCTTGGTTCTTTATTAAGCAACTTACTAATTTCCATAGGCTTTATATCTACATCTTTTTTACTTTTTATAGGAAGCTCTGAATACATCTTAACAACTCCTGGATAATCTATTTCTAGAATATAGGATGCCAGCTGATTAATATAAAGACCATACTTATATAAAGATTTATTATTAATTCCCGTTTTTACAACCGACTTAATCTTTTTAATCATATCTTTTTCATTATTGTTTAACATATATTTTGAACTGACATTTAAAGACGCCCAAACTCCTAAAATATCATTATTTAACTTAATATTTTCTAAATTACCTAACTCAAGCTCTTTATCAAGGCCAAATTCTAATAAAAGTCTAACCCCATATGAGGCGTTCCTACTTGTAAAAATTTTATCTAATTCCTGTCTTTTACGAATATAAGATAATTTACCAACCAAATATTTATTATTATGAATTGCCTCTTTAACTCTTTTTGATAATTTAAAATTTAAGATAGTTGCAAATCTAATCGCTCTTAAAATTCTAAGTGAATCCTGATTAAATTTTTCATTAGCATCACCAATAGCTTCAATTATTCCGCTTTCAAGGTCAATAATTCCCCCTAATAAATCAATTATTCTTCCACTAGAGTCAATACATAAAGAATTAATTGTAAAATCCCTTCTTAATAGATCCTCTGTTAAATCATTTACATATTCAATCTCAACAGGTTTTCTATTATCTATATATTTATTTTCTTTTCTAAAAGTTGTAATTTCAAAACGATGATTATTCATAAATAAAGTAATAGCACCATACTCTACTTTAGGCATAACCGAATCTTTAAATACCTCCATTACCTCCTGAGGAGTTGCGTTGGTTGATATATCAATATCATAAGATAATCTTCCCAATACCTGATCTCTTACAAATCCTCCTACTATATAGGCAGAATAACCAGCATCTTCTAATGTTCTTAATAATTTAAGCCCTGTCTTAAGCATAATTTAATCACCAACTTAATTATATATTATTTTCACTCCATTATAAAGGCAAAAAAAAAGAGATTTACTCTCTTTTTACTAGTTAACTAATTCTTTTAATGCTGTACCTGCTTTAAAAGTAACTGCCTTTCTTGCTGGAATCTTAATAGTAGCTCCAGTAGCGGGATTACGTCCTTCTCTAGCCTTTCTCTTAGAAACATTGAATGTTCCAAATCCAGGAACTGGTACTTTTTCTCCTTTTTTAAGGGCTGCTGCAATAACATCAAATGTTGCTTCTAGAGCTCTAGTAGCATCTGCTTTTGTTAATTCAGTTTTCTTTGCAATAAGTTCAACTAATTCTGATTTTTTCATTTTATTACCTCCATTTGTAAACTAGTTTTGTTTACATATTTAAAGTAACATATAATAATTTAAAATGCAATAAAATGTTGATAATTCGACACAATTGGACACTTTTTACTAATTTTTTTTATACTTTATCTTTTTATAAACCTCCATAACTAGTAAAACAATTAAAGATATTATAAATAATTTTATTAAAGTTAACAGATTTAGACTGGAAACTTGTAAGAATTTACTAAATAATGGAACTTCACTAACAACTATTTGCAATATAAAGGCTCCACTAATCGATAAAAGAATCATTTTATTTGATAATATTGAAGTCTTAAATACTGAATTTCTTTCACTACGGCAGTTAAGAACATGAACATTTTGCATAAATACCATAAGCGTCATTATATAAGCTCTTGCTATTTTTACTTCAAGGCCTAAATTATCAATTAAATAAACCCATACCAAGAATACGACTATTCCCATTGTAAGACCTGCTAAGATAATCTCTTTAGCTAAATCCTTATTAAAGATTTTTTCTTTAGGGTCAATTGGTTTTTCCGTCATAAGATAATCCTCACCCTTTTCAAAGGATAATGCCATATCTTGAAAACCATCAGTTACTATATTTAGCCATAGAAGTTGAATTGCAACCAAAGGCATATCATAATTAAAAATTATTGCTAAAAGAAAAAACAATATTTCAGCAAATCCGCAAGAAAGTAACATATAGCTTATCTTCCTTATATTTGAATAAGCGCATCTACCTTCCCTAACCGCTTCGACAATTGAATTAAAATTATCATCTATTACTATCATTTCAGCAGTTTCTTTAGCAACATCGGTTCCACTTCCCATCGCAACACCAATATTGGCATTTTTAAGTGCTAAAGCATCATTAACTCCATCTCCTGTAACCGCAACAAACTCACCCTGTCTTTTAAATGAATCAATGATCAATAATTTATCATTTGGAGTCATCCTAGAAAATACTTTTTTAGTAGAAATAAATTTATCAAATTCTTTTATACCTTTATTTTTATATTCATTAAGCATTTTACCATCAACAACCTCATCAAAGTTCTCAGCTAGGCTTAATTCTTTAGCAATTGCAAATGATGTAAGAGGATGATCTCCTGTTATCATAACAACCTTTATCCCAGCAGAAGTACAGTTTTTTATCGCACCCTTAACCTCTTCGCGTAGCGGATCAATAAAGGCTACTAAACCTTCAAAATTTATGTATTTTTCTAGTGGTGTTCCTTCTTTATAATCTTTAATTTCTTCACTTGCAAGGGCGATTACTCGATACCCCTGACTTGCTAGTTCATCATTTTGCTTTTGAAGTTTTTTGATATTTATTTTTTCATGATTATCTCCCATAGTATCACAATAAGATACGACTTTCTCAAAAGAACCCTTAATAGTTAAAAAGACTTTATTATTTTCTTTAAAATATACCGCAGAATAACCATTAGCAGAATCATAAGGAATTTCTTCTAATATTTCTTCGTTAGTATTAATCTTAGCTTTTTCCCACAAGCAAAGGAATGCGATATCAATCATATCTCCCATTACATGGAATTTGCCTTCTTCTTTGTGAATAGCCGCCTCATTATTTAAATACCCTAACTTTATAATCTTATGTGATCTATATATATCTTCACCTAATATTCTTCCATTATCATTATACCCAACACCTTCAATATTATATTCAGTACCATCAGTTAAAACTATTTTTTTTGCCGTTTGTTCATTTACTGTTAAAGTCCCGGTTTTATCGCTTGCTATTACTGTACAACTACCTAAGCTTTCAACCGAATTTAATTTTTTAACAATAACATTTTTCTTAGCCATACGGTTAGATGCTACCGAAAGAGCCATAGTAAGTGCTAAAGGGAGACCCTCGGGCATCGAAGACACTGCTAATGCACTAACGGTAATAAAAATAATGTCCCATTCTACCCCTTTTAAAACAAGTACAACTGTAACTATTAGCGCAATAACAATAATAAATACACTTATATTTTTAGAAAATTCCTCTATTCTTATCGTCAATGGAGATTTAGTATCTTTTGTTTCCACAACTTGCTGGGCAATACTTCCTATTTTAGTTTCAATTCCTGTTGATAAAACTATTGCTTTACCAATACCTCTTAGAATATAGGTCCCCGCATAAACAACATTATCTTCTAAAGTGTCCTTTTCAACAGCTACGCTTTCTCCAGTAAGAGACGATTCATTAACCGCTAAGTTATTTGCTTCTATTAAAATCATATCTGCAGCGATATTACTACCAGTTTCTAAATAAACAACATCACCCTTTACTAGCATTGAAGAATCAGTTAAGACTTCTTTACCATCCCTTAAAACTCTAACCTCAACCCTAATCATATTAGATAAAGCCTCAGCATTTTTTTCAGCATTAAACTCTTGAATCGCTCCCATTAAGAGATCTGCAAAGATAATAAAACCAACTGCTATCGCATCGATATATTCCTTAGCAAAAATTGAAAAGATTGCTACCGCTAACATTATATAAATTATTGGATTTTTTAATCCAGAAAAAAACATTACCAAGAAGTTTAATTTCTTTTTAGAAGGCAAAATATTTAAACCATCTTTTCCCTGCCTTAATATAACCTCATCATTAGTTAATCCATCCTCATTAGTACCTAGTCTTTTATATATTTCTTTAACATCTAAATCTTTTATATCTTCCATAATAACCTCTTATATAATTCTAACATAAAAAAAGATTAAGTTTTAACTTAATTTTTTTAAAGAAGTCCTATTAAATTTAAATTTTCTGGATCATCATTTAGCAACATAGCAAGTTCACTTTTATTTTCATAACTATCAATTTTTCTTTTTATACTACTAAAAGTGTCCCTGAATATCGAGGGATTTGTAGTCATAATACCATAAATATTAGTAACACCAATAGATACAAATAAATCTAAAATATTAATTATTACTTCTGGATCATACTTAAAAGTATCAAGGTTTTGCCCTCTTTCAATTATTAATTTTTCAAGGTTATTTATATCATCATCACTTATACCATATTTTTTTAAATAATCCATTATAATTCAACCCCTTTTCCCATTACACTTTTTCGAATTAATTCAAACGACTCCTTATCAAGAAACGAATTTCTAACGATAGAAGCAAGAAGCATATCATTTGTTAATGTCCTATAAAAATCTTTTAAAATTGAAGCATTGTGCAAAACCTTATATCTTGAAATAATTCTATCTCCAAACATATAAACAAATTCATTTTTTCTTTCAACTATTTCCCCATTTTGTGATAAAACATCAACAACTGTGTTGTTTTTATCTAAATCTTTTATTAAGTCATCATCTAAAATAGAAGGATCAATATACGATTTATAGCTTTCCGCAGAATCTTTTTCCTCTTCATCATAATCTAATATTATTTCATCGCATTCATCAAAATTATCTATAAAACTAGAATACCAATCAATCATAAAATTATTACTTACAAAGTCATCCATCTTATCCCTGTCATTTAATATATTTTTCTCAGCATCAGTAAAGATTTCTGGCGTTGCTGCTCCTGCTTGAAGCGGCGAAAAAAAATCATTATAAAACGATAGATGGCCATCGGATAAAAGCTTATGAAATAAAATAGCATATTCATTAATTGTCTTAGCTGAAAGCTTACTTAAATATCTTTGAAAATAATTTCTAATACTTTGATTGTACCATTTCTTTCTAGCACAATTACTTTGAAATTCCCCGCTTCTTACAATATCTTTATCCAAAACTCTAAACTCTTGAGTTAAGGGAGAATTTAATAGGCCTAGTTCTATTGCCAAATGCAATTTGTTTTCTATATCGCCTTTTTCTAAACAAGTCGGTGGAATTGGTGTTAAAACTCCAAGATTAAATAACTTACTTAACTCGATATTTTTCTTTAAAGCCCAAACCGGCATGGTTTTAATATTTAGATTAGAACCTAAATCATCTGGATCAAATTTATCACTAAATAAATGACGATTAGCTTTAAGAAGTTCTATATTTTCCTCAAGTCCATCATAATCTATCTTGTGGCAAGACTGATGCAGAGTTTCATTAGAACTAGAATCACCTCTTTTTACACTTCTTCTAAATGAACTCTTACGAGTTAGTCCCTTCTCTGTTATCCAAACGGATACTAAATCATCAGTAAAAAAAGCTTCCATATCACTGCTGGAATTTGCCATAACCTTTGGATATACAACATCTCTAATATATTCCAACCTACCATACAATGTTATCTTCAATAAAGCAGTTCTTCTAAACTCCTCTAAAATGCCTTTATCTTTAAAAAATTCTAATATCTCCCTAGCACTATCAAGATCTATAACCGTTACGACCTCTCTTTTATAATCGTTTAAAAGCTTTTTAAAAAAATCCATTGATAAAGGTGTTAAATATTCCTTATACAAATTAAGTACTTCTTCAAAATTAACTTCTGATATTTCCTGTTGAGTACTAAGATTTTTTGTTTGATAAAATTTATCTAAAATACTTTTAGCCTCTTCAAAAGATAATCCAAATATATCTACTGTATTATAAAAACCCTCTACCATTACATCTGTATAGTATTTTCTTCTTCCAACTCCATCAAAAATATTTCTAAGTGGATCTAAAACACCTGTATTATCTTTATATACTATTAATAGCTTTCTCAGCTTTTCAAGTAGTTGCTTTTTGATTTTTTTTAATAAATCAACAAACAAGTTGAAAGTTTCTTCCTGCTTTTCATCATAGGGAATATCCGAATCGGATAAATTTACCTCTTTTCTAACAGCTATTACATTTTTAATATCCGAAATAACTTGTGTTAAATTTTCTATACTATAATCAAACGCATCAAGTAACTCTATCGCATCTGAAAAATCATAATTTATTATTAAACTATCTTCTTCAACAACATTTAAGCACTCCTCAATAACACCTATTTGATCTAATAATTTTTCTTTTTCACCTTTATTATCATTGTAATTTGAGAGTCTATCCTCTAATGTATTTATATCCATTTTCTATACCTCCCAATGTTCCAATAACGTCAAAGCCTTAAGGTAAAAGGTAAAGTTTTCAATCCCATTTCTAAGATTACTAATAAGAATTCTTCTATTTATTCCTAAATCTAAAGCAAGGATATCTATATCGACATTCTTTTCTTGAATAATTTTTAAAATATCATTTCTAATATTAATAAATAAATTATTTAACTCTGTCTCCATCTTTTTCATCCTCCTCAACCTTATTTTTATTCAATTGCTCAAGACCTTCTTTTACTTCGCTTTGCCTTTTTAAATATTCCAAATCACCATTTTTTATTTGTTCTATTTGATTATATATTTCGTCTTTTCTATCTCTAATAAACTTAACTGTATCATCATACACAGTATCATTATATACTGCGGAAGAAGTTAATATCATAATCCCTTTAGAATCTAGCTTTAAAAAAGAAATTCTTACTCTTTTATTTCTAGCAGTATATACCGGCAGACCAAATTCTTTTTGAAGATGTTGATCAAATTTTAGTTTAGCAACTGATTTATTTTGAAAATGACCATTCTGCGCTTTATTAAATAAATTTATTAAATTACTTTGATATCCTTTATTATGAATATTTTCTGAAATAATAGGTTGTTTACTATCATCTAAAAAGAAGAAGAAAGAATCGATATCCTCAATATTTTTTTCCTTATTTTCCTCTATAAGATTACTATCTAATATTGCTAATCTATTTAAATTCTGACTATATTCTTCAATACATAATGCTAAAAACTCAATATCTAATCTACTTGATGAATTATTGTTTCTAATTTTTTTAATCCACTCTTCCACAATGCTTTTTGAATTCATTATTCTCATTACATATATTTTTGATAGAACCTCATTATCCTGATCTATAAATTTAGATTCTTCCAATTGTTTCATTGTCATAATCGTATAAGCTACATACCATTTTTTTTCAGCTTCCGTTAAATCTAAAAATTTTTGATACCAAGCATCTAAAAGTTCTCTATTAGAGGTATTTAAACTCTCATATTTTTCTAAATATCTAGCAAACAATTCTTTATTAGCTTCTATTTCTTCTTTCGATATTTCTGGATTTTTTGAAGTTTCTTCTTTTATAACCTCATTCTTTTTAGTTTTTCGGGCAGATTTAACTATCGGATAAAAAAGAATTGCTATTATATCCTTTTCCTCTAATCCATACTCCGTAGAGTATTTAATAATTGTATCCTTATCAAAAAAAGTACCTCGAATCATTTCTCTAAGAACCTGCATTTCACTAGCATTATTTTCCTTATTTACCCTTAACTGACTAGCATTATTTAAGGCTCTTTTCACCCCTTCACTGCTAGTAATTTCATTAAAAACTCTTACTGCTACTGGATTTTCAAGGTTATTCCTTCTTTTAAAAGCTTCTAACACCTCAAATTTTGTTGACAATGATTTATCAAATCTAATTAACTCCTCTTTATGCTCCAATATGAAATCAACATCTTTTAATTGTTTAAATATTCTTTCTAATCTTTCAGACCTTTTTATTTCAACCGCTAATTGTGTTTGCATTTTAACTAATTCTTGCAAAGTTTTCTTAAGTAGAAGTATAAAACTATTCCACTTTTCTTCAATCATATGTATATCTTTTTCTAATTTAGCATCAGGCATAGTAACAACTCCTATTCTTTATTTAATATACCATATTATTAACATTTATTCATTCTTATTTAACAATAAAATGTAAAATATTAAATAAAAAAAAGAGTACTTTTATACTCTTTACTTTTTAGGGTTAATTACTTTTATACTACCCATATAAGATTGTAATACTTTTGGAACATCTATGCTTCCATCTTCATTGTAGTTGTTTTCAACTAAAGCGATTAATCCTCTTGGAGTAGCTAATACTGTATTATTTAAGGTATGTAAGAAATAAGTTCCTTTATCCTTTTTACTTCTTATTCCTAATCTTCTAGCTTGAGCATCTCCTAAATTAGAGCAAGATCCAACTTCAAAGTATTTCTGCTGTCTTGGACTCCATGCTTCAATATCACATGATTTAACTTTAAGATCTGCTAGGTCTCCACTGCAACATTCTAATTGTCTTACTGGAACATCCATATTTCTAAATACTTCAACCGTATATTTCCACATATCTTCATAGTATTTCATAGATTCTTCAGGTTCACACACCACAATCATCTCTTGCTTTTCAAATTGATGAACGCGATATATTCCCCTTTCTTCTAGACCATGTGCTCCTCCTTCTTTTCTAAAACAAGGAGAGTAACTTGTCATTCTAATCGGTAATTCTTTATTATCTAATATTTGATCTTTAAATTTAGCAATCATAGAGTGCTCACTTGTCCCAATTAAATATAAATCTTCACCCTCTATTTTATACATCATTGATTCCATTTCTTTAAAAGACATTACTCCGCTAACCACATCTCCATGAATCATAAATGGCGGGATAGCATAAGTAAATCCCTTTTCAATCATATAGTCACGAGCATATGCAATCATCGCCTCATGAAGTCTTGCAATATCTCCTAGTAAAAAGTAAAAACCTTCTCCACTTGTTCTTCCAGCACTATCTTTATCAAGTCCATTAACATTTAATAAGATATCAGCATGATGTGGTATTTCATATTTAGGTACTACTGGTTCTCCAAACTTTTCAACCTCTACATTTTCTGTATCATTTTTACCTATCGGAACAGAATCTGCTATTATTTGCGGGATTATCATCATTTTGTCTCTTATCTTAGCCTCTAACTCCGCTTGTTCCTTTTCTAATTCAAGTATTTCACCATTTTCTAGTTCAATTTCCTTCTTTATTTTATCAGCTTCATCTTTTTTCTTATCTCTCATAAGAATACCAATTTCCGCACTTTTCTTATTTTTATCAGCTTTTAGAGCGTCCGCTTTAGTTTGAACTTCTCTAACTCTTTTATCCATTTCAAAAATTTCATCAACAAGTACTAATTTTTCATCTTGAAACTTCTTCTTAATATTTTCTTTTACTAAATCCTTATTTTCTCTTATCAACTTAATATCTATCATTTTATTACCTCCTTAATGATTAAAAAAAGACCAAATATAGGAGTGTATTAACACGGTACCATCCTACTTTAGTCTTTCTTATAATAACGGCCGTAGCCGGAAATACTTTTAATATTTCTCTCAAGAGTAGATTCAATATATCTTAATCTTAGTTTTCACCAAACACTAAGTCTCTATAAATTAAAATTATATTTACTAGTCTCCCTCATCGATTTATGAATGTATTTTATCATTTTATTAAAATACATGCAACTATTTAAAATCCTTTAAAAGTTCGTCCATTTCTTTTTGTTCTTCTTCGCTTAATTCCTGACTTTCGATTTCTTTACCAAACCAATCTGGTAATTCTTCTGCTTTAGAACTTTTACTTGTTCTTGGCTTACTTTCGTTTTTCCTTTCGGTTAATTTCTTAATCCTTTTATGTTCTTTTTCAGCTGCTGCCATCGCCTCTTCCACAGTTTCAATATTTAATCTACACCACTGGGAGGCTACGGTTTCCACATAACTTCTTGTAAATTTATTATTATTTACTTTTAATACATAAGATATCAATACATTTACAACACCTGGTTTTAATTTTTGAACAACCATAAGATCTTCTATTATTTTTAACTCTCTCATTGTCGGCTCACCAGTTTTATACTTACTCCTTAAGAAATCATTAGGAGTTACATTCTCAAACGTCTCAATCATTCTAGCTCTTTTTGAACTTCCTCCAGTCGCACTCTTTAAATGTTCTGGCTGCTTGGAATAAATCATTGTTGGAAGTTTACCTTGATTATCAAATTCATAGAAATTACGACAATTATTTATAAGTTCATTCTTATCGATTAAACCTTTTTCATTAATACTATTTCTAACTAAACTTTGCATATGTAAATCATCGATATTGTAAGTGAATGCTAAAGAGTTAATTAAATGTTTAACCTCATCACTAAAGCATTTTGCATTAAGCATATTTTTAGGAATACTATTTATCAACAAATCAAAATCGATCTTATCACTTACTATTATTTCTCCTTTATTTGCTCTAATAATGTTTTCAGCCTCAACAAAGTGATTACCACTTACACTTCTAAAAACCTTATCAAAACTTACAGTAATATCGTTATAATCTTTTAGATTTATTCTTGGTACTTTAAAATTACTAAGAAGTTTCTCGTATTCAATTTTTCCTAAATTGTTATATAAAACTACACTTAAAATTGGATGATTTAAAAATTCATTATAAGATAATGGCGAATACAAGACATAAACATAAGTATTTACATCTCCTTCTTTAAAATAGGTTTTTAAGAGTCCGACTGCTTCTAATTTTTCTCTTGCAATAATTATCTCTGTTAATTTTAACTGCATCTTACTCATTAAATGATGGTGATTAGTCTCATTACTCATAAAACCGTTTAAGTCTAAATCATCTAATAATGTTAGATAAAGACTAACTGCAGTATGTCCGATAACTGGTTGATAAAGCATAGTTATTTTTTTCTTATCTTCAACCGTAATTATACTTTTATTTAATACAAAATAAGTATCTGCTGGTAAAAGCTTACCTTCCATTATCTCACCCACCTTTAACAATTGATTTATATTATACATTCTAACTTTTTAAAATCAAATGTTATTTAATATATTAATTATACTTAAGAAAATTAAAAAAGAGAAATAATTCTCTATTTTACTTTTTTCGTTTCTAGAGACTTTTGTTTTTCTCTTTCTAAATATCTTCTATAAGATTCTATTAAATCTTTATCTATCATATTTAGAGGTAAATTATCTAAACTAAAGAATGATAATCTTTTAGTCTCAGAATTCCCCTTTAACTCTATATCTTTTGTTAAAACCTTAGCTAAATAAAGATTTGTATTATTATAAACAATATCTCCATTTGGATAACTATTTTTCCTACTGCTACCAGAAAGAGTATCTATTAACTCTAAATCTTCTAGCAATAATTTAATACCTGTTTCTTCATATGCTTCTCTAGCAGCAGTAACTCTTAAATCCTCTCCCAAATCTTGACATCCACCAGGAAGGCCCCACATATTTCTATCTGTTCTTTCCTGTAATAACATTTCATCATTTTCGTTAACAATTATAATGGCTGATCCTGGTTGTATAAAAGGAATATTTTTTATTCTAGGATTAAATGCCATTCGACATAAAACCGGATAACCACCATAATTATTGCTTAAATAATAAATCTCTTCTTCAGTTAGAGATTCAACTAAATCAACAAATTCTTCGTGAGTGTAATCTCTCATTCTTTTAAATTTTTTTTCCATTAAGCCCTCCTATTTTTTTTTGTTTTTTTCTTAGAACAACACCTTCTTCAAAATCATTATATCTCATAAAAATCTTATTATAAACTTTTATCATAAAATCATCCTGTAAAGTAAGATTTGTTTTTAAATTTCTAGTTGTTCTACCATTACCAGCAGGAGAAAATGCTATACTAAAAAAAGTACTTTTTATGTCATACATTTCATCAAGAGCTCTTTCGCACCAAAGGTAAAACTCATTATTTATTTTTTTTATATGTAGACTCGGAACTGAGGCGATTGAAGAAGCACTATCCGGATCATAACCAACATCACTATGCCAAATTAACGAATCTTTCTCTTTTTTGTCTTTTAATACACTATCGAAAAATTCATAATCCTGACTCATAAAGTCTTCTAATAACGGATATAATTCATCATCCTCCACTATTTTAATAACTTCAGCTGAATAAAAAGTCCATACTCCTTCAGCACCAACCGCTCCCATCGACATTACAATGTTATCAAACTCATCATAAAAATATACATTTTTATCTTTATATACTATTTTCATTAAATACCCCCTTATATTGCTACTTTTTTAATTCTTCAACTAATTCTTTATCAACAATCTTTTTAATTATATCTTTCATATCTAAATATGACACTACACTAACCAATTCCTTTAAATAATAAATATCTTTTACTTTAATAAAATAATCAACTATTAAGTCCATGTTCAATTCATATCTTTCGAAATTAAAAGCCATTCTCCATAACTCTTCCCTTTTATCTTCTTTAATTCCAGCACTAACAATAATGTCAAACTCTTCTTGACTAAGTTTAGGTGGAAAAGGAGCACAAATATACTGAGTTAAAAAATCTAATAATTCATAATCAGTCAAGGAAGTAAATATTTCATTAAAATAATCATTTTGATTAATATAGTCGATTACTTGATAGCACATTTTATAATCATCTTTGTCTAAATTAGTTGCTACTATATTTTTTATACCATCTATTAAGGAATTCATATTATTAATTTCTTTTTTTGAAAACCCTATTTTATCAACATTACTTAATAATTCTATTAATTCTTTTGCATCAATATATTCATTAAAAAACTTATAACAAATATCTAATATTTCTCTTTTTTTCATAACTACCTTATATATGAACTAACCATCTCATCTTCAAATATTTCAGGCAGTTCATCTCCTATATTATATCCTAATTCTAAAGCTCTTTTTTGCATTAATTCATATTTAGTATCCACTTCAATATATTTTATTTTATCTTTAGGAACTGGTTTATAAATAGCTACTCCAAATTCACTAGTAAAATTCGGATCATTATATAAGTCACCATATTCTTCCCATGACCATTTTTTTCTTGATCCATTTAATCTTTCTCTTAAAGTAGGTAAAGACTCTATTTGGCGCTTTACCTCTTCATTAGATAAATTACCTTCTCTTAGCCCCATATAATCTCCATAGCTAGTCTTATAATCCAAAAGATCATCAATTCTAATTAAATATACTCTGTTTTTATTTTCACAAAATTTACTTATTAATCTTTTTCCTCTTTCTAAAATTTCTTCCTTTTTAGGATCATCATCTAAACCTTTAGTTGTAATTTGATGTTTTAAAAGTCTAAAATAAAAATCTTCTTTTGCTTCTCCTACTAAAGGTTTAATAGGAAATTTACGTACATATCCTATTTTAAAAACCTCTTCTAATATTGCAGCCGGAAAAGTATGTGAAGCGTAATTAAATTCAGTTGTTCCTAGTAAAGTTGTATATACAATTGGAGTATTCTTTTTAAAAAAATCTTTAACATCTAAAAATACCGATATGTTTTTAGCATCTTCAATAACCTCATCATCTAACGATAAATTACCAAGGCCATTTTTATCAATATATTCATTAAAATATCCGCTTTGTCCGGTTGCCAAATAGGGTGTTTTTTGCTCCTTATTATACATTTGTAAAACTCTTAAAAATTCATTGTCCATTGAATCATTATATCCAAACTTATATGCATCATATAAAGACTGAAGTTCATTGTCAACATTTCTCTTTTTAAAAATTCTTTTCAAATAATCCACTACTTTTTTAGGGAAAAATCTACTATTATTCATACTTCTCCTTATTTTATTTTTCTTTTCGGCCTACCTTTTTTTAATTCTTCATAATCTCCAATTTCCGAATGAATATAATAATCCGCTTTTGCATAATTTTTTTCTTTCCTCTTTAGTTAAAATTCTTATTTCTTCTGCAACATCCATATGTAAAATTCCATCTAAATGATCCATCTCATGAGATAATACTGTTGATTCAAAACCTTCAAATTTTTCAAGATGTTTATTTCCTTTAATGTCATAATATTCCACTTCTATAAAAAATGGTCTTAAAACAAAAAATGACATATGAAAGGTTGAAAACAACTCAGTATATAAAGCATCACTTAAGATCAATTCAAAATTTTCTGAATTTGATGCAAATACTTTTACCGCCAATAGTAAATTAACCATTAAATAATTTATCATAAAATATAAGCATCTTTCTATTAGCAATATCTTCAATTATATCATTTATTTTCTTTTTTAATCGAATATTTTCCTACTATATACATTCCTTTACTATCTAATTTTTCTTTGTCCTTATTTTTTTTACGATAATTATCAAAAGTTCTAATTACTCCATTAGTTATAAAATCTAAAAATTATTCATTTGTTAATGCTCCTACAAAAGGATAATAGGCTATTAGATTATTATTTTCGTCATAATGTCTTGCCGGAATACTATAATCCAATAGAGCATAATCATTTTTCCTTTTTACTATATTAAAGATATGAGCTTCCTGTCTGTTACCTAAATCAACACAACCCATACAGTAATATGATTCAAATCCAAAGATGCTTAAAATTTGCTGAGCTAATGTTGCTTTTTCTGTACATTCTGCTACGTCCTTACTTTTTAAATCTCCAATTTTATTTTTTTCTAGTGCCGCAAAATATTCTTCATCTGAATTTGAAGATGACTATGTAGCTCCATTTAATAAATTATCATTTATATTCTAACTATAAAATTATCATATCACAAATTATTATCATTTGTTTTAAATTCTTTGTTTTTTTTTATTTCCTTTAAACTTCTATTAGGAGTTGGTAAATTTTCTGGCATAGTTCCTCCAAGTTTACTAATACTATTTCTTACTTCTTTTCCAACTTCATAATAAATATAATTCGCAGCATACTCATTATCAACTTGCTCTCTCTTTAGTTTAGCATCAGTTTGAGCTATTCTAAATATATTGTCAGCTAGTTCTTCGCTACCCATATTATCTAAAATGTCTTCTCTATATCTTAGTTTCTTTCTTTTGAAAATATCATCCGCTGTTTCTCCATCATATAATCCTTTATATCCAGCATTATGAAATCTTGCTAAATCTTTTACCCAACTATTAACTGCTGTTTTATTTAGATTATAATTTCCTTTTCTTGCTTGATTTCTCCTATATAGCCTTTTCTCATCTTCAGTAAGTTCCTTATATTCTTTTTCGCTTAATTCTTGTTTCCTTGTTTGAATAGCAAAGTATGTTTGAGCTAAAGCTATTATTTCTTTTTTAGGGTTACCGTTCATAACAATTAAATAGCAAGCATATCTTGATAATTTATAATCTTTAATTTTTCTATATGTATTTGAACCGATACTAACCATTTTGTCCTTAAAGACAAAATGGTCTAAAAGATAATAGTTGCTTCCTTCACACGCTTCAATTGCCTTTTTTATTACATTATTAAATTTACGCCATTCTCTATATTCTAATACCCCTATAAGTTCTCTTGCATACCAATATTCATTACCACTTCCATCAATATGCTTTATATCTTCAAATAACTTTTCTGTATAGTTTTTTATTTCATTCATTTTTAATTCTCCTTCCTATGCACTAGATGTCATAATCTTATATCCATTTTTATTTATTTTTATTTCTATCGACACATCTTGATCTGTCCTATAAATCTTACTATTCTTTAATATATCTAATACACTCTCTTTTGGATGACCATATCGATTATTCCTTCCAACCCATACGGGTTAGTTAGTATATCAAATAAATAAAAAAAGAGTATTTTCTCTTTACTATTAATTATTATCATTTAATGCTATCAGTAATTTTTTAGCAAAATATTCATTATCTTTAATGCTAATATTATATTTACTAAATACATTTTTCATTTCTTCGATATTTTTATATTTTTTATTTATATATTCGCAATTTTCTTCAATTTCTATATACAAATATTTATCATTAACTTCTTGAATTACTAATTCATCTTCCTTATTGCTATAAACTGATAACTTATCATTTAATCTTATTATTTCCTTAAATCCTAATGATTTTAACAACTCTATCGCTTCTTCTATATTATTAATATCACAATCTAATTTTCCATTTTTACTAATATTACCATTGCTATCAATTTCTTTATATTTATGTGTTATTTTTTTTATTATTTTTTCTTTTGTTATTATTTCACGAATCAATATGCAATCTTTTATGAATTCATCATTATTTATATTTTTATTATCTTTAGAAAAGTATATATCATTTACACAATATTCTTCTTTCAATTTAAATTCATTATTATGTAATTTATAAACAAGTTCTTCTTTTGTTTCAGTGACAATGACAGTCACTTCATTTTCATATTTCATCGTAATTCATCTTCTATTAATAATTATATCACACTAATTCATATTCTCTGGCAATTATTCTATCATCAGAACAATAGTCTATTACAAACTTATTATTTTGCTTGCAAATTATTATTCCTACTGTTTTATTGTCATCAACACCTTTTAAATTTTTATCAATATAATTCATATAATTTTGAATTTGTCCTGTATAATTTGAATTTAGTTTAGTAACTTTTAGTTCTATTACAACATAACATTTAAATCTAATATTATACAAAAGCAAGTCTATATAATTATAACTGTCTCCTACTTTAATTTTAAATTCATTATCTATAAAACTAAATCCATGTCCTAATTCTTTCATAAATGATGTAATATCTTCAAGTATTAATTTTTGCAACAATTTTTTTGATATGTTTTCATAATTAAAACTGTTTTTAATTAATATTGGATTTTTAACAAAATCTACAACATTGTTTTCTTCTTTATTTATTAACTTTAATTTTGTTTCTTCATTTAATCTTTCATATTCATTTGCCTTAATTATACTTCTCAAACCACGAACATCAATGTTATTAATTTCACATGGATACACATAATACTTTATTTCATTTATATCATCTATTGATAGCATTTCATACCAATGGCTCCATGTCAATTTTCCCGACATTGTCGGGACTTTTTGAATTATTAGATAAAATTGTTTTATTTTATATAAAAGTGAAACCGAATATTTTTTACCAAACTTAGTAATCAACCTATTTGAATACTCCTTAATAATACTCTTACCATATTTGGTATCAACACTACTTACTAATTCTCCAATCTCAAGATATGTTTTCATTTTCTCTTTTGCTTTTGAGTAATCTTTTACATTTTGAAATATTTCATGATTCAATATTTTATTTTCAATTTGATTATAAATTATTTCTGTTTCATTTTTCATTTCTATTCTCCTTTCCTATGGTGGACACGTCCTAATCTTATATCCATTTTTATTTAGTTTTATTTCTATACTTCCGTCTAAATCTATTCTATAAATCTTACTGTTCATTAATGTTTTTAACACTTCATCTTTTGGATGTCCATATCTATTATTCTTGCCAACACTTATTAAAGAATATTTAGGCTTAGTAACATTAATAAAGTCTTTACTACTACTCGTATTTGAACCATGGTGGCCTACTTTTAAGAAATCAATACTATATAAATTATATTTATCTAATATATCCTTTTCTCTTTTTATTCCAGCATCGCCCATAAATAAAAATTTGTAATTACTTATTTCAGTATAAATAACAATACTATTATCATTTTCATTTTTATAATTTTTCGTATTTAAAAAATATAGTTTATCAGCTCCTATATTTAATTCATCAATACAAGAATAATACCTAATATTATTTTTATTTAAAACATTAATTAATTCGCTCTCTAACTCATTAAATTCACCACAATTTAAAACAACTTTATCTACTTTATAATTTTTAACCAAATTAATAGCTTCTCCCATATGATCGTAGTCTCCATGAGTCAAAATTAATAAATCTATTTTTCTTATTCCATAGCCTTTTAAAACGGGTATAGTAATGTTTTTAGCTATTTCATAGTTATTACCACCGGTATCAATTAAAATACTTTTGTTATTATGATATAGAAAAAAAGAATCGCCGTTTCCAACATCTAACATAATTAAATAAGAACTTGGAAAAATAAAATTATAATTATAATGAATAAGCAACAAAATTGTTAAATAAATTATTATCTTTTTATTGAGGAAAAACAAAATAATAAAGAGGTAATATATAAAAATAACTATTAAAGAAGGTTTAATCATAACAATATTTAAATTCATACTAGAAAATAAAGAAGAAATATACTCTAATATATTGATTAATCCACTAAATGCTTGATCTAAAAAAGGAAAGATTAAAGTTAATAATGAAATAGGATAAATAACTAACGAAAAGAAAGGTACAACTATTATATTAGCTATAATTGAAATCAAATTAATTTCTGAATATAAGTATAGATTAATTGGAACCGATACAATAAAGCATAAAATTGGGATCTCAAAAAATAGATATTTAGATTTTCTTTTATCTACATAATAAATAATAGATGAACTTATAATTACTGAATAGTAAAATCCTACACTATACAAATAATTAGGATTTATTAAAAGAAGAGTTATCAGTATTAAAAAGATTATCTTTAATTTGGATAATCTTAGATATAATTTTTCATTAACATATTTTAACAAAAAATAAACGATGCTTCTTAATATTGAAACACTTCCAATAATTTCATAATAGATAATTAATATAAAAATAATATAAATCATCTTATTTTTCTTGAATATTTTTTCTAAAATAGCTATTAGGAACACTATATGCATTCCAGACACTGAAAAGATATGAATAATTCCTATATCTTTATAATCATCCATAGCATCTTTATCAATATAATCTTTATTACCAAGTATTAAACTGCTTAAATAAGAAGAACTATCTAAGTCTTTAACCCTATTAAAGATATATTTTTTTACTAGTAATCTAGGCTTTAGGCTTTCGCCTTTTTTAGTTGATTTTCTAATATCCAGTCTATAAAAAATTCCTTGTTTATTATAGTGCTTTTTATAATTGAAAAGTTTGAAATTAGTTGGTGCTTCTATTTCTTTTAAAACTCCTTCAATATCTAAAATATCACCTATTTCAAAAATTTCTTTACTATAAGCAAAAACCTTTTCCTTACACAATAATTCATATTTATTATTTTCTTCTCTTAATACAATATTTTCAACTATACAATCAAACTTTGTTTCATTGCCTTTATAAATAGATTCTGTTTTAACATTTAAAAAAATTCTTAATAATGTTAATAAAGCTAATAACAAATAAAAATTATTATAACTTAATAGAATCCTTAATCTTGTTAAAAGTTGCCTCTCCAATGCCCTTTACCTTCATTATGTCTTCTAATTTTTTAAAATTTCCATTTTTTATTCGATAATCTATTATACTTTTAGCTTTTACCTCTCCTATTCCCTTAACCTTCATTAAATCATTAAGCGTCCCGGTATTTATCGATATTTTACTATTTACAATTTCCTTTTTTATAGATGATGATACATCTTTTTTATCATTAAACTCTTCTACAATAGCTTCTTCTTTTTTAGGAATAAAAATCACCATTTCATCTTTAACTTTTTCGCTTAAATTAATCGAAGTTATATCAGCTTTTTCTAAAAGACCTCCCGACATTTCAATAATATCAACGATTCTTTTTCCCTCTTCGACTTTGTATATTCCAGGATTTTTAACCGCACCTTTTATATCAACCATAAAAACAGAAGGTTTTATTTCTTCAATTATAACTTCTTCTTTCTTTTCAATATTATTCATAAAAACATATCCAAAAAATAAACATAGAATTATTAATAAAACTTTTCTGTTGTAATAAAAAAAATCTCTAATACTCTTCATAATAACCTCCTAATATGATTATTATTTAAAATATTGAGATTTCCTATTTACCTTTTTTTTGTTTTAATTTTATCTCAATAGCAACCCTTTGCACAGCAGTTAAAGCGATAATTAAAGAAGTTGCAAATGACCCTCCATAACTCATAAATGGTAGTGGTACTCCAGTTATCGGAATCACACCCATAATACCTAAAAGATTAACTGCAATATGAAGGAAAATATAAATTGCAACTCCATAAGAAATTATCGAACCCCGACTGGATTTACTTTTTCGACCAATTAAGATAATTCTCCATAACAAAATCATATAGAGAAATAATATAAATACTCCAAAGAAAAACCCTAATTCTTCAATGATAATTGCAAAGATAAAATCGGTATGTGAATCTGATAAATACAAATATTTTTGGGTACTTTTACCAAGACCTTTTCCAAATAATCCACCATTATTAAAGGCGATAAAAGAATTGCAAACCTGATTACCATTAGAATAAAATTTCTCTTCGCTACATGGATTTTTAAAATCAAGTCGATCCTTTGCATTTTGAAATTTTCCTGGTGCGACAATATAGGCAATTAAACCTAAAATTATAACTACTCCGCCAATTATTAAAGACGTATTGATCTTAACAGATTTCTTGCTAGGAATTAATAAATAAAGGAGATAGACTAACGCTACTATAATTGATGCTGTTCCTAAATCTGGTTGAAGAACTATTAAACCAACAATAATACCTGCTATTACAAATGGAATAATATTTACTAACAAACTATTTAAACTTTTTCTATTTAATTCGAAATAAGCTGCAAACCAAATAATTAAAATAACTTTTATAAACTCACTTGGTTGAATAGTAACTGGTCCAATATCAAACCAGCTTTTAGCATTATTAACAATAAGACCTCTTATATTAACTAAAACTAACATTCCACCAAACAAAAATAAACCGATCCACGATAAAAGAGTATATGTCTTTGTATGAAATTTTATTCCTATTAAAAAAACAACTAGAAAACCTACTATCAAAGTATATGACTGCATTTTAAAGAATTGATATATATCAGTATGATATCTCATCATCGCTGCAACATTAGATGCTGAAAAAATCATTACTAAACCTATCAAAAAAAGCAAAGAGGATACTAATAAAAGTGGTTTGTCAGTATGTTTTAAATATTTCATATATCCTCCTATCTATTTTTATTATATATTATATGGGTTAATTTAAAAAGAGATTATCTTTTATAAGCGTTTTCTTTACAGTCTACCCTTAAAAATTTTTAATAAAATATTGTTTTAGTTTTTGGGTTATGATAAATTAAAGATGGAAAAGGAGGTTAGATGAAAAGAAAAATTAAAGTAGTACAGTATGGTGTAGGTAAAATGGGTTTATACACGATGAGATACTGTCTAGAAAAAGGTTGTGAAATCGTTGGAGCAGTGGATATTAATCCTGAATTAATAGGTCAAGATTTATCACTGGTACTTGGCGGAGAAAAAATGGGAGTTAAAATAACATCTGTTGAAGATGCTGAAAAGATGTTTAAAGAAACTAAACCAGATATCTGTATAGTAATGACGATGAGTCTATTTAACGATTTTTACAAAGCATTAGAAACATGTGCCAAATTAGGAGTAAATGCTATCACTACAGGTGAAGAAGCATTCTTTCCACAAAATTCAAATCCAGTATCTTTTAATGCTATTGATGCAATAGCAAAAGAAATGAATTGTACAATCACTGGAAGTGGATATCAAGATGTATATTGGGGTGAATTAATTAGCGCAATCGCATCATCTACTCAAAGAATTACCAAAATAAAAGGAAGTTCTAGTTATAATGTAGAGGATTACGGTATCGCTCTTGCACAAGCTCACGGTGCAGGTTTATCACTTGAAGACTTCGATAGTGATATTGCATCAGCAGATAATATATCTAGCGAAGAAAGAAAAGAAAAAATTGATAAATGTGAATTTCTACCCTCTTATATGTGGAATGTAAATGGTTGGCTTGCTTCTAAGCTAGGTCTAACTGTAATTGACCAAGTTCAAAAGTGCATACCACAAATCCATTCACAGGACTTAGAGTCCAAGACATTAGGTTTAACTATACCTAAGGGGAATGCTACAGGAATGAGCGCTGTGGTAACTACTACTACCAAAGAAGGAATTGTAATTGAATCAGAATGTATAGGAAAAGTGTACACTTCCGAAGATTATGATAAAAATGAGTGGACTATCTTTGGTGAACCCGATACGACAATTGTTGTGGCTAGACCAAAAACTGTTGAATTAACATGTGCAACTATTGTAAATAGAATTCCTGATGTAATAAATGGACAACCGGGATTCGTTACAACTGAAAAATTAGGTGCACCAACATTTAAGATTAAAGACTTAAATGAATATGTCAACAAAGACTAATAATCTGGTCAAAAGAAAATCTCTTCTAAAATGAAGAGATTTTTTATTGTTTAAAATAAACCTACAATTTCATTATTTTCATCTAAATCAATAATTTCATAATTTGGCTTTTTAGGAAGGCCGGGCATCGGATAAATAGTTCCAAGATATACTACGATAAATTCCGCTCCACTATTAACATCAATATCCCTAACCGTAACCGTATAGTCTTTTGGAAACCCTAATTTTTTAGGATCATCGCTTATTGAATATTGAGTTTTTGAAATACATATAGGGAAATTATCAAAACCATTTTCTTCAATAAATTTTAATTTTTCATTTGCTAAATCAGTGTATATAACATCCTTAGCTCTATAAATTTCACTAGCAACCTTTTTGATTTTTACTTTTATAGAATCTTCATTATCATATAAAAATTTTAAACTTGCTTTTCTATTAGTAACTCCTATTATTAAATCTACTAGTTCCTTTGAATCATTACTTCCATTATTATAGGAATCACTAACTGCAAATTCAACATTTTTTTCCTTACATAAATTTCTTACTATTTCAATTTCTTCTTCGGTATCTGTACTAAATTTATTAAGAACTACTACAATATTTGGTGTAAATTTTAGCATATTTTCAATATGAACTTCTAGATTAACTAGTCCACTTTTTAAATCTTCTCCATTATATTTTAAAGCTCTTATAGTTGATGTTAAAACAACACAATTAGGAACTAAATCACCAACTCGACACTTTATATCTAAAAACTTTTCTCCACCTAAATCGGCGCCAAAACCTGCTTCTAGAATCGTATAATCAGATAATTTTAACGATAAATCAGTAGCCCTAATAGAATTACACCCAAAAGAAATATTAGCAAATGGTCCGCCATGAATTATTACTGGATTATTCTCTAAAGTTTGAACTAAATTTGGATTAAAAGCTTCCCTTAATAAAACTACTAATGAACCTTCTAACTTTAAATTCTTGACTTTTAATAATTTACTATCTTTATCAATTCCAATAATAATATTTCCTAATCTCCTTCTTAAATCTTTTAAATCTTTAGAAAGACAAAAAATACTCATTATTTCTGATGCTGCTGTTATATTAAAGCTTCCATTTACTGTATTGCCATCACATATTTTGTAAGATATATTTCTTAAAGAGCGATCATTAACATCCAAACACCTTTTAAAATAGATTTCTTTTATTCCTAATTCATTTCCTTGATAGATATGATTATCAATAGCTGCACTTATCAAATTATTAGCCGAAGTAATTGCATGTAAATCCCCTGTAAAATGTAAATTAATCTCTTCCATTGGGACTACCTGGCTTCTTCCACCACCAGTTGCTCCACCTTTAAGTCCAAAAACTGGTCCTAACGATGGTTCTCTTAATACGCAAATCGCATTCTTACCATATCTATTAAAGGCATCGGTAAGCCCAATCGCAACCGTTGTTTTACCCTCACCATATGGAGTTGGATTAATTGCCGTTACTAATATTAATTTCCCTTTTCTTTTACCTTTGATGTCATCAGATTTTATCTTTCCTTTATATTTTCCATAAAATTCAAAATTATCAATATCAATTCTAATTTTTTTAGCAACTTCCTCAATAGGCTTCTTATTATATTTTTTTGTTATTTCTAAATCAGTCATATCTTCACCTACTTCTTTAAATTATTTTCAATAACTCTTTTTATATAGCGATCACACTCTTTAATAAAATCTGTTAAAAAAGAACTTGTTATATTATATTTTTCATCAAGTGGTGTATTTATATCAAAAATTGTCGACATTGAAATATTATCTTCTGGATTAGTTCTTTCTATTTCAACTACATTAACCTTTACAGAATCTATTAAATCTCTATTATATCGATATAATTGAAATTCATCGCTTCTTTTATCCTCTTTAAAAAAAGTATTCTTTTTAAAATATTCCTTTTCCTCATTGGTATGGAAATATATGGAGATATAGCCCATTCTATGAAAAGTAAACCCGCTATCTTCCATTGTCTCAATAATTTCTATAATGTTATTAAATTCAAAATCTTTTAAATAATTAATATTTACTGAATCATGAAAAACAGTCAATTTAACCTCACCCTTTTGAAAAATAATTAAAGGTGTGTTTTCTTCGGTTTTTGGTATTACCATAACCTCATCTAAAAAAGCGAATTTTCTTACCAAGGTATCTGCTAATTCATCAACGTTAAAAGAATTATTATAAAATAATACCAATTGTCTATCTTCTAGCATTTTTATCACCTACGTTCTCTGAAGTATAATATACTTTTCCCTAGCAATTTTTTGCATATAATTAACACCATTAACCATCACTGGATATCCTTTTTTAATCGCTGTTAATGTTACTACAAATGTCGTCCCTTCCTCTTCAGTTTTTATACTTTCCTCTTTTAATTCATTATAATTTATACCGATCATTCCATTGTTTTCCTCGTCAATTAAAGTAACATAGTAATAATAGTTATCTCCTTCTTTAATTAAGACAACATAAGATTTGTCTAAATCTAGCTTAGCATATGGACTTCTTAAACCAATTTTTTCAACATCTAAATGTTCTACTAAGAAAAGCACTGCTTCATTATCCTTAGGAGTATAAGGAAGCTTATCCTCTGCTCTTATTTTCCTAACCGCCTCGCAATAAGTTTTCCCTAAATTAACAAATGTTTTTATTCTAGAATTCTCAATGCTTTTAGTTACTAAAACTACTCCAACTGATCCAACAATACCCAGAATAACTATTGTTGCTAATATTTCAATTAACGTAAAACCTTTATTTTTCATAAACCACCTAATCTCTTCTATTTCCGTACATAAATATTAATCTAACTATTTCCAAAATAACTACTGCTATACTTGCAATATAAGTCGAGGCTGCCGCCTTTAGCATCTTCTTACCACCTTTTAATTCATTAGGCATCAATAATTTTTCACCCTCAATCTCTTTTAATGCTCTTTTTGACGCATTTAATTCAACCGGTAACGTAACAAGTTGAAAAAATAAAATGACAAATTCTAAGGCAATACCAACCCATATTAACTCAATAAGACTAAAAATTGCTCCTATTAAAATCGCGATATATCCAGCATATGTTGAAAAGTTAACCAATGGAAATAAAGCCGTTCTAAATTTCATAAAAGAATATCCCTCTTTATGTTGAATAGCATGTCCACATTCATGAACTGCAACCGCAACGGAAGCAATTGTTGTATCAATAAAAACCTTATCCGATAACCTTATTGTCTTACTTCGCGGATCATAGTGATCACTTAGCATTCCAACCGTTTTTTCAACCTTAACATCAGTAAGCCCATTCTTATCTAAAATTATTCTAGCAGCCTTTTCACCAGATATTCCTTTTTCGTTTCTAACCTTAGAATACTTCTTATAAGATGAGGTAACAAATCCTTGAGCTACTAAACTTATAATTAAACCTAAACCCGCTAAACCATAAATAATTAAATATTCCATAAAAAATCTCCTTTATCTAAAATATATTAATGAATAAGATAATAATACTAAAAGTACAAATAATATTATTATATTGATAAATACCTTTCTAATACCCAATTTATCTAAATCTAAAAATGGATATATATAGTTAGTAATATTTTCTCTTATCTTATAACCACTTTTTCCTAACCAAAATGCAAAAAATAAATACAATAATGAAAGAGGGAAAATATATACAAGATCGCCATACTCTATATTTACCGGATATTTAAACCAATAAATCAATACTAAAATCGGTACTATAATATGCGCGATAGAAGAAGTAATCATATCAGTTCCTATATCCTTTAATCGACTACCTAATTTTACTAGCATAGGATAAATAACTAAATTAAATACCAGCATTGTAAAGGTAATATATATTGTAACAAGAAACTGTATTACTGAATTATTAATATTAAATAAAAAATATAATAAAACAAACATATTACTCATATTGGTAAAATAAATTAAAAACTCTCTTCTTGGCTTTCTTCTAAAGGTGTTAGTTGCTAAAAATAGAAGTCCTATTGCCGATAATAGTATAATTGAAATTCTTAATATCAATTCCATATTCATCAAATCATCTCCTAACTAATTTTAACATAAAACCATTTTCTTTTATAGCACTATCTTTTATTATTTATTGAGTTACGATTAATGTCTTCTATCCTATTTATATTAAAATCTAAACAATATTTTCTTGGATTTTTTGGATAATAAACTAAATCAACTGCATTATCTTCTGGTTTTTTATCCATCCAATTTCCTTTAAATTTATATTTTTTACCATTAGGGAAAGTAAAATCTGCTATAGGTCTAAAATATGATTTAATTAAAGACATACTATAATAATAAACTGGAATGTTTTTAACTAATAAACCATTTTTTATTAATTTTTTTATTTTTATATCTCTAGAAATTATAACTAGTACTCCAACTAAACAAAACAATAAAAATGTAGTTGGGATATATAGAGCAATCATTCTAATTGAACCATCAGCCTCAAGGTATTCAACCTGGCATTCTTCAGGATTTGACTTTTTATAATGAACCTTAACTTTCTTAACTATACTAGCGTCTCCATATAGATCAATTCTACAAATATATTCGCTATTATCAACCTTATAGTAATATTCTATTCTATCTAGAGAACCATGATACAACTTATACTGATGTGACTCTACATTACCATCATATATTTTTTATCAGGCATAAAATAACTTTTAGAGATATAGTATGCTATTGGAAAAGAAATAATTATAATTACTATTAAAGCAATTTTTAAATATTTTCTAAAATAGGTCTTCGATTTTGAACCATAAACATCTAACATAACAGCCTCCTCTAATATTATATCAAAAAAACAATTACATAATATTAGTTTCCCTTGTTTTTATTAATTAGCAAATAAATATATTTTATAAATTTAGCAAAAAGATATATTAAAAGACCACCTATTACAAAAGTTATTATATAAATAAACAAAAAAACTATATATGGTAAATTTTGTTGCAAATAAGTAAAAACTGGTAAAGTACTTGTAAAATATGGGCTTATATAAAACATATTAAAAATCTCTCCATTTAAAATTCCTAAATTATAGACCAAAATATTTAAGCATAAAGCGATAAGTAAAAATACTATAAATACTATTAAAGCATTTCTTAATGATTTTAAATTAATTTCAACTTCTTTACTAATAAATAAATATACCGAAACTACAAAACTACCAACATGTAACCACATTGTATGAATGTTAATTAAAATATCTTTTACCAAGCAATCATTAGGAAGAAGCATTGTTGAGATACTACCCAAAATTGTAATGTATGCCAGAAAAGATAACAATGAATTCCTTAGCTTTCCTTTTTTTAAAAAAAGACAAATTATCGATATAAAAATAGGCGTCGTACATAGTTGAAAAGGTGTGGCATACCATTGATAATCCCAGGTTACTATTTTTATTACAGGGTCATAATTAAAAGACCAAATAAGTTGTTTTAATACCTCGAGAATGAGTGCGGTTAAACCATAAACACCAAGAATCATTTTTAACATTTTATCATTATGGTTCTTTCTTTTTTTTAACAACATAAAAATTGTTATTACTGCTAAAATTAGCCACATATTATGAAACCAACCAAAAGCAAAGGGTTCATTCATTTCGCCTTGCAAAAAATATAGGATTTTTTCAAAAAAATTCATATTACACCTACCATCTTAAAATCATTATACAACAAAAAAAGATCTTTTTATCCTCTTAGATATTAACTACCCTATATTATTTAACTTTTCTCTCTTCATAAACTTTTATGGCTCGGGGTAGTCCATTTTCAACAGCAATTTTTAACCATTTATCAGCTTCTTCAATATTAACTTTTGTACCTATTCCATTAAAATAAAAGTTATTGCCTAAATCATAAATCGCAGCGATATACCCTTCTTCTGCACACCCTTTTATTATCCTAAAGGCTTCATCATGATTAGTCTCTATATCTCCAAGACCGAAATAATGATAAGCTCCTATTACAAACTTAGCATATAATTTTTCAACATCGAAAAGATTTTCATCATTAATAATTCTAATAATACCTGGATAAGCTCTTGTTAATAACTTTTTAGCTTTTTCTTCATCTATTTCTAAAACATTCCCTAAACCTAATTGATAAGATACACCTAAAGAATAAGTACATAAAGGATAATTTATATCAAAACCTTTTTGATAATAATCTAAGGACTTTTCATAATCTTCTTTAACATCATTTTCTTCAAGATCATAACTTCTACCAAGTATATAATAAGAAAATCCAGTTTTCTCTTTTTCTAATTTTTCTAAATCAAATTTTATTACTTCCATAGCTACTCTCCTAATTCTTTTTCATAATATTCAACAATTATTTTAGTACCATCTGGATAAAACTCTTCACAAGTTTTTATATGTTTATTAAAACCATATTTAAAATAGATTTCTTTCTTTTTAATCTCATAAGGTTCAACTCCAATAGTCGCCTTCTTATAACCTCTTTTCTTCAAATCATCAATCATAAATTTATATAGTTTAGAAAAATATCCCTTTCCTTGGTATTCTTCAATAGTTCTAAAAGCTTCTAAATAAACTGTTTTATCGTCAACTAAACATTCATTATTTTGAACAATTGAAGGTTCAAGTACTGCAGTTGCTTCCGCTATAATTTTTCCATTTAATAATCCATAGTAAGGAATAATATATCCTTTTTTAAATCTTTCTATATTTTTCTTTTTCCAAATAATCCAATTATCTTTTTTATCAGCATTTTGAATCTCATAATCCCATTTTATATTCATTTCATCAAGATTAGCTATTTTACATATTAAATCCATAATTAACCTCTTTTTTAACTCTTAATAACGATTAAAGGTATTAATATTTCATCTTCAGTATATCCGGCATGATGAGATTTTAAAGCATAGTCCCCTCCATAAATAAGAGCTTTATTTGTTTTAGCAATAGCAAGATAGTCTCCTAAAGCAGCTCTAAATTTCGGATTTTCTTTACCTGGCCCAAATAACTTAGATTCGATAACCTCTTTCTTGGTATATAAATCAAAATCATCAGAAGAATATTTATTAAATAATTTTTCAAATATTTTAAGTTTTTCTTTTTTAATAAAAAAGTTGACTGTTCTAACCTCTATTGATGTATTTCTTTCAAAGCATTCCACTAAATCTGGATATTCATCTAAAAAAATATTTTCAATATTAATATGACCATGATCAGCGATTACAAATATAATTGTATCTTTTATTTCTTTACTTAATTTTCCACATATTTATTTATCTCTTTAATATCATCCATTGCTTCCTTAATATTAGAACCCAATTGATGCATTATAGCATCTTGATTTTCATCATAGGCATAAATATATTTTTTACCTTCTTCATTACATAATTTCTTTATTCTTTCATACATATCTTCTCTTAAATATGTTTATCTTCTCCAAAAGGATATAGAGCATAACCCTTATCTTTTTTCTTTTCATTTATCTCTTCCCAAAAAGGTTTAATAATCATATTTTTTTCTTTATAATCTAACGCTTCCTCTAAAGGTTTTTGTTCAGGATCTCCCTTTTCAAAATTAAAATAAACTGCAATTACCTTATCAATATCTTTATAATAGACATCCTAGCCTAACATTCCCGTCTCTGATGGATTCAACCCTGTTAAAATAGAAGTTGTTGTTGCAACCGTTGTTGCAGGAAAAACTGAGGTAATAGACTTTAATCTATTTTTTATTAAAAAATCATCTTTATTTAAAGCATTATCTAAAATAACCGAACCCATCCCATCACACAAAATTGTTACGACATTTTTAGGCTGATATTCTTCTAATATTTTATCGATATAATCTAATGTTTTATGTTGATAATCCAAATCAAAATATTTTCTTATCAAACAAGCAAAATTAGTAATACTTTCATTATAATTATTTTTAACTATCATAAAAATCACCACTACTAATATAATAACACATTAAAAGCCGATTATTATCGACTTATTTTTTCTTTTTATCAATTATATCTAATGTATAATAAACTCCTCCTGAAAATAAAACCATTACACTAATTACATCAATTATATTAAGACCATCATCATGTTCTTCTTTATTTTTATTATTATCTCTATTTTTATATTTTCTTTCTTTATCATCTAAATGTTTACCTTGACCATTTCCTTGATTACAGCCATTAGTACTAAAATCAGGAATAAAATGTTCATAAACATGTTCTCTTAATAAAACACAAAAACCATAAATAGAAATTAGAAAATATATTAGCAATATAATATACTTTAATAAATTATTGCCTTTAAGACTTTTAAATTTATTTACTATCTTTATTATAAATATCTTTAGGTGAAATCCTAGGTGAATGGACATTAATACAAGTGACCACCATGCTGAAAATTTATGTAATTTCTTTACTTTTCCCCTATTGCTAACTAAGATATCTTTAAATAGATAAGTTGATATTAATACTCCTGTTACTATCATGATTAACACTAAAACAAATAATAAGATATCTATTACAAATGATACTTTATTTCTTTTAGGACTTTTCTTATTAAATAAGCCTTTTAACATTGCTTTTATCGAATTTAAATTTAATAATTTATGGACAAGAAATATAATAAATACTCCTATTCCGAATATCTCATGTAATTCAATTCCTACAAAAAATATTTTCATTAAAAGAATCATAAATATTAACATAATTATATCTATTAATATTTTAATTTTATTAATACTTTTTTTCATTTTTTCCCTCTTTCATCTAAATATTCTACTAATTTCTTATAGGAATCTAAACTCCAAAAATTCCATCTTTCTTCATCGGGAAATGTTCCTAGTGTTTTTTTCTCACCTTTAGGAATAAAAATAAAATCCCAGCTCCAACCATAAGTACCAGACTTTTTAGTATCGATTCTACCCTTTGTAAAACCTTCAAAAACGATAGGTTCGCATCCTGGTTCACAGTAAGCTAATGCTTCTTTAAAATAAGCCTCTCTATCATCTATTCCTTCCATTAATTTTAGTAAGCCATCTATTCCTATTGTATCTTCAGCATAATGAGTATAAACTCCTGGAAATCCTTTTAAGCTTTTAACAAATAATCCTGTATCATTAACTAATACCGGTCTATTTAATTCATTACTTGCCCATCTAGCTGAATATTTTGCAACCTCCGTTACATCATCTGCTTGAATTTCTGGAGTTTCAATCTTAATATTGTCTACTTCATAACCAAGCGGCTTTAAGGCTTTTTTGGCACTATCTATTTTTGCCCAGTTACCTGTTATATAAGTTATCTTTTTCTTCATATTATCAATCCTTCTAACATTATTATATATTTTAAACAATTAAAAAGCACTATAATTGTGCTTTTCTATTATTTTTTCTTTTTATCATAAAAATAGTCAAATATAGTACCTATTGCAAAAATCGAAAATGCATATGATAATGATTCAACCAGTCTAAATTCTTTACTAAAGAAAATTAAATCTAATAGAACAACAATTGCAAAAGTTCCACCAATAAGTCTTTAACATCTTCCAAATATTTGT
>CAYMAV010000009.1:0-34181 GCA_964388545.1 uncultured Clostridium sp.
TAATGCAGGAGTATTACTTCGTGGAATCTCTCGTGAAGAAGTTGAAAGAGGACAAGTTCTTGCTAAACCAGGAACAGTTACACCTCATAAAAAATTCAAGGCAGCAGTTTATGTATTATCTAAAGAAGAAGGTGGAAGACATACTCCATTCTTCGCAAACTATCGTCCACAATTCTATTTCAGAACAACTGACGTTACAGGAGTTATTGAACTAGAAGATGGTGTAGACATGGTTATGCCTGGAGATAACGTTAATATTACAGTAGAACTAATTCACCCAGTAGCAATTGAAAACGGAACTAAGTTCTCAATTCGTGAAGGTGGAAGAACAGTTGGAGCTGGAAACGTTACAGAAATTATTGAATAATAAAAGAAGACCTATATTTATAGGTTTTTTTTGTTCTATTAATGCTTTTTATTTATAATTTTGATATACTTATGGTGGTGATTATATGTTTGATAATTATTTAGATAAAATTTTTTTAATAGTTCTTGTAACTTTTTTGTTTACATCTTTGATTATGCCATATATCGTTAAAATAGCGCATTTTATAGGTGCGATAGATGGTAAGCCAAAAGATAATAGAAGGGTACATACTAAACCAACTCCAAAACTGGGAGGTTTGGGAATTTTCTTCGGGTTTTTATTTGGCTATATGTTATTTGGAGAGCAAAGCCTTCAGATGAATTCGATATTGATTGCAAGTTTTATTATTATCATGTATGGAATAGTTGATGATATGAAAACTATAGATTCAAAATATGAGCTATTAGGTCAGGTTATTGCAGCAAGTGTAATAGTATTTTATGGTAAGATATTACTCACTGATGCAACTATTTTTGGTTTATATATTGATTTTGGAATATTTTCTTATCCAATTACCTTGTTTTTCATTTTGGGATGTACAAATGTTATTAGGTTAATAGATGGTATAGATGGATTAAGTTCAGGAATATCGTCGATATTTTTCTTAACTATCGGAGTTATTTCATTTATCATGGGGAAAGTTGACTCATTAGAGATTATTCTTTCATTTATTATGTTAGGATCTATCGCCGGATTTCTAATTCATAACTTCAATCCGGCGAAAATATTCGTTGGAGAAGCAGGTTCTGCTTTTATGGGATTTATCATAGCAGTAATCTCTTTACTAGGATATAAGAGTGCATTAGTTACTAGTGTATTTGTTCCTTTATTTTTACTTGCTATACCAATTTTTGATACTTTTTCGGCAATAATAAGAAGAAAATTAAAAGGAAAAAGATTTTCTGATGCTGATAAAGAGCATTTACATCATCAACTTTTAAAGATGAATTTTTCCCAAAGAAGGACGGTTTTGTTAATATATTTTATTAATATAATGTTTTCGGTTTTAGCAATATTATATTCGTTAGAAGAAACAGCAAAATTTATGGTTATTTGGGTTATTATAATTATTATTGTTGTATGGTTTATTTCTCATACAAGTATTATTTCTGAAAAATTAGAAAATAAAGTAAAAAAATACGAAAAGAAAATGTTTAAAAAATAGGATATATATGCTAACGTTTTTTATATGTGATGATAATAAGGAATTTTTGAATAAGCTTAATATTATTGTAAATAATTATATGATGAGAAATGATTTTGATTTTCAAATTTTATCATATAGTAAAATAGATAATAAAATAAAAGAAGATCTTAAAAATATAGATGGTTTTAAGGTCTTTATTTTGGATATTGAGGTAAATGAAGAATCAGGTATAGAGCTGACTAGATATATTAGGGAAGAAGAAAATGATTGGAATTCTATAATTATCCTTATAACTGCTCACAATGAGTTAAAATATGATGTATTAAGTAAAAGATTATATATATTTAATTTTATAAATAAACTTGATAGTTATGAGAAAATTTTAATGAATGATTTTGACTGTATAATTAGTCATTTTGAAAATAGAAAGAAAAAATATACTTATAAGGAAGATAAAGTTATTAAAAGTATTGATTTTAATGAGATAATATATTTTGAGAAGATTAAAGATTCAAATAAATTGTTAATTAAAACAATAAGTAAAAACATTGAGATAGTAGAAAATATTAATACTTTGTTTGATAAACTTGATAAAAGATTTATAAAAATTAATAGAGGTTTAATAATTAATAAAGATAAGGTAAAAGAATATAATTTAAATGATAACTCTATTGTTTTAGAAAAAGAAATTATATTTTATGATTTAAATAAAAGATATAAAAAGGCGATTAATAATGAGTTATAGCAGTATAAATTTGATTGTTTACTTGTTGTGTTTATTTTGTTTTGTCTTTTTCTTAATTAAGAAAAGAATAATACATAAAAAAAGACTTTTAGTGATATTACCATTAATATTATTTGGTAACTTTTTTAACAGTAATGAAAGCCTGCCTTTTATTACAATTACTTTTTTAATATATTCTATTTTGATTATTAAATATATATTTGATTTAAATTTAAAAACAAGCCTACTTATTTATACTATTTACTTTGTAAATATATCAATTATCGATGTTTTATTGAGTATTGTGTTGCTTTACTTTTCCTTGTTTAATGCTTTCAAAGAGAAATTAAATTTATTTATTAATCATTTTATTTTCTTTTTTGCGCTTTTTCCATTAGTTAGTAAAAAGATTAAAAAGTTTTATCTAAAAATTGTTGATAAATCAGAAAATATTAATTCTAACTTAATTCTTTATTTACTACTTTTTTTGCTCTCAATTATAATATTGTTTTTTGCTATGTCACTTAATATCGATATTCAATATATATTATTAATGTTTATAATATTTGTACTTTTTTTAACTTTAACCTTAATATTAGTTAACGAATGGAAAGAAAAATATATTCTTTTTAATAAATATACAGAACTTGATGAATATATTAATAACTTTGAGGGTACTATTGATAAACAAAATCTTATTATTCATGAATATAAAAATCAATTATCTATAATTAAAGGTTTAAGTAGTAAAAAAGATATTAATAAATATATAGATAATATAATTGAGTTATTAAAGACAAATAATAAGATTGATTTTAAGGGGCTAAATAAATTAAATAGGGATGGTCTAAGATTTTTACTCTATTATAAAATGACGGTATCAAATAAAAAAGGAGTGAATTTTATATTAGAAATATCCAAAGACATTAAAGATTATATTAAAAAACTTGAAGATACTAAATTTAAATATTTATTAATGTTTTTAGGGATATTAATTGATAATGCGATAGAAGGCGCAGAAGAGTCTAAAGAAAAGGTAGTTTTATTTGAATTATATAAAATAAATAATAATATGAAAATTGTTATTAGTAATACTATTAAAGATAAAGTAGATTTAAAACTTATAGAAAAGAAGGGATATTCAACTAAGGGAGAAGGAAGAGGCAATGGACTTAGTTTAATAAAAAGAATAAATAAAGACTATAATTGTTTTGATATAAAAATAGAAATAATTGATAATTATTTTATTGTAAACTTAACAATAAAGGACTGAAATCTCAGTCCTTTAATTATTTACATAAGCTTTTAGGTGCGGTTGGTTCATCTAGTAATAATAAGAAACATCCAGCTTCTGATATATTAGATGCTAATAGAGTTACCCCAAAAAGCATCGATAATAATAATGTTTTCATAATACCTCCTTTCTATTTATAAGATAGTTTCGATATGGTTCCTTTGTTATTAAATATATTATTGGATTAGTCAGTATAACTGTAATAATAATCGATAAGATTAAAGTATTTGTCAAATAATTATCAACAATAAATGTTAATAAAAAATAAATGCAAGCTAGTAATATAGTATAAATTTTTCTTTTTATTCTTTTCTTTTTGTTATTTAAAGGTCTTTTTTTAGTATCGCTAGGAGAAAATAAAGAAAAGTTAATAATAGAGAAAATAAAAATAATATATTTATATTCTATTAAAACATTTGAATGTAATAATATATAAGGTAAAAATATAAACAAGAATGTTGATAAAATTAAACATTCAATACTACCTCTTGCATGAAATCCAAAAGAAAAGAATCTTAGGGGTTTAGCAAAAATTATTAGTAAAATAAATTCCGTTGTTATGCCAAGTAATATGCTCATTATAAATATTAAAATAAACTTTTCTAAAGAAATAATAATAGATGTAACAGCATATCTAATTTTTTCGATTTTTTCTTCGTTATAGTCTTTATCCTTTGTGATTAAATTAAAATAATAATTTTCGAGTTTTTTCCTCATATCATCACCTAATAAAATTATAGGAAGTTAATTTCCGAATATTGTAATATTACGTATATTCATTATTTTAGTTAGATGATGTATTGTTTGTTTTCAATTTGTTAACTTAAAGAATTATATATAGCGGTATAAGGGATTTAATCATTAATTTTAGTAAATTTAATAAATAATAATATGATAATTAAGGAGGTATTTATGCAATATGGGAGAATTAAATGGTTTAACAATGAGAAAGGATATGGATTTATTTCTTACAAAAATAATGAGGATATTTTTGTTCATAAAGCGTCAATTAAAGATTTTAAAGAAATAAAAAAAGGAGAATTAGTAAGGTTTAAAATTATTGATACAATAAGGGGTTTTCAAGCAATTGAGGTAATTTTTGTTGAAAATAGCGATTGTCTATAGTAAGAAAAAAACAAAAAAATAATCAAAATAATCTCAAATTGTGTTAATATAATAATAGGAGGGATATATATGGAAATATTTATTCGTGGAGAAAATATTAAAATAACGGAGGCTATTTCTAATTATGCCAAAGAAAAAGTTGGTAAATTGGAAAGGTATATTGGAGAAAGCGAAAATGTAAGGGCAACAGTTCAATTTAATGTAAAAAGTCATAATCAAAAAGTTGAGGTTACAATACCGCTAAAAAATGTAATATTAAGAGCAGAAGATACTCAAGATGATTTATATTCGGCAATTGATTTAGTTGTTGAAAAATTAGAAAGACAAATAAGAAAAAATAAAACTAAATTACAATCTAAAAAGTTGAAAAACAACATATCTAAAGATTTTATTTTAGATGAGATAATAGAAGATCTTAACGAGGAAGAAGAAAAGATTGTAAAAAGAAAAGTAATAGAGTTAAAACCAATGGACGAAGATGAAGCTATTGTACAAATGGAGCTTTTAGGACATCAATTCTTTATCTTTAAAAACGAAGATAATAAGGTTTCGGTTATTTACAAAAGAAATGATGGAAACTATGGTATAATAGATACTGAATAATATAGGAGGAAAAATGAAAAAGAAAACAGGACTACTAATATTAATATTAATATTAGCATTATTAGCAATTGGTGGGGGAATATTTTGGGCAGTAAAGAGTAGTAAAGGATCAAATAAGGAAGTACTGGTTAATGCTGTTAAAAGTAAGGCTAGTAGTATAAAAAAATCTTTAATAAAGGATGATTCGCCTTTTAAAGATAAAATTATGAATCTTAATCTTAATTTAGAAGCAGATGGTGAAGAATTTAATGTTGATGCCTATTTTAAAGGAGAAGAATTTTATCTAAAAGCAAATAATAAAGATGAGGGTGGAGAATTAGTTTATAAAGATAATAAGCTTTATATAAAAGACATTGGTGAAAAAGAATTCTATTATATGGATTTAGGAAAAGATGTAGCAACTTTTGAAGATTCTGGAATAGATAAGTTGTTTGAAGATGTAAAAGAAGAAGATGTTAAAAAGGAAAAAACGGAAATTACTATAAATGGTAAGGAATATAAAGTTGAAAAGCTTTCCTATGAGTTTACTAAAGAACAATTACAAAAAATTGCAAAAGAAATTGGTGATACATCTTTAAGTGAGGAAGAATTAAAAAATTTTGGAACACTTACGTTTGAAACTTATGTTTATCAAGAAGAAATAATAAAAACAGTGTTTGGTTTAAATATTGAGGGTGAACAAGTAAAATTAGTGTTAGAAGAAATAAGCAAGGAAAAAGAAGGTTACTATAGTCTTTATGTAATGGCTGGTGCTATGAAATTTGTTGAAGCAAAAGCTGTAGAAAAAGAAGTAGGAATTTATGATATTAGCTTCGCTGTACCAATTATGAATTTACATATTGCTGGAGAAGTAACTATTAAGGATAATGATATAAAAGCAAAACTTGCAAGTTCTAATGGTGCATTTGGTTTAGACTTAATAATTGATTCAATAACAGAGGTTGAGAAAGATTTAAAATTGACATTAAAAATGGAAGAAGAATCAATTACTTTAAATGGAAAAATTAAAGAAGTTAATAAAATGCCAGACTATGATATATCAAATAGCAAACCTTTAGATGATAAAGAACCAGCAGAAAAAGATTTAGTTTAAAAAAAGCGATATCTTATAATATCGCTTTTTAATGAAAAAACTTAAAAAAGTTGTATTTTCTCAATAAATATAATATTATATTGATTATAAGGTTTAAAACTTTATGAGGAGGTAATATGGAGATTACATCAATAAGAATTAAGAAAGAGGAACGCGAAGGATCTCATATGAAGGGAAGAGCATCAGTAGTTATTGATAACGGTCTTGCAATTCATAATATTCGTATTATAGACGGTAAGAATGGGTTGTTTATAGCAATGCCTAGTACATCTAGAGAAGTAGTAAATGAAAATGATGAAAAAGTAACAGTTCATCGTGACATCGTTCACCCAATTAATTCAGAGGTAAGAGCAATGTTTGAGGAAGCGATTTTAAAAGCTTATCACGAAGAAATAGAATAGAAGCCATATACAAGGCTTTTATTTTTTTCTAAAACTTTAAATTTATTCCATAATAATGTATACTATTTACAGGAGAACTTTATGAAAATAGTGGATTATATAAATGATATTGATAAAGTTATTAAGAAAGCGTCTAAAGTTTTTATTATGGCGCATAAGTACTTAGATTTAGATGCTCTTGGGTCTAGTCTTGGTATTAATGAGTATGTTAAAACCTTTGGTATTAAATCTACTATAATAATTAATGATAATAGATTAGAAGTAGGAGTTAAAAAAGCAATTGATGTTATAGGAGACAAATACCTTATTAAAAGGTCTTCTGAGATAAAAAACATCGAAAAAGATAACTTATTAATTATAACTGATACCAATAAAAAAGATTTGTTACAAGATCCTCTTTTTATAGATAATTTTGAAAATATTATTTTAATAGATCATCATGATATAACCGATAAAACTATAAAAGATGGGCTAGTTATTATCGATGAGGATTCATCAAGTGCGTCTGAAATGGTAGGAGAACTTTTAGAATATAAAGATGTTGACATACCAAAAATAACTGCAGATTTATTATTAGCAGGTATTGTTTTAGATACTAATAATTTTGTTTTGAATACTACCGGAAATACTTTTAAAATATGTTATTATTTAACGCTTAATAATGCTGATCCTAATTTTGCTCAATATTTATTAAAACAGAATATAAAAAGGTATTTTCAAAGACAAGCAATCTTAACAAATGTAAAAGTTTATGGTAATATAGCAATTACTTATTCAAAAAGCAATCAAATCTATCGTCGAGAAGACCTGGCAAGAGTTGCTGATACTCTAATACAATTTAATAATATAGAGGCCTCTTTTGTTATAGGTAAAATAAATAAAAATGAAATAGGAATATCATCTAGATCTTTAGGTAATATTAGGGTTGGAGATATCTTAGAAAAGTTTGGTGGCGGTGGAACAGAACATAATGCTGGTGCAAGTATAAAAAATAAGAGAATAAAAGATGTTATGTTAGGTTTAATAAAAGCTTTAAATTTATAGGAGGTTTTATGAAAGTAATTTTTACAAAAGATTTAAGGGGTCAAGGTAAAAAAGGTGAAATTAAGGAAGTAAAAAATGGTTATGCGGAAAACTTTCTTATAAAAAATGGATATGCTAAAAAATTTACCGAGGAAACCTATAAAGAATACTTAGAAGATAAAAAAGAAGAAAAGGCAATTGATGATAAAAATAGAAAAGAGGCCTTAGAGTTAACTAAAAAGTTAGAACTTAAGGAATTTATATTTAAAGTAAAGGTTGGAAAAGAAGATAAGGTTTTTGGAAGTGTAAGTGCTAAACAAATACATGAAGAATTATTAAAACAAGATATTAAAGTTGATAAAAGAGGTATTAAATTAGAAAATAATTTAGCAACTCTAGGGTATCATAATGTGGAAATAGAACTATATAAGGATATAAAGGCGGTAATTAAAGTAAAATTAGTAAAGGGAGAATAGTTATGAACATAAAAGAAATACCAAGTAATAATGAAGCAGAGCAATCAGTAATTGGATCGATGTTTTTATCGACTTTTGCTTTGCAAAAAGCTTGTGATATTCTAACACCAGAATCTTTTTATTATGAAAATAATCGAATTTTATTTACAGTTATTCAAGAGTTGTATGAGGCGAAAACTCCAATTGATTCGATGACTGTAACTACCGAGTTAAAAAACAGAAAATTATTAAAACAAATAGGTGGAATTGAATTTTTATCTCTTGTTTTTAATATAGTTCCAACTGCAGGTAATGTTGATCAATATATTAAGATAGTAAATGCAAATGCTATTCAAAGAAGATTAATTGAGGTATCAACAGAAATAACAGCAAATGCCTATGATAGTTCGGTTGATATAAATGTTATTTTAGATGAAGCGGAAAGAAAGATATTAAGTATTGTTAATAATAGAAGATCGGGAGAGATAAGAACGATAAAGGAAGTTGTTCAATCTACTAAAGTTGTTTTAGAAAAATTATCGACATCTAAAGGTATTGTAACAGGTGTTCCAACAGGGTGGACTTTGTTAGATAAAGTAACAGCAGGGTTTCAACAAGGTCAGCTAATAATAGTAGCGGCTCGTCCTTCGGTAGGTAAGAGTGCTTGGGCATTAAATCTTGCAACAAATGCGGCGATTAATGCTAATAAGACGGTAGCTATTTTCTCTCTTGAAATGCCAGCAGAAAGTTTAGTAACAAGAATGATCGCAGCTCTTGGGCATATCGATGGCCATAAATTAGCAACAGGAAATTTAAAAGATGATTGGGATAAAGTAAATGAAGCGGGAAGTAAATTAGAAAATTCGAAAATATTTATTGATGATTCAACAGGAGCAACAATTGGCGATATTAGAAGCAAGTGTCGTAGACTTGCTAATTCTGAGACAGGACTTGACCTTGTAATAGTGGATTACTTGCAACTTATATCTTCTAATACTAATTATGGTGCTAATAGGCAACAAGAAATTGCGGATATATCAAGAGCACTAAAATTAATGTCATTAGAGTTAAAGGTTCCAGTAGTTGCACTTTCTCAGCTTTCTCGTTCAATTGAACAAAGAAAGGGTAGACCAATGCTAAGCGACTTAAGAGAATCAGGAGCAATTGAGCAGGATGCCGATATTGTTGCATTTCTACATAGAGAGGGTACTACTACGCCAGAGAGTGAGAAGGAAGAAGTGGATGAAAATATTCAGGATTTACTATTTATAATTGCAAAACATCGTAATGGGGCAACAACAGATATTAAATTAAGATTTAAAAAGAATATTTCAAAATTCTTTAATGTAATAGATACACAAAAGGGTGAATAAAGTGAAAAGAAAATTAAATTTATTGAATATAACAGCAATAATTTTATCGATTATGGTAGTTGTTTTCTTTATATCCTCAAATGTTAAAGCCTATTCATCTCCAGTAGAATTATATCGAGTTTATATAGCGGGAGAGACCATTGGATATATCGAGGATAAAGATGAGCTAGAAAAGTATATTAATCTTTCTCAAAAAAATCTAAAGGAAAAATATAATACAGATAAGGTGTATTTGCCAGAGGATTTAGATATTACAAAGGAAATAACATATAATAAAAAAACGATGGCTATAAAGGATATATATAATAAAATAGTGGATTTATCCAGTTTTACGGTGGAAGGATATACTGTTACAATAAAGCCAGCTGAAAAAAGTGAGAATAAAGAAGAAATAAAATTATATGTTTTAGATGATAAGTTGTTTATAGATTCAATGGAAAGCATTGTAAAAATTTATGTAAATGAAGAGGCTTATAAAAAATTTAAAAATAATGAGAAAGTAGAATTAGTTGGCAACAATGTAGTAGAAGATATCTATGTAAATAATCACATTTCAATTAAAAAAGGTACGATTTCAGCTAAAAATAAAATATTTACAGATTCCTATGAATTAAATAGATTTTTATTATATGGCGAGGAGATGCAAGAAAAAAGATATACTGTAAGAAAAGGGGATTCTATAACGGATGTTGCCTATAAAAATAAATTATCGGTTGATGAGTTTTTAATTGCAAACCAAAATTTTAGTAGTGAGAATAACCTTTTGTCAGAGGGTCAAAAAGTAAATGTAAGTGTTCCTAATCCAATAGTAGATATTGTTGAAGAAGAGCACCTTGTTGAATTTCAAACTGTAGGGTTTGATACAGAAATTAAATATGATGAGTCATATACTCAGGGCTTTAGTAAGATAGCTCAAGAAGGTGAAAACGGAAGGGTAAAATTAACAATTAAAAGACAAAAAGTAAACGGTGCAGTTACCTCTTATGTTATTGCTAGTAGAGAAGAAATAAAAAAATCAGTTCCAAAAATTGTTATTAGAGGTGGTAAGAGAGTCCCTACTATAGGAGAATTAGGAGTATGGAGATGGCCAACGGAAAGACCTGCTCAAATTACTTCGCCATTTGGATGGCGTTCTGGGAAGTTCCATTATGCTATTGATATTGCGGGGCCAGGATGTGGGTCGGAGGTTCGTGCTACGAATAATGGAGTTGTGGAAACTGTTAATGGACCTTATACATATTATAATGGTAACTATATTTATATCGATCATAACAATGGATATTTTTCGGAATATGTTCATCTGCAAAGAATAGTTGTTCAAAGAGGTCAGTCAGTAGAGATGGGACAGTTGATTGGTTATATGGGAAATACTGGTAATAGTTTTGGTTGTCACTTGCACTTTGGTATATCACAAGGAAAACCAGGGTCTTATGGTTCTCAATATATAAATCCTCGCTTGTTGGTGGTTTATTAATGAGGATAAAAGTACTAGCAAGTGGATCAAAAGGGAATTCCACATTGATAATTTCAAATGATACAAAAATATTAATTGATGTAGGAATTAGTTATAGTAAAATTAAAAAATATTTAGTTGATGAAGACATTAACATATCAGAATTAAATGCGATTATAATAACTCATGCGCATAAGGATCATATACTTGGTTTAGCCTCTCTAATAAAAAAAGAAAATCTTTTAGTTTATATTAAAAGTGATCATTATGAGGAAATTAAAAAGATTATTAATCCGGATAATATTGTAATAGTAGATAAGGATGTATTAGAAATTAATGATTTAAAAATAGAATATTTAAGGATGTCTCATGATACTTTTTGTTATTCTTTTATAATTAGTGATGGTTATAAAAAAATTTATTATGTAACGGATACAGGATATATAAATAGAAGATATAAAAGTAAAATTAAAAATATGGATATGTACTTAATAGAAGCAAATCATAATGAGACTATGCTTATGGAAGGACCATATCCTTTAATATTAAAACAAAGAGTAGTAAGTGATACCGGGCATATGTCCAATAAATATGTTGCATCTTTGTTAAAAGAAATAGTTGGCGAAAATACAGAATACATTGTTTTAATGCATATAAGCGAAAACAATAATACGGAAGAGGCCGCTTTAACTGAGGTTTCTGAAGAGTTAGAAAAAATCTCTTATAATAAAGAATTAATTGTTGCCAAACAGTATGAAGCTATGGAGATAATTGAAATATGATTAGAATTATATGTGTTGGAAAGATAAAAGAAGAGTATTTAAATATAGCAATTAAGGATTATTTAGCAAGGATTAATAAATATTATAGGATAGAGATAATAGAAATACTCGATGAAGGTAAATTAGATGAGATTTCTTCTTTAAATAAGGAAAGTGAAAAAATCCTTGAAAAGATAAGTGATGGGTATAATATTTTACTAGATAGAGAAGGAAAACTAATTGATTCGATGGAGTTTGCAAATGTTATCGATAAAGCATTTATAAGTAACTCTAGCATTAATTTCATAATTGGTGGATCTTATGGAGTTAATAATTTAGTTAAAGAAAAAGTTGATTTAAAAATATCTTTCTCTAAATTAACTTTTCCGCATCAATTGTTTAGAGTTATATTATTAGAACAGATCTATCGAGGATGTAAAATTAACAACAATGAAAAATATCATAAATAAAGTGCGTTTAAAATACAAAAATAAGAGGTTATATGATCAATAAAGAGTGGGATAGCATATTAAGCGAAGAATACAATAAAGATTATTTTAAAAATTTATTGTTGTTTTTAGATGAAGAATATAATACTAAAACAATATATCCTCCAAGAGAAGAAATGTTTAAAACATTTAATTTAAAATACGAGGATATTAAGGTTGTAATATTAGGCCAAGATCCTTATCACGGAGAAAGGGAAGCAGAAGGACTCGCATTTTCGGTAAAAAAAGGAATACCTATGCCGCCATCATTAAAAAATATCTTTAAAGAGTTAAATGAGGATCTTGGAATAGAAATACCGAAATATGGAAGTTTGCAAAGTTGGAATAAAGAAGGTGTATTCTTGTTAAATACCGTTTTAACAGTTGTTAAAGATAATGCAGGCTCGCACCGAGATAAGGGGTGGGAACAATTTACCGATAAAGTTATAAATTTAATAAATAAAAAAGATAAACCAGTAGTGTTTATCTTATGGGGAAAAGATGCGATAAGTAAGAAAAAATACATTACTAATCCAAAGCATTTAGTGTTAGAGGCACCTCATCCTTCTCCGCTTTCATCTTATCGAGGTTTCTTTGGAAGCAAACCTTTTTCAAAAGCAAATAATTTTTTAGAAAAAAACAATATAAAACCGATTGATTGGAAAGTAAAAGATACTTGATTATATTTCAAGTATCTCTTCTTTTATAATAGAAAATTTCTTTTTAGGTTTAATTTTCATTAATTTTGCAATAATTTTTGCTGGGAATTTTTTAAGACTTTTGTTTAACAATTCAACATTGTCATTAAAATATCTTTTTATACCTATCATTTCAATATTATTTCTTTTAAACCTTCTAAAAGCTTTAATGCCTTTTTCAGTAAAGTTGATATTTACATTGTATTCAAAGGTTTCAAATAACACTAAATCATATTTTTTTAATTCCTCATCAAGCTCATAAATAGTAAGTTCATTATAATTAATGTTTAAGAATTCATCAGGAATTACCTTTACTTCACTTTTATCTAATATCTTTTTTAATTTAACAATGTGCTTTTGTTTTTCTAGTAAAGATTCACTAATAACTTTTTCAGATTCTTCTGTTTTGTAATTTAAAACAACAATTTTGTTTCGAAACATAATGATGGTTAAAATTAATAAAAATATAATAAGAATAAGAATTCCTATAATCAAGTAGATATCCATTACCAACACCTCAATATTATTATAGCAAATAAAAAGAAAAAGATAAATTATAAAAAAATAGCACTTTGACTTGACAAGTGCTAACAAATGATATATAATGATAATTAGGAGGAGATGTATTATGAAATTAATGCCAAGAAATTATTTTTTAGATGATTTTTTTGAGGATTTTTCACCAATGGTGAGAGAGCATGGATTAATGAAATGCGATGTTTATGAAGAGGATAATGACTATAAAATCGAAGTAGATCTTCCTGGTTTTAATAAGGAAGATGTAGTAGTTGAAATGAATGATGACTATCTTACAATAAAAGCTGAGAAAAAAAGCGAGGTAAATAATAAAAATAAAAAATATATTTATAATGAAAGAAAATATGGTAAGGTAGAAAGATCATTTTATTTAAAGGGGATAAAGCAAGACGATATAAAGGCTAAGATGGATAATGGAACTCTTTATATAACTGTACCAAAACAAAAAGAAATTGAATCTAAAAAATTAATAGAAATAAAATAGAGGTTTACATAAGTAGTAAACTTCTTTTTTTATTGTTTTCAATTATCAATAAATACATATATAATTATAATAGGTGATAGTTAGTGGATAATATGGTTTTAATAATATTAAATTTTATTATTTCAATAGTACCAGCTATATTTTTGTGTGTTTATGTTTATAAGAAAGATGTAGTTGAAAAAGAACCGTTGAAATTATTATTAAGTTTGCTTTTTTTGGGAATGTTAATAACTGTACCAGCATTTTTTATTGAAAACTATCTGATCAATTCTTTTTCTTTGTTTGAAAAAGTTCCTATCAAACTTTTTGTTTTATCTTTTCTAGTAATAGGATTCACCGAAGAAATATTGAAATATATAATAACTTTTTCTGCTATTTGGAAGAATAAAAATTTTAATTATATATACGATGGTATAGTTTATGCAACCTTTACTTCTTTAGGATTTGCTTTATTTGAAAATATTTTATATGTAACAAAAAACGGAACACAAGTCGGATTAATGAGGGCGGTAATATCTGTACCAGCGCATGCCTTTTTCTCAATAATTTCCGGTTACTATTTAGGACTTGCAAAATTTAATAATTATATAGGCTATAAAAAATATAAAAATCGTTTTCTTTTTTTAAGTATTTTTGTTCCAATTTTCTTACATGGTTTATTTGATTTTATGTTATTTATGGGAGATGAAGTAATACTTTTAGTATTCTATGGTTTTGTTGTTATTATGTATATAGTCTCTTTTCTGATAATTAAGAAAGTATCGAAAACACAGATGACCTCTCCGATGGAATAATATTTCACTTTTACCATATTTTTTGGTATTATAGTTAATAGAAAAGAGGTAATTATATGAAAATAATGTCTATAAATGCGGGAAGTAGTTCTTTAAAGTTTTCACTTTTTGATATGAAGACCGAAGAGGTGCTTATTTCTGGTTTATTTGAAAGAATAGGAATTGAAGGAAGTAGTTATACTTTAAAGTTTAACGATCAAAAAACAAAAGTTGAAGCAGAGTTAGAAGATCATTTAGTGGCGGTAAAAATTTTGCTTGAAAAATTAATAGAGTTAGAAATTATATCTAATTTAGAAGAAATTGAGGGAATCGGCCATAGAGTTGTTCATGGTGGAGATAAATATGCTGATACTGTTATGATAACTGATGAAGTTATTGATGATATTGTTAGATTTAGTGATTTTGCTCCTTTACATAATCCGGCTCATGTATTGTGTATTAAAGCCTTTAAAGAGGTATTGCCAAAAACTATTATGACTGCAGTTTTTGATACAGCCTTTCATCAAACTATTGAAAAGTCTAGATATTTATATGCAGTACCATATTCTTGGTATGAGGATTATAATATAAGAAAATATGGTGCTCATGGGACTTCTCACCGTTATATCTCACTGTTTTTAAAAGAACAATTAAAAAATGAAAAATTAAATATTATTTCTTGCCACTTAGGAAATGGTGGAAGTATCTGCGCGATAAAAAATGGTAAATGCGTTGATACTTCGATGGGATTTACTCCCCATGCTGGTATTGTTATGGGAACAAGAAGCGGTGATATCGATGTTTCAATCGTTCCTTATATGATGGAGAAAGAAGGAAAAAGCGCTGATGAGATAATGAATGATTTAAATAAGAAATCAGGGTTTTTAGGAATAAGTGGGGAAAGCAGTGATTCAAGAGATATTGAAGAAGGTGTAAAAGAAGGTAAGGAAAGATGTATTTTAGCAGAGGAAATGTTTGTTAATTCGATTGTTAAATATATAGCAACTTACTATGTATTGTTAGAGCATACTGATGCGATTGTTTTCACAGCTGGTATCGGAGAAAATAGTCCGGAAACAAGAAAAAAAGTTATTAGAAAATTAGCATGTCTTGGTATAAAAATCGATGAAGAAAAAAATGATTTTATGGGAAAATTTGAAAAAGTTAGTACTCCAGATTCTAGTGTAGAGGTTTATGTTGTACCAACTAATGAAGAATTATTAATAGCAAGAGATACGTTAGAAATTATAAATAGATAAGGGGATATAATGTTAAAAAGAATTTTAGAGGAAATAAAAAAATATGACATTATTGTAATAGCAAGACATATAGGAGTGGATGCTGATGCTTTAGGAAGTCAGTTTGCCTTAAAAGATGTTATTAGTCTTAATTTTCCTAACAAAAAGATTTATGCAGCTGGATCAAAGAGTTCAAGATATAACTATTTCCCTAAACTAGATAAGTATGATTCAACAAATAATGATAATGTGTTATTAATTACAACTGACACTCCTAATAAAGATAGAATAGATATAAAGGATTTAGATACCTATAAAAATATAATCAAAATCGATCATCATCCTTTTATAGAGAAATTTGGAGAAATAGAATATATTAATACAGATGTCTCTTCTTCATCAGAAATAATTTTTAAATTTATAGAAGAAAATAATCTTAAAATGAATTCAACGATTGCTTACTATTTATTCCTAGGAATTATATCGGATACTAATAGATTTCTTTTCAATGTCAACGGAGAAGTCTTTAGGATAGTTAAAAAATTAATTGAAGAATATAATATCGATGTTGAAGAAGCATACAACAACCTTTATTCAAGACCTTTTGGAGAGATTAAACTTCAAGGATATATGTCGCTTAATATGAAGGTGACGGAAAATGGTTTGGGTTATATTATATTAACTAATGATTTGTTAAACGAATTTGGAGCAGATAGCAGTTCTGCTGGAAATATAATAAATAATTTTAATAATATCGATGAAATTTTAGTATGGACTACTATATCAGAGGATGTAAAAAACAACAATTTTAAATTTAATATTAGGTCAAGAGGCCCGATTATTAATAAAGTAGCAGAAAAATACAGCGGTGGTGGTCATGCGATGGCTAGCGGTGCTAGAGTAGCAGAAATGGAAGATGTAAAAAAGGTGTTAAAAGAATTAGACGATGTATGTTTAGAATATAAGATGAAAGAAGAGATATCATGAATATAAATAATGTAGAATTAGTAATATCGGCGGTTAGAAAAAGCCAATATCCAGAGGATAAATTGCCAGAATTTGTTATGCTTGGAAGAAGTAATGTTGGAAAGAGTAGTTTTATTAATACGCTTATTAATAGAAAGAAAATGGCTAGGACTTCTTCAAAACCTGGGAAAACTAATACAATTAATTTTTATAAGGTAGAGGATTTATTCTATTTAGTTGATCTTCCTGGGTATGGATATGCCGATACTTCAAAGGATGAAATATATAAATTTGGACTAATGGTAGAGGAATATTTAAAGAAAAGAGAATTTCTAAAGAGAGCTTTTTTAGTAATAGATTTTAGACATAGTCCAACTAATGATGATAAAATAATGTATGAATTTTTAAAACACTATAATATACCGGTTACAATAGTAGCTACGAAAGCTGATAAAGTTAGTTCACGTATAAAAGATAAGAATCTTAATATTATTAAAAATACTTTTGATATTGTTGTAGGAGATAATATAGTAGTTTTTTCAAGTGTTTCAAAACTTGGAAGAGAAGAGATTTTAAAGGAAATCGTAGAACTTATGAAATAAACTAAGGAGGTGATTTTATGAAACTACAGACAGTTGCTTTAGTAGGAAAACCAAATGTAGGTAAAAGTACGATCTTTAATAAATTAGTTGAAGAAAAGATTTCAATTATTGAAGATACTCCTGGAGTAACAAGAGATAGGATTTATGCTACAGCTAGTCATAAAGACTATCAATTTAATGTTATTGATACAGGTGGGATTGATGGTACTATTAAGAAATTTAATGATTTAATAATAGCACAAGCAGAAATTGCAATCGATGAGGCAGATCTGGTTTTATTTGTAGTGGATGGAAAAGAATCCCTTACCCAAAATGACTTTTTAGTAAGAGATATGCTTCGAAAAAGTGGCAAAAAAGTAATAGTTTTAATCAATAAAGTTGATAGTAAAAAGGCAGAAGAAAATATCTATGATTTTTATGAATTAGGATTTGATACCTATCTTCCAGTTAGTGGAGAACATGGTACAGGTTTTTATGAATTAAAAGATGAGATTATTAAACATTTAAACAAAAAAGAAATAAAAGAAGAAGAAAAGTTAATTAAATTTTCGGTTATTGGAAGACCAAATGTAGGGAAAAGTAGCATTATAAATGCTCTTTTAAACGAAGAAAGAGTAATTGTTAGTGATGAGGCTGGAACTACAAGAGATGCGATTGATATGAAATTAAAATACAATAATCAAGAATTTATTGTAATTGATACTGCAGGAATGAGAAAAAAAGGCAGAATATATGAAAGTATTGAAAAATATAGTTTGTATCGTTCGATGAAGGCGATTGAAAGAAGTGATATTTGCTTATTGGTTATTAGTGCTGAAGAAGGAATTGTTGAGCATGATAAACATATAGCAAGCTATGCCTTAGAAAAAGGAAAAGGTATTATCATTGTAGTAAATAAATGGGATAAGGTAGAAGATCCTAATATTAAGGAATATATTAAAAAAGTTAGAAATGAATTTCAATTTATACCATATGCTCCTATTGTGTTTACAAGTGCATTAACTAAAAGAAGAATACATACTATTATGCCTGAGGTTATTAAGGTTAGTGAAAATATAGTAAGAGAAATAAGTACAAGTCTTTTAAATAATGTAATAAACGAGGCATATTTATTAAATATACCGCCTTCATATAAAGGTAAGAGACTAAAGATTTATTATGTTAACCAAGCGGGCATAAGACCACCAAAATTTATCTTTCACGTTAATAATAAAGAACTAATTCACTTTTCTTATAAAAGGTATTTAGAAAATAAGATTAGGGAAAATTTTAATTTTGAAGGTACGCCAGTTACTTTACAATTTAAGAATAGGAGGGATTAAATGTTTAATTTTTTTAAAAGAAATGAGGTTAATGTTGATCCTAAAAAGGAATTAGAGGGGTTACTAAAAGCAAAAGAATTATTAGATACAAGATTTAGTAATAAACAAATATCTAATGAAGACTATTTAAAAAAGGCGGAGGAATTTAACAAAAAAATTGATAAATGTAGAAAAAAAATAGAAGAAGAATAAAGAGGTTCTCATGGCAGAAATTAAGATTAATTATTCTAGTGCAGGCGAGATTGTAAATAAGGTTAAAAATACATCAGATTTACTTTCTACAGAATTTTCAAGACAAAATAGTAGTCTTGTTTCTTTAGATGACTTAGTTACAAAGTTTGACATTAAATACTTTAATACTCTAAATAAACATGTTGAGGAGTTAGCAAACAAAGGATTGAAGTATTCCGAGGGGGCTTCTTACTATATTGATAAGTTAAGCAATATTTCTGCGAATAATCCATACAAATCGGATGCTAGTGTTAATTTTGGTGAAGCGACCACTGCCCAACAAGGAAGTGGTGCGACTGGTAATAGCAATACTGCTGGAGATGGCCTTAATAGTCCAGGAGGAGTAGATTCTAATTCAACAACAGATGCGAACGGCCAAAAGAATGAAATTTTGAAAAAAGCCGGCGATTTAAATGATGAAGGAAAGTTAAGTGCAGAATCTTTAGGTAATACAAATAAAACATTAAATAAAGTTGATAAAGCAGTTGAAATAGGGAAAATGGGGGCAGTAACCCAGAAAAAAACATATGAATTAATTGATGGACTTTTGACCAGTGTAGATTATGGAGTAATGAGTGATAAAACTTATAACAAGACCATTACATTTGTAGGAGATATTACTGATAGTTTAATAAATGGAATAGTTGGAGAAAAAACCTATACGAATGTTATTGACACTCTTAATTTAATGAATAAAAACCTACAAGATGGCTTAATGTCTGATTCTACATTTTCTAAAACAGTGGACTTGCTAAATAATATGCACACAGGATTAAAAGATGGAAAAATGTCGGAGGAGACCTTCAATAAAGGCGTAAATGTTATTAAGGTTTTAAATGAAAATCTTGCTAGTAAAAAAATAGGAGAAGAGTCATATTTATTAACAATAGATTTGTTAGGAAAAGCAACAGGCTTATTAAATGCTGATAAAATTAGCGAGGCGACATATAGCAATATTTTAGAAACTGTTGGACTTCTAAATCAAAATATTGCTAACGGAAAGATGGCAGAAGAAACATATGCAAAGACAATTGTTTTGTTATCCAAAATTCAAGAAAATTTAATAAATGGAAAAATCAGTGAAGTTACATATAATAAGGCATTGGATGCAATTAGAAAGTTAAATGAAAATATAACAACAGGTAAACTATCAGAAGCGTCTTATATAAAATCTATTCAAACAATAGATAAAATGACAGAACTTTTAGAGCTTGAAAAAATAACAGAAGAAACCTATGCAAAAAGTTTAGATTTATTAAATATATTGAATCAAAATATTGCTAACGGAAAGATGGCAGAAGAAACATATGCAAAGACAATTGTTTTGTTATCCAAAATTCAAGAAAATTTAATAAATGGAAAAATCAGTGAAGTTACATATAATAAGGCATTGGATGCAATTAGAAAGTTAAATGAAAATATAACAACAGGTAAACTATCAGAAGCGTCTTATATAAAATCTATTCAAACAATAGATAAAATGACAGAACTTTTAGAGCTTGAAAAAATAACAGAAGAAACCTATGCAAAAAGTTTAGATTTATTAAATATATTGAATCAAAATATTGCAAACGGATTATTGTCGGAAGAAAGTTATTTAATGACAATTGAAACTATTGATAAGCTTAATCTATTGTTGAGCGAAGGGAAAATAACTGAGGATGCCTATAAACAGACAATAGAGATTCTTAGTTCGATAAATCAGAGTCTTGCAAATAAATTGATTAACGAAGAACAATACAATTTGGCCTTAGCATCTATTAATAAAATGGAAGAACTTTTAGCTTCCGGAATTTTAACTGAAGAAGCCTATAAGAAATCAATAGTATCCATCAATTCGCTGAATAATTTATTAAATTTAGGAGCCTTATCCGCAGAAACTTATACCCAATCTCTTGGAGTAATAAATAAAATGTCAATTTTGCTATTGAATGGCATAATTAATATTAATCAATATCAAATGTTAATGGAATCAATTAACAGGATAACGAAAATGATTGAGACGGGTGTAATTACGGAAGATATTTTTAATCAAATAATAAATTTAATTGATGTTGTTGGAACAATGTCGATAAATTCTAAAATTAATCCTAATGAATTACAAAATATTTATGCAAATATAATTGTTAATGAAGTAAAATTATCAAATAATGAAATTGCGGCAAATATATTTTTAGAAGAAATTAATTTGATTGAAAAGAAAATCGATGTAGATTTAATTGAAGGTATAAAAGTGTAAAGAAAAGATTTTGCACTTTTTTTATATATTAAAGTATTGTAAAATGAAAATAGGAGGGAATCTTATGAATGGAGATTTAGTAATAAGCTATGCTGGTTTGCAATCGGCATCAACAGATTATAGTTCAGCATCAACAGAATTTGGAGAGGCAACAAAAAAAATGATTGATGCTCTAGTAGAAACTGAAAACAATTGGAAGGATGCATCATCAGCAGAATGGCAATCAAAAATATCGATAGCAAAGAAAACATTCGAGCAAGTTGCAGCAAAATTAGCAAATAATGCAGCAGTATTAACAAGTGTAAATAATGCAGTTAGTGAAAGTTCAGCAAACGTAAAAACAGCAGTTGCTAAAATGTAGAAAGGAGAATTAAAATGAATCAATATGATGTGAAATTTAGTTATGAAGGAGTGGCAGGACTATCAAATGTTTTATCAACAAATTTAACAAGTGTTTTGTCGGCTTATACAAAGGCTAAAACAGCTGCAGACTCAGCAGTATCTGCAGTGGGCGGAGAAACAAATGAAATTGGAAGAGCGGTTAAAGAAGTGATTTCAGATGACACTCAAACTCAATTGGACCAAGCAAAATCCATAGTGGAAAATTTGATTAATGCAATGACAGAAGTTACAAAAACATACAATCAACAAAAGACAGATATTCTTGCAGCTATTAATAAAGCAAAAGAATCTGGTGGAGGAGGATCTGCGGGACCAGCGGGAGGTTCAGGTTCTCATTCTAATCAGGTATCTTATATGTCTGGACAATAGAACAAATGTTATTTGTAAAAACAGAAGAATTACTTGCTTTCGGAGAATATTTAGTAAAAACTCAAACAGAATTAGATTCTTTACTAACTGATCTAGACAGTAAAATGTCAACTATTACAACAGGGTGGAATGACTCCGAAGGTACAGAATATGTTGCCAAGTTTAAAACTTTTATTGTGGAAGCAAAAAAAATTTCCGTAGAAGTTAATAATCTTGGAACATATGCAAAAAATATTTCATCAAATTATGATCAAATTCTTTCCGAAAGTCTAGGGAAGATGGGTGATTGATATGGCTGATGTAAGTTTTAAGGCTGAAGAAGTAAAAAGCATATTAACTCAAGTGGAAGCGGCCTATGATTGTCTTGCTGCAAAGGTGAAAGAAATGTCTGAAAAGACTACAACGATTGATTCTTTTTGGACTTCTGATGAACAAGTTAAATTTGTAGCAGGAGTCAATAATGTAAATGATATGATTTCAAAATTTAATACAAAGTATGATGCTTTTATTGCACTTATTAATAGTGTCATGACAACGTATGGAAATGATAAGGCAAGTATTTTAGCTGCTTTAGAAAAAGAGTTAAGTAAAAAGTAGAAAATTATTTTATCAATAAATAATTTTAAAAAGGATTGATAAAATGGGAAATCAAGATAATTATAGTGATTTTACTAGTAGTAGTGGAACTAAATATGGTAGTAGAGGCGGAAAATTTGGCTCAGAATATTACACAACGGTTTTAGAATATTTAAGCGTATTAACGGACGCTAATTTTTCTTTGCTCAATACTATTAAATCTAGTTTTTCAGAGATTCTTATTATGTCTAAAAACAATTTAAACGCAATAAATTATACAGAATGGAATGATTCTGTATCAAATAAATTAAGTTTATTTACAGAAGATTTAAAAAAGACTAAAATTGATCAAATAAAAAGTGATGTGGAAACAGGAAATTTTAATAACTTAATAAATGAATTAACAAAATTAAAAACAGAATGTGAAAAATATAAGGCAGAAGAAAATAAAGTTATAAATTTATCATTTAGAAAACAAGACGACAGTAAAGAGTATTACGAATCATATGATGTTAATAAATTATCATTAACAGGGAAAGAAGATGTCAGAAATTATAATTCCAAAATAGCACAACAAACAAAAAATTTACAAACACTTGAAACAAATATTAAGGCAATTGTTGCTACTATTGGTGGCATATCATTTTTAAGTGAAATTAATCACTCTAGTATTCAGGTTGAAACAATAAATGATGCTTCTACTTATAGTGAGAATTTTGAAATTTGGAGAGATAATTATTTAATGACAGATACTTTTGTTTTCTTTGATGATTATGGAAACCAAATAGAAGGAAGAATGATTTTTGATCCTAAAACAGGCAATAGAATTATCGAATATGATGGCCAGATAGTTATTTATAAAACAAGAGCAGATGGAAGTCAAATGGAATGGTATGCCCAAAGTAATTTTAGTCTAGATTCGGATCAAACTTTTAAGTTGTTAAGCACGCCGTTTGAAGATAGTGATGTAAGTCATGGACCACTGGGTACTTATGGAGAAAGTTCTTATGGACCTAAAGATATTAATTTAATGCCAGGAAGAACCAACTTATTTATTAATACTCCGGAATTTAGTTTACCAGACGGAGAAAATACATATAATTTTAAATGTTTTTACGGAGATCCTACAATAGGTTTTTTACAGTCTCAAGGCATTGATGCTAAATATTCAGAATAAAAAGGAGTAAAAAAATGAAAGAATGTAAAACATGTGGTTATTTAAATAATGAAAACCTAACTTTTTGTAATAACTGTGGAGCACCACTTTTTATTCATGAAGAAAAGGAAAAAACAGAAAAGTTTTCTGATATTGATTATAAAGGTATGTATGGAGCAGAATACCTGAATAGAAATAAAAAGAAAAATATCTTTCTTGCTCTTTTATTTATTTCTTTAATAGGAATTTTTGTAGGAGCTTTTTTGCCATATACAAAAGTTATTAATAATTATTTTTATATAGCTGATAAAAAAGAGATTCTTTTTGGAGGCTATATAGCAGCAGTATCATTCATATCATTAGTCTTAATTGGGCTACATAAAAAGATACCAGTTTTGATTCTACAATTAGCAGGTTTATTTTTAGCAATATATGATTATATTAAAAAAGGATATAATCTAAAAGATTATCAATATGGTTTTTATATATTTGCTATTTCCCTTGTTTTTTCAGTAATTTTTTCGTTAACAAGACTTATGTCTAAAAAATTTAAATAAAAAATTTGAACTACAGTTTTAAAAACATAAATTAAAACTGTTTTTGTTTGCAAAAAATTTTACAAATATATGTAAAGTTAAGCTGTATTTATTTGAACTTCCTATATAGAGATGATATACTTTTTATAGTAGAAAAGGAGAAATTTAAATGAAGAAAAAAAATAATAGAAAGAATTATATTTTAGTTCTTGTTGCAGTATTGTTATTTGCTGCAGTTGGTTATTCAATATTTACAGATGTATTAAATATTAGTGGAACTGCTAATACAACAGGAAACTTTAGTCTTGAGTTCTCGGCAGCAACAATTGCATCACAGACTAAATCATCGAATGCAACAGCTACAATATCAACAGATAAGAAAACATTAACTCTAACAGCACCAGACCTTCAAAGTCCTGGAGCAAAGGTAGTTTATAATGTAACTATTACAAATGTTGGTTCACTTGATGCTGTATTAAAAACAGTAAATATTACTGGTAATACAGATCCTGATATTAAAGTTACAACTACACCTGTTTTTGTTGAAAATTCAACTGTTTTAAGTGGAGCTAATTATGAATTCGCAATTAATGTTGAGTGGGATGCTGCTTCAACAACTGGCAATAAAGATTTAACTTATACAGTAACATTAAATTACGAACAAGCACCATAGTAAATTGCCACTTTATAGTGGCTTTTTTTAAGAGGAAATAATGAGATATAAAAGGATAAAAAGAAAAAAAGAAAAGTACTATGTTTTATTAATAGTAATAATTTTTTTACTAATAGCAACCGGATATAGTCTTTTTAGCGACTCATTAAATATTGGAGGAACGGTTCACACCGATTATTATTATGGACCAAATTTAAATATTGAATTAATAAAGAAAAATAATTATTACCATTATTATGGTACTAAGCCTAAAAGAGCAAAATTAGTAAGTGAGGTTTGGGATGGTAATAACTTGACTATTACTTTTAATAAACAAAACCAAAATATAGTTGCATATACGACAGAATTATACCTTGATTTCAGAAATGTATATGTTCACAATTTAACTAATGGAGAAATAACAAGAACTAATTTAACTTCAATGCATAGATATTCTCTTATGTCTCAAAGCATTGATAAAACATCCTTAACTCCTAATGAAATAGGTAAGGTTACTATTAAATTTAATTATATTAATGGTGGATCGCCAGATAATGATACCGTATTATATGAATTAAAATATACGGTTAATGGAGTTGTTCAGACATTTAATATTTATATCATAATGAAGTGGTGATGTTATGAAAAGAAAATACATAGTATATATATTAATGTTTATTGTTTTCTTTTTTGGATCATTTAGCCAGCTAAAACTATGGAGTCTTGGTCCTCTTTATTCTTATGCAATAAAACCGATTCTTTGGATTTTTATTTTTTTAATAGTATATCTTTTTTATCCGAAAAGAAATGCTCCATATAATTTTAGGAAAAAAGCGATATTAGAGTATGCTTTAATCGCAGCTTTAAGTTATGTAGTATTTTATTATTTTTTAGGAATAATAGTAGGATATCAGCATAGTCCATATTCTAGGAGTACTTTGGGGATAATAAAAAATTTATGGATGATATTAGGGTTTTATATACCGAGAGAAATTGTTCGTGATATTTTTATTAAAGGAACATTTAGACCAAATCGTAAATTAGTTTTTGTCTTTTTAACCATAGTAATGTCACTTACTGAAATTTCTTATAGTAATTACCTTAATTTAACTGGTAGTTTAGCAGGTTTTATCGAAGTAACTATTAAGAGTTTTATTCCGATAATAGGATTAAATATCTTTTTAACTTATCTTTCTTTTAAAGAGAGTTATAGGTCGTCCTTAATTTATATATTAATTATTAAGATTGTTAGTATTATTACTCCGGTATTTCCAAATGAAATTTTTTTCCTAAATGTTATCCTTGAATTTTTAATACCGGTATTTACTTATATAAAAATTGAAAATTTTATCGAAAAATATAATCGGGTAGTATTATTTCAAGAAGATGTATCGATAAGATCGAGAATCGCCTTAGTTAGTTTTCTTGTCTTATTATTGTTATTTACAACAAGGTTATTACCATATATGCCAACAGTTATTCTTAGTAATAGTATGTATCCTCAAATTGAAAGAGGAGATATGATTATTTCACAAAAAAATTATAATAAAATTGATATAAATGATATAATAGAATTTAAACAAGGTAATATGTTAATTATTCATCGAGTTGTTAATATAATTAACACAAGCAAGGGTAAAATATATATTACAAAGGGGGACAATAATAAGCAAAAAGATTCTGGCTTTGTTACGGAAGATCAAATCACAGGGAAAATAGTTTTTACAATACCAAAGATAGGTTATCCGACAATATGGGCAAGAGAATTCTTAAAGAATGTAAGAGGAATAGAAGTTGAAGAGGGTGTTAGATAGTGACAAATAATGAAAAGAGAAGGTTTATTTATATAGCGATAATGCTTGTATTATTAATTATATTTATAGTTAGTTCTTTAACGGTAAAAAAAATAGTAGATGATTCGAAAAGTACAAAATATAATTTAATTTATAAGAATACAAGCAATGTTGATTATAATTTATCAATTAGAGAAAACGAATTTATTAAACCAGAATATGTTAAGGATTATGAGGTTTATATAAGTTCTCTAGTAAAAGAAATAGATATGACAATGACTTATAAATATGAAGGTAGTTCATCTCTACCAATCGAAAAAAAGAGCAGGGTAGTTGCCACTATTTATGGTCAATATAATCTTAGCCCAACAGAGAAAATTGATAATCCAATTATGTGGAAAAAAGAATATGTTATTAAAGAAAACAAATATGAAGAACCTACTGACCTATATGATTTTGAAATAAAAGAAAATTTTAAGTTAAATTATGAAGACTTTAATAAAGAGGTAATTAGGTTTAAGGAGAAGTTTTCGCTTCCGACTATTGCATATCTTGATGTGACATTAGAGGTCGAGTTCGGAGGGTATAGTGATCAATATTCTCTAAAAGAAAAACAAGTAGTATCAGCAAAAATTCCATTAAATGAACAGATGTTTTCGGTTGACACTGTTAAAAATTATACAGAAGATAAGTCAATTTTATCGAATGAGACAACTGCTATTAGAAGTAGTAATAGAAAACTATTTATCCATATTGCTCTTGTAATATTATCAGCTTTTTCGATAGTAGTAACTTTTAAAATGATACTATCTACAAAGGAAGAAAGATTATTCCACGAAGAGGTTTTAGCAATAAAAAAGTCATATGATGAAATTATTGTTGAAACAAAAAATATATTTAATATAAAGGGATTAAATTTAATCAAGATTATAAATTTTGATGAGATGTTAAACCTAGCCGATAGTTTAGTTGTTCCTATTATGTTATATGAGGAAAGCACTAAAGCAACTTTCTATATAATAAAGGGAGAGATGTTCTATTATTTTGTAATGGAAAATAACAAAAAAAAGAAATAATTTAATTATTTCTTATACCTTGATATGAATTTCTTTTTACAAATTCTTTATCGATATCATTTAAAACAGATGTTTTATTTAAAACCCAAGAAGGCTCGATCAAGTCTTCTTTTTTTGGATCTCCTGTAAGTCTATTGATAACAATTTTTTCATTTATTAATTCTAATTGTGAGATGACAATATCAACATATTCTTTTTGTGATAATAATTTGAATTTTTCTCTTTTATAAATATCTTCTAAATTGGTATTTTTTAGAACCTGAAGCATATGGATTTTTATTCCCCAGATATCTAATTTGTTTAAAAATCTAATAGTATTAAGCATATCTTCTTTTTTCTCATTAGGAAATCCATTTATAATATGCACTAGGACTTTAATTTTTCTTTTATTTAACTCTTTTACACACTTAATAAAGTTATCAGTATTTGTTCCTCGGTTAATTAATTTTAGTGTTTCATTATTAGCTGATTGTAATCCAAGTTCAATAACTAAATCAGTCTTTTTATTTAACTCTTCTAAATAATCAAAGCATTCCTCGCTAATCGAATCATCCCTAGTAGATATATTTATTCCAACAACATCTTTATAGGTTAAGACTTCTTGATAAGATTTAATAAGATATTTTAAATCACCATAAGTATTAGTATTAGCTTGAAAGTATGCGATAAATTTCGCTTCTGGCCATTTATTAAGAATCATTTTTTTACCCTTTTCAAATTGTACTTTTAAAGAATCTTTTACATCTCCTGCAAATTCCCCACTTCCACTTTTTGAGCAGTAAATACAACCACCAATTCCAACTGTGCCATCTTTATTTGGGCAACTTAAGCCAAGATTCAGGCTTATTTTTGCTATTTTATTTTTATATTTATTCTTATAACAGTAATCAAGAGTATGATATCGTTTATTAGTGTTACTATATTTAAAATTATTCATAAAATCACCAAGGTAATTATAACACATTTGCAATTTTCAATTATAAATAATATGATATAAATAATATAGGAGGAATTTTATGAAAAAGAATTTAACTTTAGTTGTATTAGCAGGAGGTATGGGATCACGATTTGGAGGGTTAAAACAAATCGAACCAGTCGGACCTAATGGGGAAATTATAATGGATTATTCCATTTTTGATGCTGTAAGAGCAGGATTTAATAAAGTCGTAATTGTAATAAAAAAAGAAAATCTAGAAATATTTAGAGAAAAGATTGGGAATAGAATTGAAAAAGTAGTAGATGTTAAATATGCTTTTCAAGAATTAGATGATATCCCTAAAGGGTTTAAAGTCCCAGAGGGACGTACTAAACCTTGGGGAACAGGGCAGGCATTATTATCGGCAAAAGAGTATGTTGATGGGGATATGATGATGATTAATGCGGATGATTTTTACGGATATGAATCATATGTATTAGCAAAAGAGTTCTTCGAAAAAAATAGTAGCGATTACGGTTTAATTGGATATAAAGTTAATAATACCTTATCTAAAAATGGCAGCGCTAAAAGAGGTATATGTGAGGTAGAAAATAATTATTTAACTAACATCATAGAATCAAGTGTAATAGAAGAAAACGGGGTTATAACTGCTACTCCTTTAGAAGAGGAAAAAGGCTTTGAGGTAAAAGATAATCAAACGGTTTCTATGAATATGTTTTGTTTTAAAAATGACATATTTAAATATTTAGAGGATGCCTTTTTAGAGTTTTTTAAAGAAGGTAAGGATCTAGAAAAAAGAGAGTTATTAATACCAAGTGTTGTTAAAAAATTAATAGATGAAGGCAAGAAGAAAGTAAGGGTAGTGCCAACGAATGCTAAATGGTATGGAATAACTTATAAAGAAGATAAACCTGAATTAGTTGAATATATTAATAAATTAACAAAAGAAGAAAAATATCCACAGGATTTGTGGAAATGATATAGGACCTTTAAAAGGTCTTTTTATTTGAAATAAAATGAAAACCAGTTATAATATATAACTTAAGGGAGAGGGTTATGGAAAAAACAAGGTCTTTTTTTAATAAGACGCTGGATTCTAAGGACATTTATAATCTCTATTCCTTCGATAAAAGATTAGAAGAGATGAATTCTTTGATCAATAAAATAGAAGAAAAGCAAATATTAAGTACATTATATCCTGAAGAAATTATAGGCATTAAAAATCCTTCTTTAAAGTTTACTATAGATGGTAAAAGATTATTTGTAGTGTATGTATTACATTATTTATCGAAGAGTCATCTAAAATATCGTATAAAATGTCTTTTGATCTTAATGGTAGATATCTAGAATGTTCATCTATTGAAAATCAAAAAAATGTTGGTATAGAAAACTTAAGCGAAGAAGATCTAACACTTTTTAATTGCGATTTGATTTCTAGAATTCAAAGTAATTGGGAAGATGTAAAAAAGATTGCAAAGGAAAATAATCTTATTGATTCTTTCTCTCCTTTTGCTATAACTCCTTATTCAGACCTAGATATATTGGTTGATGTTATTGTATATAGAGAAAATGGACTTTTAAAATATGTAATTATTCCTAAGAGAAAAATAGATGATAGGGTTAATGATGAAATAACTTCTCTTGAGATGGAACATTTATTTATTGATCCAGAAGAGTTTATAGATTCCTTTTTAGCATTAGAAAGAAATTTAGATAAAATAGCTGAGAGTTATGGTATATCAGATAAGAATGATGGGGAACCTAGATATTATTATAAAAATATACCGCTAAGAGTTAAATGTCCTATTGCATATAAACTGATTAAAAAAAGCAAAAAGAAGAGCAAATAAAAACAATAAGAGACTATAAAAGATAGTCTTTTTTTGTTATAATTTTATTAGGGTGATTATATGAAAGATAGATATTTAGAATTGGTAAAATTAGTAAAAGAGGCTGATTATCATTATCATACTTTGGATAATCCAATTATTAGCGATCAAGAATATGATAATTTAATTAAAGAGCTTTTTGAAATAGAAAAAAAACACCCCGAATATATTGAATTAGATTCTCCAAGCAATAGGATTGGTGGAGAAATTTTAGATAAGTTTGGTGAGGTTATTCATAAAATACCGATGCTTTCATTAAGTAATGTTTTTAATGAAGAAGAAATAATTCTTTTTGATGAAAAAATAAAAAAAGAAGGAATAATTCCTGAATATTTAGTGGAATTAAAAATAGATGGTCTAAGTGTGTCTCTTCGTTATGAGAAAGGAAAATTAGTTACTGCAGCAACTAGAGGAAAAGGTGAAAAGGGAGAAGATATTACCAATAATGTTAAAACTATTAGAACTATACCATTGGTGTTAAATGAAGAGATCGACATTGAGGTTCGCGGAGAAATATATATAAGTAAAAAAAGACTAAATGAAATAAACAAGGAAAGAAGAGAAAAAGGTCTTGAGGTATTTCAAAATTGCCGTAATTTGGCATCAGGAACTATTAGGCAACTTGATCCGAAAGTTGTTAGAAAAAGAAATTTAGATTCTTTTATTTATCATATTCCAGAACCAAATAAATATTCTTTAAAAACTCAATATGAGGGACTTTTATATTTAGAAAAATTAGGTTTTAAAATCAATAAGGAATATAGAGTGGTTGATAGTGTCGATGAAATTATTAAAAGAATAAAAGAAGTATCTAAATTTAGAAATAATCTTGATTATGATATAGATGGTATGGTGATAAAATTAAATGATATATCTTCGCAAGAGATCATGGGTAGTGTAACTAGATATCCTAAATGGGCAACAGCATATAAATTTCCACCAGAAGAGGTTCTAACTAAGTTAGAAGATATCGTTTTTACTGTCGGAAGAACTGGACAAATAACACCGAATGCGGTTTTAAATCCAACATTAGTTCAGGGGTCAACCATTAGTAGAGCTACACTTCATAATGCCGATTATATTATGGAAAGAGATTTAAGAGTAGGAGATATTGTCTCAATTAGAAAAGCAGGAGATGTTATTCCAGAGGTAATTGAAAGTATTAAATCAAGAAGGACAGGGCATGAAAAAGAATTTGTAATGATTGATAATTGTCCGATTTGTAATAGTAAATTAGAACAAAAAGCTGGGCAGGTTGATTTATATTGTTTAAATCCTAATTGTAAGGCTAGAAATATTGAATCGATTATTCATTTTGCAAGTAGAGGTGCAATGAATATTACCGGGCTAGGGGAAAGAGTAGTTGAGGATTTATATAATAATAAAATTATCAACAATATTGTGGATATTTATGATATAGAAAAATATAGAGATGAAATAAAGTTATTAGAAGGATATGGAGATAAAAAGATTAATAATCTGCTAGAGGGGATTGAAAACTCTAAGAAATTATCCCTAGAAAAATTATTATTTGGCTTAGGTATAAGTGAAGTAGGAGAGACTATGGCTAAAAATTTAGCCAGAGAGTTCGCATTTATTGATAATTTAATTAATGCTAAATATGAAGATTTACTTGCTGTTAAGGATTTAGGTGAGATAATCGCAAATAACATTATTAAATTTTTTGATAATGAAGATAATTTATTAATTATCGATGGATTAAAAGAACATGGAATAAACATGGATTATTTGGGAGAAGCGATAATAAAAAATGACCTTTTTGCTGATAAAACCTTTGTGATTACTGGTAGTTTTTCTAGATATAAAAGAGAAGAGATAAAAAGTCTTGTTGAAAAATATGGAGGGAAAACCTCAGAATCAGTTAGTAAAAAAACCTCAGTTTTAATAATGGGAACAGATGCAGGATCAAAACTTGATAAGGCAAAAGAGTTTGGAATAGAAATTTGGGACGAAGAAAAACTATATCAAGTTATAGATAATGTAAAATAGATTTTTTAAATCTTAATTTCTAGGCTTAATGATGCTATAATTATAGTAGGAGGCTTTATGATAAACTTTGATTTTCACAAATATGTACGTAATTATGTAAAAAAAGAAGATAAGATTGAATATATTGAAAAAGCCAAGAATTTAAGTGAGAGGTTTAAAACAGGAGATTTAGAATATCTTAGGGATGTTAATTCGCACATTACTAAAGAAGATTTGCATCGTATTATTAAGCTAAAAAGCTATATAGTAAATAATTGCAATGTGTTTTTAGTAATTGGTGTTGGTGGATCCTATATGGGTACAAAAGCAGTAATAGAGGCATTATCTTCCAAGTATAATAAAAAAGAGCCTGAAATAATTTTTTTAGGTAATAACTTGTGTTCAGAAGAGTATTTTGAAGTTTTAGGGTATATTAAAGAAAAAGAGATTATAGTCAATATAGTTTCAAAAAGCGGAGGTACTCTAGAGACAACTGTAGCCTTTGAACTTGTTTTAGAATTTATGCAAAAAAAATATACTGATCTAGAATTAAAAGATAGATTGATATTTACAACTGGAATAACTGGAAAATTAAGAGAATATGCTAAAAAGAATGGTAATGAGATTTTTACTATTCCTGATAATATCGGTGGTAGATTTTCTGTTTTTACAGCAGTAGGACTTCTCCCAATTTCGATTGCAGGAATAAATATTGTTGAATTTCTATCGGGAATGATTTCTTCATTTTCCAAAGTAGATCGCGCGATAGAATATGCAGTTATAAGGGATGTTTTATATAATAAAGGATATGTTATTGATGCTTTAACTGTTTATAGTAGTAAATTAGAATATTTTGTAGAGTGGTTAAAACAGTTATTCGCAGAAACTCAAGGCAAAGATAATAGGGGAATACTTCCTATTTCTTGCATTAATACAAGAGATTTACATTCTCTTGGTCAATATTTACAACAAGGTAAAAATATGGTTTTTGAAACCATTGTTGCGATTGATCAAAACAAAAAGGTTAGTTTAAATAGTCATGATATGGAATTAAATACCTTGAATAGAATCGTTCTTGATAAAGTAGCACTTGCTCATTCTAATGGTCATACTCCTTGTAATTTAGTTACCATTGATGAAAAAAATGAAAAGACGATGGGAGAATTAATGTATTATTTCATTATGGTTGCTATAGCAGGAGCATATATAATGGGGGTTAATCCTATGGATCAACCGGGAGTAAACAATTATAAAGAATTAGTTAAGAAGGAATTAGAATAATAATTCTTCTTTTTGATGTATATAATATTATATCTTTTTAAATATAATAAAATAATATATAATGATAATATAAAATGATAATATAAAATAATAGGAGTCGTATATGAAAAAAGAAAAGGGATTTACAT
>CAYMAV010000010.1:0-32770 GCA_964388545.1 uncultured Clostridium sp.
AAACTAGAAAATTAAAGAAAATGGGTGTTGAAGTATATTTTACAGAAGATAATATCTGGACTTTTAAAGATGATGATGGTGAATTAAAATTAACTATTATGGCAACACTTGCTCAAAATGAATCTAAGAAAATATCACAAAGAGTTAAAGCAGGACAACAGATTACTTTTCAAAACGGAGTATTCTATGGGAATGGTAATATTCTTGGATATGACAAAGTAGGTAAAGATATGGTTATAAATGAAGAGCAAGCTAAGACTGTAAAACTAATTTATGATCTATATTTAAAAGGATATGGTTCTAAAAAAATAAAGTATGAATTAGAAAAACTAGGAAGATTAACTTCAACAGGGTTAAATAGATGGAGTGAATCATATATTGTAAGATTTTTAAGGAATTCATTTTATTGTGGAACTATAGTATATAGAAAATCTTTTGTACCAGATTATCTTGAACAAAAACATAAGAAGAATAATGGTGAAGTGGAGCAAGTAATTGTTGAGGGAAGACACACACCTATTATTAGTAAGGAAGTATTTGAAAAGGTTCAAGAAAAATTAGATGAAAACGGAAAGGTAATAACATCTTCTAATACTTCTAGAGGAATAGGTAATCGTGGTAAAGAAAGTATATGGGGTAAAAAGTTAGTTTGTAAATGTGGAGGATCATTTAATAGAAAAATATATCACAAACATAAAGATGGTAATACTTGGTGTTATCAATGCTATAAACAAATACAAACAGGGACAATACAAACAAGACTCAATAAGGGATTAAGTATTGAAGGTATATGTGATTCCAAAATGATTCCAGAATGGAAACTAAATTTAATGTTTCAAAGGATATTTGATACTATATGGAAAGATAAGGATACAATATTAGAGATAACTAACAATTATTTGGATGATGCCATCAAAAAAATAAATGATGATGATGATCCAACTGAATTAGAATTATTAAGAAAAAGAAAAGATAATATTACCAATAAACAAAATAGATTATTAGACAGTTATTTAAATGAATTGATTAGTAAAGATAATTTTGTTGAAAAGAGACAGGAATTAGAAAAAGAATTAAATGAAGTTAATGAATTAATAATGGAACAAGAGAAAAAGCCAGCAGCAAAAACTACATTAATTGATAAATTAAATTCATTAAAAAAGAATATTGAAATAAATTTGAATTTTGATAAAGATAAAATATCAGATGAGCTAATTGATGTTTTAGTGAAAAAAATAATTGTTTTTAATAATAGATTTGAATGGAAATTAAATATTTATGATAAAATGGAAGAGGAGGTAGAAAATACAATTTTAATAGCAAAATTCGTTTTTACAAAAGATGACATAAAACGATATGCTAACGACAATAATATACTAGTTAAAAAATATGACGAGTTTTTTGTAGATTTATATATTTAAATGATAAATTAGGCTGGTTCTTTTTAATCATTGATTTTTTATAGGAAATACTCTTTATCGCCTTCTTTTGAAAACTACTGCACAAGCAGAACTTAAGAACACAATGAAATAGAAAAATAAAAGACTAATAGGGATGATTATGAACTGTCTAGTCTTTTTATTTTGATAAAATACAGTGACATTTAGGGTGACATAATGTTATACTTAAGAAGTAAAAGGAGTGATATAATGAAGCTTTTTGATGAAGTAAAACCAGTGTTTAATTTTGATGATGAGGCCCTTTTTTTGTTAGAAAGCATTGATTCAAAGTTAAATGTTGTTAAGATTAATGATAAACAAAAAAGAAAATATCTAGTAAAAAAATCAAAAATTAGATCAATTCACTCATCTTTATCGATAGAAGCAAATTCATTATCTTTATTTGATGTGGAAAATATTTCTAATAATAAAAATGTTCTTGGAAAAAGAGATGAAGTACAAGAAGTTAAAAATGCAATTGAAGCATATAACATTATTAATGATTTTGATTATAAAAATGAAAAAGATTTTTTAAAAGCTCATCAAATTATCACGAAATATTTTGATGAAGATAATGGAGGGTATAGAAACCATGGAGAAGGTGTAAAAAAAGGAGAAGAAATAATTTATATGGCTCCTGATTCAATATTAGTCCCCTCATTAATGAAAAGTTTATTTAAATATATAAGTAATAGTGATTTAAATTTAATAATATTATCTGCTATATTTCATTATTACTTTGTTTCGATTCATCCATTTACTGATGGTAATGGTAGACTAGCAAGATTTTGGATGAGTTTAATGTTAATTAATTATAATGAAGATTTTGAATTTATTCCTATTGAAGAAGAAATATACTTAAACCAAGAAGAATATTATTTATCTATTAAACAATGTCATATTAATGAAAATGCTAATGTATTTATAAAGTTTATTTTAAAAATGATTAATTTATCATTAGATAAAATAATTAGAAATAATAAATTTGTTATGAATGAAATTCAAAATAGAATTGTTGAACTAATTATTAATGATAAATATATCACTCAAAATAAAACATCGGAAATACTTGATGTTAATGTTAGAACTATAAAAAGACATTTTAAGATATTGACTGATAATAATATTATAGAAAGAGTGGGTTCGGACAAAAATGGTTATTGGGAAGTGTTATAAAAAAGAGTTATTAAATAAGGTTGAAAGTTTAATCCAAATGTGGCAAACAGGTTATTTAGGTGGTGAAAAAATGCCTGAAGATGAAAATCCAGGCTACCAAAAGATTCTTTAGAAAATTATTTATATTTTACTTTACCAATGGCATTAAATTATTAAAAAAATTCTTATAAATTATGGGAAAGTGCAAATAAAACATATAAAGATTTAGAAACTAGATTTGTTTTTAATCCTCGAGAAGTACTTAATAGAGATTTAAAAGATGTTCAATATGCTCTTACTAAATATAAGGTTGCTTTGCAAAAACAAAAGCAAACAAAAATTTGGATAACTTTATGTAAGACAATTGTTAATTTATACGATGGCGATATTAGAAACTTATTTGAAGAAGAAAGTAAAGGTGTTGATAGAATTAGAAATATTTTACAAGTTAAAAACAAAAAAGACTTCCCATATCTATTTGGCAATAAAATATGTAATTATTGGTTATATGTTATTTATCAATATACTAATCAAAAATATAAAAATATTGAAAAATTAAATGTAGCACCAGATACACATGTAGTGAAATCTACTCATCGATTGGGATTAATAACTGATGAGGAATTAAATAAAAGCAATGTTCAAGAAATAGTTATTGATAGGTGGAATAAACTATTACAAAATACTAAATACAAACCTATAGATATTCATACACCACTATGGTTATGGAGCAGAAATGGTTTTAAAGAAATTGAAAAAAATTTATAATAATGATTAAGTTCGCCTTCTTAGTCATATTTCATTAGAACATAACAGCAGTACAAGCTTTGTTAAAACAAAATAAATAGGAATAAAAGATTAAGGTAAAACTTAATCTTTTTTGTTAAATAATATTTATAGATTAAATTATTTACATTTTGTTTGTTTGAGATATAATATAATTAAAATGGAGGTTAGATATGAATTTGAAATCTAAAATCATCATTGCAATCTTAGTATTATACCTAATTGGAAGCGGCATAACAATTTATTTTTTAGCAACAAAAAAAAAGAAGGTTCAAAAGAAAAGGAGGTACAAAAGGATATATGTCCTGAAGGATATACCAAGGTAGAAAATAAGTGTAGAAAAGAAGAGAATTTTACCTTTAATTGTCCAAAAGAAGAAAAATTAGAAAACGGGAAATGTATAAAAACTACGGTGAAACATCTAACAAAAGTAGCTAAGTGTCCAGATGGTTCAATAGACATAAAATTAACAGAATATTGTGGTAAAGATCCAAAATCATCAGCGCATCAAAATAAACCCTGTCTTGATGGAACATTAATTGAAAAGATTCAGCCGGGAGGATATCTTTATTGTTATATGAAGAAAAGAGAGTATAATCCGCCTTACGATACATGTGGAGGAGATGATAAATCCTATTATTTTGATGCTCCGCATTCCATTTGTTATTATAATGGTTCTCCTGCGGGGGTAATAAGAAACTGTAATCATTTGCCTAGAACAACTTTATACAATAATTAATGTTATAATACAGTAGCAAAAATAATAAGCTATACGTGTCCAGCAGGGTATACAAAAAGCAATAATAAATGTTATTTATATGAAAAGAAAGATTCTACTAAAGAATGCCCAAAAGACTACGCTTTGGAACAGGATAAGTGCATAAGTGAAGTTCCTTTTGTAACAGAATAAAAAGACTATTAAATAGTCTTTTTTAATTTATATAAATTTAATTAAATAAAAATCTTGAAAGAAAAAATAAGTTGTGTTATTCTTTTATAAGAGGGTTATGATATGAAGATAATTAAAAGCAAAATAGACTTGCATAGATTATTAAATATTAACAATCTTTTTGTTCTTAATTATTCAGTATTAGTAAATTAATATCATCATATAGGGATGATATTTTTTTTAACCTCAAATTATTTTTAAAAAGGAGGAGAAAATGAAGAAAAATAATTTATTACTTGATGTAAATGAAAAACCACCACGACTTAAATGGATATTACTTTCAATTCAACATGTATTTGCAATGTTTGGTGCGACAGTTTTAGCACCAATACTTGTTAATAATGAGGTTGGATATGAGGTATTATCTATACCTGTTGCTTTAATAACATCAGGAATTGGTACCTTAATTTATATTTATTGTACCAAGGCTAAAAGTCCTATATATTTAGGTAGTTCATTTGCTTTTATAGCACCAATGATAGCTGGGAGTGCTATTGGTGGAAGAGAAGGTGTTTTTGCTGGAATAATAGCGGCTGGATTAATATATGTAATCTTTGCTATTATAATAAAACTGGTTGGAAAGAAATGGATAAATAAACTATTACCACCTATTATTGTTGGACCGATGATAATGATTATCGGTTTATCATTAGCACCCGCAGCAATCTCACAAATAGGATTAGATAAAGCATCAGTTCCGTGGAAAAACATTGTGATTGCTTTAACAGCTTTTCTTACTACTGCAGTTTTAGCAATAAGAGGAAAAGGGTTTTTCAAGGTAATTCCATTTTTGATGGGAATTACAGCTGGATATGTAATTGCGATGATTTTACAAGAAGTAGATTATACAGCGATAAAAAATGCTAGTATTATTGCAAAACCAGGTTTTTATATACCATTTATACATTATGATTTAAATTTTAAAGCGATACTTACAATTGCTCCAATCGCCCTTGTTACAATTGCAGAACATATTGGAGATCATAAAGTATTAGGAGCGATCATTAATAAAGATTTAATAGAAGATCCGGGATTAGATAGAACTTTAATGGGAGATGGAATAGCAACTTCTGTTGCAGGATTACTTGGAGGACCAGCTAATACCTCTTATGGAGAAAATACATCAGTTGTAGGAATGACAAAAGTTGCTTCAGTTTGGGTAACAGGTCTAGCAGCAATAATTGCTATTATATTTGGTTTCTTAGGACAATTAACAGCAATTATCTCATCGATACCAAATGCGGTATTAGGAGGAGTATCAATCCTGCTATATGGATTTATTTCAGTAAATGGACTTAAAACATTAATAGATAATAAGGTAGATTTTTCTAATACAAAAAATGTAATTGTATCTGCATCTATGTTAGTACTTGGTCTTGGAGGAGCAGCTATTACTATTGCTAGTGGAGATTTTACAGTATCAATTTCTGGAATGAGCCTAGCAGCAATAGTTGGTATCTTATTAAATTTATTAATACCAGAGGAGAAAAAATGAAAGAAATAGAACCAAAACATCCATTAATAACTCATAAGTTATCGATACTTAGAGATAAAAAAACAGGTACAAAAGAATTTAAAGAATTAATTAGCGAATTATCGATAATATTGTGTTATGAGGCGATGAAAGATGCTAAGCTTCATGATACAACTGTTGAAACACCTCTTGAAAAAATTGATACCAAATGTATAAATGAAGATGATTATGCATTTGTACCAATATTAAGAGCGGGTATGAGTATGGTAGATGGTATCTTAAAAGTATTACCAACCGCTAAGATAGGTCATATCGGACTCTATCGAAACGAAGAAACTTTAGAGCCAGTAGAGTATTATTACAAAATGCCTAAGAATATTGATAAAAGAGAAGTATTTATATTAGATCCAATGTTAGCAACAGGAGGAAGTGCAATAGCAACAATAAACAGGCTAAAAAAAGATGGAGTTAAAAAAATTAAATTTTTATGTATAATTGCCGCTCCTGAAGGAATAGAGGCAGTTAAAAAAGCACATGATGATGTAAAGATTTATTGTGCATCTATCGATAGATGTTTAAATGATATTGGTTATATCTTACCAGGGCTTGGAGATGCTGGAGATAGAGTATATGGAACAAAGTAGTAATTACTACTTTTTCTTTTTTTAAAAATAAAGAATATTACAATATATTAAGTAAATCTATTAATAATAGAAATAAATGCTATATCGAATATTATTCAATAGAACATAGTAAGATGACAAATAGAATTATTAGACCATATGAAATGATCGCATTAGATAATAAATGGGGAGTTGCAGCCTTTTGTGAGAATAAACAAGAAATTAGACATTTTTATTTAGATAGAATTATAAAAATAGAAGTTTTAGATGATAAATATTAATGTGACGTAAATATTACCTATAACTATTATATATTTTTCTTAGAAAAGGAGAAGGATATATGATTAAGTTAGAACAATATAGGGATACTTGGATGGCCGAAAAATTTAATGAAGTGATAGGATTCTATCCAAGAGAATTTTATCCACTTGATAATTTTTCATCATTTAAAGTTAGATGGAATGGGTATTTGTATTCATCTTTGGAGGAAGCTTTTCAAACAGCATGCTTTATGGGGAGCGATGAGAAGATAGTTGAGAAAATTAAAAATAGTAATTCAGCTCATGAGGCTCAAAAAATTGCCTATGAAAATATAGATAAGCAAAGAAAAGACTGGGATTTAATAAAGTTAGATATAATGGAAGAATTATTAAGACATAAGATAAAACAAAATCCATATGTTAAAAAGAAATTGTTAGACACTAAGGATTATTTAATAGTTGAAGATTCACCAAAAGATTCTTTTTGGGGTTGGGGTGAGGATAGAAAAGGCGAAAATAATCTAGGCAAATTATGGATGAAATTAAGAGATGAAATAAAAAAGAAAAAAAGATTAATTTTATAAATAGTGGAGTAATAATATGGTTAAAGAAACAAAATATTTACTAATTAGATATGATAATTTAATAGAAAATGAAATTGAAAAAAATTTAAAAGAACTAGAGAAAAAAATAGAAAAAGCAATAATATTTTTTGAATTGGGAAATAAATATGCTAAAGCTGGATTAAAAATATATAGTTCATTAGATGATTTTAGAAAAAAAGCTTATGAAACTTTTCCACATTATAAAAAAATCGAAGATATACCAATGTGGGTTTGTGGATTTATAGAAAACGATACTATTTATACTTTATCTTTAGAAGAATTAAAAAAAACTATAGTGCATGATAAATCAACTGATAGTGATTGGATAAAATTAATTATTCATGAATTTGTTCACATTTGCCAAAGATACATTTCGAATTTGAAAAAATATCCATGGATTAAAGAAGGAATGGCAACCTATCTAGCTGGGCAACATCAACAATATGATTATTCTAGTTTTGATGCGACTTTAGAACAACTAACAATGGGGGGAACTAGGTATTTTAATTATTATTTAATGTTTAAATATGTTTATGAAAAATATGGAAAAGAATATATTGTTAACTTATTTAAAGATGATGAATTGTTAGAAAAAGAAACGCCTAAATTATATAAAGAGTTAATAAAATATGAAAAGAGGAATTATGATAAAAGTAAGAAAAATGGAACTAGATGATTATAAAGATTTAAAAAAATATTTATTTGAAGGAATACCAATAGATATATTAAAAGAAAATGTTAAAAATAATGTTGAATCAATGAATAATAATGGAAATTGGCTATATTTAGTTGCTGAATATGATGATAAGGTAGTAGGAACCATGTATTTAGAATATAAGCAAGGTTCAATTGATAAACATATTGGAACATTATATACGGTGGTAACTAGCGAAAAGTATCAAAAAAAAGGAATATGTAAGGAATTATTTAAAGAAGTTTTAAAATATTCTTTAGAGCTAGGAATAGAAATAATTACATTATCGGTAAGAGGTGGAACAGATGCAGAAATTGTTTATCAGAGGATGGGCTTTAAAAAGTATGGAAACTTACCAAATGGTATAAAAGATAATGATAAATATTATGATGAGGTTAGTTATTATTATATTTTAAAATAATAAAAAAATTTTATACACATTAAATTAAAAAAGATGTTATAATTAATAAGAGCCCAGTAAGAGCACCTCTTGCTGGTTTTTTTTTAGGGAGGTATTATGGCTAAATTTGTATTTGTAACAGGTGGGGTTGTTTCAGGATTAGGAAAGGGTATTACAGCAAGTAGTATTGCACTGCTTCTTAAATCTCGTGGTTATAAAGTCTTTATGCAAAAGTTTGATCCATATTTTAACGTTGATACTGGTACGATGAATCCTATTCAACATGGAGAAGTATTTGTAACTCAAGATGGATGCGAAACAGATCTTGATTTAGGGCATTACGAGAGATTTATCGATGAGGAGTTAAACTATTCTTCTAATATTACAAGCGGTAAAATTTATAAATCGGTTATAGAAAAAGAACGACATGGAGATTATTTAGGAGCGACAGTTCAGATAATTCCACATATTACTAATGAAATAAAAAACAAAGTATATGAAGCCGCACGTTCAAGTGAAGCAGATATTGTAATAACAGAAATTGGAGGAACCGTTGGAGATATTGAATCAGAAACATTTATTGAAGCGATTAGACAAATTCAATATGAAAAAGGAAGTGAAAATGCCTTTTTTGTTCATTGTACTTTAATTCCTTTTATAAAAGGATCTAATGAGTTAAAGACTAAACCTACGCAAAATAGTGTAAAAGATTTAAAAAATAGAGGAGTAAGGCCAGATGTTTTAGTATGTAGAACTCCTTTTGAAACGCCTGATAGTATTAAGGAAAAGTTATCTTTATTTTGTTCAGTACCAAAGGAGAATGTAATTGACTCTGTCGATGTAGATAATATATATGAATTACCTATAAATTATTATAAGCAAAAGTTAGATGAAATCGTTTTAAAACAGTTTAATCTACCAATTAGAAAGGCCGACTTAATAGAATGGAAAGAACTAATTACAACTGTTAATAACTTAGATAAAGAAATAGAGGTAGCTTTAGTTGGTAAATATGTTGAATTACATGATGCCTATATATCTATCGTGGAAGCGCTTAATCATGCAGGATATAAATATGATGTAAAAATTAAAATTAATTGGGTAGATTCTGAGAAACTAGAAGATGAACAAAACTTAAAAGAAATATTTAAAAATTCTAAGGGAATTATTGTTCCAGGTGGATTTGGATCTAGAGGAATTGAAGGAAAGATTGAAGCGATAAATTATGCAAGAACTAATAATATTCCGTTTTTAGGGATTTGCTTAGGGATGCAGTTAGCCATAATAGAATTTGCTCGTAATGTTTGTGGGATAAAAGATGCTAATTCAAGAGAATTTGATGATATTACTAAAGATCCGGTAATAGATTTAATGTCTGATCAAAAAGCGATAGTTAATATGGGTGGTACAATGAGATTAGGTAATTATGAATGTACTTTAAGAAAGGATAGTCAAGCATATAAGATATATAAAATACCAATTATTTTTGAAAGACATCGTCACCGTTATGAATTTAATAATAATTATAAGAAAATGTTGGAAGATAAAGGTATGATGTTCTCAGGTATTAATGAAAAGACAAATTTAGTTGAAATAATAGAATTACCTAAACTAAAACATTTTATAGCGTGTCAATTTCATCCGGAATTTAAATCTCGTCCTTTAAGACCAGCACCTTTATTTGACTCATTTGTTAAGGCGTGTACTTTAGAAAATAAAAAATAATAAAAAGAGAAATTATATGTTATAATATTTTATAGTTTATAGGGGGTATTATGAAAAATAGAAAAGAAAATGGAGCTGAAATCAAAAATTTATCAGTAAAACCTAGAATGTGGAAAGGAGCAGTACCTGTTTTTGCACTTGGTGGAGCAATGCTTGCAACTTTAGTTATTACAGGTGCTTTATCTTCAAATTCAAATGAAGGGATGGAGGTTTCACCAGCTCCTCAGCCAAAGCCAAGTCCGGCAATTATTCAAACTATGAAGCCTGAAGAAGAAAAAGAAGATAATACTAAAATATTATTAATGATAAGTGGGAAAATAGCTATTATTAATAAGGGATGTGTTGAGGAGACGGCTTATAATAGAGCAGCAACAATAATGACTGGAGAAGGTTACACTTGTAAGTTAATAGGAGAAGATGTTTATTACTTTGAAGGAGAAAATGCTTTATTAGCGGCTAACACTTTAGTTAGAATGCGAATTCATGAAGAAGAACTAAGAAAATTTGATTTTGGATCAGAGTTTGAAAATGCATTGCAAAAAGTTAAAGTAAAAAGTGATTAGGATAAAACTTAATCTTTTTTTATGCTATTATTATAAGTGAGGGATATGATATGAATTGGATATATTCTAAAAAACTAGCTCTATATATTAGTTTGGATCCATTAAAAGCGGATACTAATACTTTAAGTATTGCCAATAAGCATAATATTGAATTAGAGTGGGACGATTATGGAAATATAATGTGTATTGATTTTGACGATGCTAAAAAACTTGTTAGTTATTTAAACGGAACAATTTTATCTCCAAGTGAATATTGGACTTTATATAATGAGCTTTTAGAAGATAAAAATTATTTAGCTTTAGAAAAGTTAGTCTCTCCTAAATTTACTGAGATTCTTGATAGAGTTTATTTACGAGATGGCTCCTATATTGATCATCCGATTGTTATTAATAAATATGAATATGATGGAGAAAAAATCTACGAAGAAATAGTAACTGGAAGACCTGGGTGGATAAAGGTTAGTGATATTAATATTGAAACCGGACATCCATTTAAGGTAAGAAAAAAATCAAAAAATCATTATTTAATGAAATATTGGTCTCCAGATCTAAGTGTTACTAAACTTAGTGCTTGTTTTGCTTTAAGAGGCTATGTAACATCAACTGCTTGTGTTTCACTAGATTTAGGAATACCGGCTGATTCCAAACAACCTAAGCAAATGATCAGATTATGCTTAAAAGAAAAACCAGAATCTTTATTATCGGAAAACGAATTAAGAAAAATAGAAGAAGAAAAGTGTTTTAATGAAGGATTAAATTTAGTTAATAAAGGTTTTTTTGGTAAGCATAAAATAACTTATAATGATTTTAAAGAATATATTGATAATCTTAAAGATTTTTTAAATGATGGTGTTGAAAATAAAAAGCAATTATTTTTTGTTATGGGACATAAGAATCCTGATTCGGATACCGTAGTTACTTCTATTATGGAAAGTTTTCGTCTTCATTTAATTAACAATAACAAAAATTTTGTCTATCTACCATTTGTTCAATCAAGTGAACTTCCAAATGAAATAAAACTTATTTTTGGAAAGTCTATATATGAAAATTTTATTTATGAAAATACAATAGATCTTAAAAAATTACTTAATACCGGGTTGGTTAAAATTATTTATACCGATCAAAATTATCAAAAAGAGTATCAAAAGTATGTGGTAAGTGTAACGGATCATCACAGTAAAAGTAAAGAACTAGAATCTGGAGATATAATAATTCCTTTTAATATTCAACTAATAGGATCTTGTTCAGCACTTATTGCTATTAAGTTTATTGGTTCTAATTTTGATTTTGATGAGAAAATGGCAGATATTTTTTATTCAGGTATGCTTATGGATACTGAAAACAGAGTAGTTCATAAAATGACTATGATAGATAGTGTTGTAATGGATTTAATAAAGACTAGATCAAGCATTAAAGACGATAATAATCATTATATAAATCTAATGAATAAATTAATTAAAGAAAAAGATCCGGTTAATCTTTATTATCGAGATTATAAAAGATATTTTGGTTATGGATTTGCAGTTTTAAAGGTAACTGATTATATTGATGAAATAAATTTTGAAAACAATATAAAAAAGATTATTAACATTGCTAAAAACGATAATAAGGAAAATAATTATTATCTATCGATTATTAAGGTAGTTGAATATAATAAGGACAATTTAACAGTTAATAGAGAAAGAATTTATTATGTTTTTGATGATAAAACTTCTGGTATTGTAAGAGAAAAATGTATTGAATTATTGAGTAAAATTGTAAAAGTAAGCTTTAAAAATGCTGATATTATAATAAATGATAATTATATGGAGATAACTAAAGCGTTTAAACAAATATCTCGCAAAAAAATAGCGCCTGCTATTGAAGCTGTTCTTAGAAAAACAGGTGAATTTGTTTATTATAATTCTATTGATAAATGGGTATCAAGAAACTTTTTAGTGATGAATGATTATATAAAAAAATATGAATATAAATTAGATATTGATAAAAGCAATCGTATTTGTAATATAAGTTATAGAAAGTCAAAAGAGCTTTGTAATTATTTAAATGTTAGTATGCTTAGTTTGTCTGATTATTGGAAGGTTTATTTTGAGTCAAAAGAAAAGAAAGAATATCAAATGCTAAATTCTTTAACTGATTCTACTTTTATTGAGTTTCTGGATACAACTTCTAATGAGATTAGTGATTATTTGGTAGCATCTCCCGGTTTAATTGATCCAAATGATATTGATTTAAATACCGGTCTTCCTAAAGAAATTAAATCTCCAAATGAATATTATAATAAATCTTTATGGAGATATTGGAGTCCACCTCAAGATGGTCATACATATGTTTTTTCTAGGTCTTTTATCTTTTTGTTAGGACAACCATGTTTGGACGCGAAAGTTTATCTAGACGAAGGGTTTGCAAATTTAGGAATAAGACCTGTTAAAGAAAAAAATTTGGAGTTTGAAGTAGAAATAGAAATAAAAAATAGGGAATTATTTATTTATTATAAATCAGAATACGAAAATAAAAAAATAATATATAATGATAGTAATTTTCTTGAGTAAATAGTAAAATAAGATAAATAGAGGTGTTAAATACGAAAAAAATAATTAATAAAATAGGTCTTTATAGGTTTATAATTTGTGTAATTAGTATTATTTCTTTAATAGGATTATTTCTTCCTTATGAGAGTGCAACTGGGAAATATAGAGAATATTTGTTAAATAATCCAAATGAACCTAATTTTAATATGAAAAACAAAGAAGTAGTAGATATTTCAATAATTGAAAATATTGAGATTAATGAGTATGCGCGGTTAAATACTTTAGGGTTTTCTTCAATAGAAAATAGGGCGAATATTGGTATAGTTACAACTTATATATTGATTATTTCTATAGTGTTAATTTTTGTTTTTGGAATGGTTAATAAGTATTATATGGTTTTAATTTCAAATATAATAATGTTAGTTTCTTCGTTTGTTTTAAATTATAATACATTTGATAAGGGAAAAGAAAATTTAAAAGTATATGGAATATCATTTTACTTATATATAATTATAGGAATTATTTTGTTTTATATAAATGTTATATTTATTTCAAAAAGGAAAAATTTATATAAAAAAAATAAATAGACATAAATGCTTCCTCATTTAGATTTATATTATATATCAGGAGGGGGTAATATGACAGTAACATTTGTATCGGGCAATAAAGGAAAGATTATACATGTCGAGGAGCAATTTAAAGAACAGAATATTCCAGTAGTTTTTGAAAGCATCGATTTACCAGAATTGGAGGATTATGATGTGGCGATAGTTGCTAACGCTAAACTAGATGCGGCTTATGAGATAATAAAGGAACCTTGTTTTGTAATTGATTCGGTAGTTTATATTGATGCTTTTGATGGATAACCTGGTGTGCTTGCTAAGAGAAGCAGAATAACAACAGATGCTGAAGGATTAATAAAAAAGATGGATAGTAAAGAAAATAGAAACGCAGAAATTGTTGATATATTAATGTATAGAAATGAAGATAGTTATAAAGTTTTTAGAGGAAGTTATAAAGGAACAATTGCAATGGAAATTTGTGGAGAAAAAAAAGAAGCTTCTAAATCGGCTTTTTGGCAGGTTTTTATTCCAAATAATTTTACAAAGACTTTAGCTGAGATGACAGAAAAAAAGAAATAAAGTTTAAAAAAAACCTCGTTTCGTTTGAAACGGGGTTTATTATTGATGCATTCCTTTTCCTATTTCTTTAGCTTGTTCATTTCCTAATATATATAATTCTTCTTTTAGTATAGCTTCTTCATCTTGAGTTAAAGGAATTCCACTATTTTGTTTATTTCTAATATTTTCTATTTGTTCTTTTAAATATTCAGTTGTTTTCCCAGCACCAACTTTTTCTAGATCTTCTATATCTAATAATCCTGTATTATCCATTAATATTCACCTTTCTTTATTTAATTTTATAATATAAATAATAAAATGTAAAAACTTTTATTATTTTAAGTGTCAATTTACTTTAATTCTATATCTTTAGCATTGTACCATAAGAATCCATTTTCTTTGCAATAGGCATCGATTTTTATAGAAAGATCTTTATTAGCTGAATATTCTAGTAAATAAACGGATAAGCCTTCTTTTTTAACTTTAAAAAGATAATTTTTAAAATATATAGTCTCTTCTTTTTCTTGAACTCCATATCTACTATTATCGAAATCAATACTTGTAAAAACAGTTTCTTGGTTAATGCCATCAAAAAGAGATTTAGCTATACCTTTATCGATACATTTTGAAACAAAGGTATCTCCACCATTAATAATTAGTGTTATTTTATATTTTTTTAGTCCAATTAAGATGTCTTTTATACCATTAAAGATATTTTCTCTTGGAAAGTTATAATAGACATCTACATTGTCAAGAAAAAATCCATCTAAACCTAAATCAACATATTTCTTTGCTAACTCATTAACAATAAAGTTTTGCCATCTTTGATTATATGCATCAATCCACTTTTCATCGGGCCAATCTTCAATGTACCTAAAAATAAATCTTTAAATTTACTAAAATAAGGACGATATTCTTCAATTGGACCTATATTTAAGTAACCGTAAACCTTTTTGTTTTTAGCTTTAAGTTCTTTTATTTTTTGTGAAGAAAATTCAGAAGGATCGATAACAACAATATCATAATTATTTAATTTATAGGATTCTTCTTCGTTTATACCTAGAAACACCCCGTATTTTATAGTGTTCTTCTTGTTATTAATATTTTCTTTTTTCTCAGTATTCTTATTATTTTCTTCTTTTTTTAAAAAAAGAAATTCACATCCTGTAAGTAATAAAATTATTAAGACAATAAAGAATAATTTCCTCTTTTTCATATTTTACCTCATATATTTTAAATTATATCATAGAGATAAATAATACAAATACTCTTTTATTTATGGAAATATGATAAAACAAAAGGAGAAAAAATAAAAATATTAATAGAAGATCTTTATAAAAGTGGTTTATAAATAATTTATAAGCATAATATTATATTGATTTAAAAAGATAGAATTACTTAAGTTGTATCAACTGATGTTGGAATTAGAATGAATAATAATGCTGTTCAATGGAAATATAAGGATGGTAGTTGGAGAGATTTAACTACTGTTACAGAAATTACTGGGGAACCTGGAGAAGATGGAAAAAGCATTAAGATTAGAAAAACTTCTACTCATATTGAATGGAGCTATGAGAAAGAAGAAAAATGGAATCCTATAGTTGCTATTAGCGATTTACAAGGTGAAATGGGAACTTCTGGAGAAGAAAGCCCTATAGGTCCAAAAGGTGATAAAGGAGATACAGGAGCTCAAGGTCCTCAGGGAGAACAAGGAATGCCAGGGCCTAAAGGAGATAAAGGAGATACCGGAGAACAGGGTATACAAGGCCCACAAGGAGCTCCAAATAGTTTAACAGTTGGAACGGTTACTAATGGTGCACCTAATATAACTATTACAGGAACAGCTCCTAATCAAGTTATAAATTTTGTATTACCATTTTTACCAAGTGGTGGCACAGACGGACAAATTCTTACGAAAGTTGGCTCAGATAATTATAATGTTCAATGGAAAACGCTTAGCGGTTTATCTAAAACAGGTCCTGGAAGACCTGACAAACCTGAAACAACTGCTGGAATTATTACAGGAACAGAAACTTCAGGAACACGTTATATATCAACTAATGGAGCAGGAACTGGAGCATGGGAGTGGACTAAAAACGGTGATGGAGCTACTGAAGTTTGGGTAGTAACTCGTGGCGATACGGGTGCAATAACTATTGCACCAAATAATATATGAGCTGGGAAACTAGCATTTAGGAGAATCAATAATATTGTATATGTGTCTCTTGGTTATGAAGGTCCTTATGGAACATATACTATATCTCCTACAGCCGTATTTACTAGAAGTAATCCACAAACGGTTGGAAGGCGTATGAATTTAGTTTACATGCTTGAAGGAGTTAGAACTGCTACAGTGCAATTTGATATTCTAAGCGATGATGGTTATACAGCTATACCAGATGCAATTTTTAATGTGTTAACTACAACCGATAGAAATATTGTTGAGATTAGGTTTAAAGATCAGGCAACAGCGGATTTATTTAAAGGAAGAGCGTTACTTAGAACTCCGACAGTTCGATGGATAACAGTCGATGCATGGCCAACTAGCTTAACCGCAGCACAAATAACGGCTCCATAAAAAAATAAGACTAGATTTCTAGTCTTTTTTGCTTCTTAATGTTAAAATAAATCTAATAAGAGGATTTATGAAAAATGAATTATTTATATCTTTATTGCCACTAAAAACTTTAAGGTTAACTATTAAAAAAACTTCAATAAAGGATGTTGATTTAATTATAAAAACGGATAAGCAAGATGAAACTCAAATGTTTTTAGGAGGAATAAAAGAAAAAACTAAAGAAGAAAGAATAATGTTTTTAAAGAAAAAAGAAGAGAGATTTAATAACGGGATTGCTAGTTCACTCACCGTTTATTTAGATAATACGCCTATTGGATTTATCGGACTGAAAATAGATGAAGAAAATAATAATGCAGAAATTTCATATTTATTTGATAAAGATTACACTGGATTTGGCTATTGTTTTGAAAGTTGTTCTAAATTAGTAGAAATAGGATTCAAAAAACTAAAACTAAATAAAATATATGCCGATACAATAGAAGGTAATGAAAAATCTAAAAGAGTGTTGGAAAGGCTTGGATTTAAACACGAAGGAACAAGAAGAAAGCAAGCATATATAAACGTTTTAAAAGAATATCGTGATTTTTATGATTATGGTTTATTAGAAAGTGAATATAATAATGAGATATAATAAAAAAATTAAAAGAAAATTTTATAATAAAGATTTTAAAATAGAATCTAAATTTCTTAAAGTTAAAGATGTAAAAAAAATATTAGTTGTATCGGATATTCATTATCATCCTGGCGTTAATAAGGATATATTTAGTCAATTAGTGGTTTATTCTAAAAAGAGCAAACCTAATTTTGTTGTAATAGCTGGAGATTTAATAGAAACGGCAAATTTTTTAGATATCGAAAAAGAAAAAAATTTCTTTGAAAAAACATTAAAGGATATCTCTAAAATAGCTCCATTAATAATTGTACCTGGAAATCATGAGGTATCACATTTTAATAGACTAGAAATTTCTAAAAATAAATATGAAGAAACCTTAAATGTAATAGAATATCTAGAATCATTAAATAAATATAAGAACATCTATTTTTTAAATAATAGACAAGTAGAAATAGAAGGTATTAACTTTATAGGATTTAATCCGAGTGTTAAGACCTATTTAAAAAGAAAAGAAAGAGAACTTTTTATAAAAGAGTATTTAAATAGTGGTTTAAATATGCCGAAGGATAAATATAATGTATTTATTACACACTCTCCATTATTTTTAGGAGATTCCGTTGTATTAGAAAAAATAAAAGATTTTAGAGAGAATATGGATTTAGCAATAGCAGGACATTTTCATGATGGCTATATACCAAAATGGATGGATATCTTTTTTGCTAATACCAAAATCGGTCTATTTATAACGCCCTTATTATTCCCAATACCTGGAACTTTATGTAGGGGCATACATAAAATAGGAAGAGGATATTTGCTTATTTCGCAAGGATATAGAAAGTACACTCCAAATAAAGCCATATTTAATTTTTTTGAAAAGTTCACGGCAAACGATGTTGAAACTATATATATAAAAAAGGAAGTGAATTAAAATGAGCGTGATAATTAATCATTATAATAATTATAGCGAAGATGAAAGGCTAAGTAAGGATTATCAACATCAGACGGAATACTTTTTGACTAAATATTGGATTGAAACAAATTTAAAAGAAGGTATGAAAATTCTTGAAATAGGAGCTGGCACTGGTGCTTATTCAATTGAATTAGCTAATAATGGTTATGAGGTCGAAGCAGTTGAATTGGTCCCTAAAAATTTAGCTATTTTAAAAAGTAAGATAAAAACTAATATGAAAATAAATGCAGTATTAGGAAATGCTTTAGATTTATCAATGTATGAAGATAATTCTTTTGATATAGTTCTTTGTTTAGGGCCACTATATCATTTGAATGAAGAAGAAAGAAAACTTGCTATTAAGGAAGCAATTAGAGTTGCAAAAAAAGGCGGGTATCTTTATTTTAGTTAAATATCTAGTTATCTTAGTTTTGTGCAGGCGATAGATAGATTTGATAATTATTTGCTAAATTACAAAGATGAATATGATCAATATTATAATTTATATGATAGAAATAAAGTTTTTACTTATTTGAAACCATATAATATGGAAAAATTAATGAAGCAATATAACATAACTAAGATAAATCATGTTTCATTAGATGGATTAACAAGGTTAATTAAAGATAAAGTAAATAATTTTTCAAAAGAGGAATTTGAAATATGGTTAGATTATCTAAAAAAGACCTCTGAAGATAAGAGTATTTTAGGATATAGTGAACATATAATGTTTATCTGTAAGAAAGAGTAGGTATTATATGAAGAGATTAAAAATCGGGTTATTTATCGATAATTTTTATCCAGCAATTGACGGGGTTGTTATAGCAGTTGATAATCTTGCAAAAGAATTATCTAAATATAATGATGTTGTAGTAGTAGCACCCTTTAATAAAGACTTTGATCCTAGTGATAAAAATTATAGAATTAAACTTATAAAAGGAATACCAATAATTTTTACGGAATATAAATTTATTACCCATAAATTTTCATGGTCCAAAGCCTATAAGGAACTAGAAGGCGAAAATTTTGATATTATTCATATTCACTCTCCATTTAATATTGGGAAATTAGGGGTTAATCTTGCAAAAAGAAAAAATATACCTTGTATTGGAACAGTTCATAGCAGATTCGATTTTGAAATAGAAAAAATAATTAACATTAAGCCTTTAACAAAAACATTAATGAAGAATATTTATAATGTTTTTAATAAATGTGATAAGGTTTTGCTGGTTAATGATCCGCTGATTGAAGAGGTTAAAAAATTTGGTTATAAAGGGAAGCCTTTAGTAGTTTATAATGGAACCGATTTAAAAGAAATTAAAACAAATAAGGAATCGTTTAAGGAAATAAATAAGCTATATAATTTAGAAAATCAAAAAAATGTATTTATCTTTGTTGGAAGAATAAGCGATGTTAAAAATATTTTCTTTTTATTAGATTCGTTAAAGTTGTTAAAAGAAGAAAAAGTTGACTTTAAAATGCTTTATGTTGGAACTGGTCCTGATGATGATAAACTTAAAGAAAAAATAAAAGAATATAAGATGGAAGAAAATGTTTTATTAACGGGAAGAATAGTAGATAGGAATCATTTATCGTTAATTTATAAAAGAGCGGATTTATTACTCTTTCCTTCGTTAATGGATACTTCAAGCTTGGTTAGAATTGAGGCAGCGATCAATGAAACTCCTGGTTTATTTATAAAAGATAGTATGGTTGGATTAACAGTAGAAGATAATAAAAACGGTTATTTATCAAGTCTAGATGTTAAAGAATATACTAATAGGATTATAGAAATTATTAATGATAAAGAATTATTAAAGAAGGTTTCATTAAACGCTAAAAAAACACTTTCTAGTACATGGAAAGAAGTGTCAAAAGAAACTTATAAAATATATCTAAAAGAAATATTATGTTATAATGATAAAAGAGGAGAATATTAATTATAAAATCAAAATTATATTTATTTGTAGCTAGAGTTTATAATGCTAATCGTAGAAGTTTTAATAATGAAAGGGAACAGCTAACAAATTTTACTCAGGAAAGGGTAAAACAATATTCTGATGAATTTGGTTATGATATTACTTTGGAAGAAACAATAAAGGCAACGGAATTATTAAATGAAAATGTAGTACAAAATCTTGAAGACTGTAATGCAATGGAGAATATGTATTATATTATTGCGTCTCTTTTAAGAAGAAGCGAAAGAAAATATGGTACAGATCCAACAAGAAAAAAATAAAATCCAGTAACTATTGATACTGTTGCCCAAGCTGCATTAGAAGAAGGATTAAACTTAGAACTTGAATTAATCGATAAAATAACTAGAAAATTTAATGAAGCAATTGAGATGGATAAAGAACCAGTTTATTCCTAATGCTAAAAACGGATAAAACAATACTAAACCTTATTGAAAATTTTAAAGGTTTTGATTGCTCTTTAATAGTAAATGATAAAAACTATATTTTGTTTAAAAAAAATTTATTAGATTTTTTAAATAAAAGAAATTTAAAAGTAGAAGACTTAGCTATTGTTAGCAGTGGTATATATTCATCGGTATATGAAATTAATAATTACATTATCAAAATAGGAGTTCCTACTAAATCCAATTGCCTAGTTAATAATAGTAATATAATCAATGTATATTTAAAAGAAGATTATATTATGGATAATGGTGAGAAGCCTTTATATTTGCGATTAGAAATACAAGACAAAGCAAAAACCAATGCTATTATAGATGATAAAGTTATTGAATATATATTAGAATCTCTTTATAAAGAGGGTTATATATGGGCAGATGCAAAGGCTGAAAATATAGGGTTTTATAATAATAAATATGTAATAATAGATACTGATTTTATATTTAAAAAAGAAGATAAAAATATAGAACTTTTAAGCGAGATGTCAAAAAAATTTATAAATAAAATAAATGGCCAATAAAGGTCATTTTTCTTTTAATAATTAAAAAAGTTTATTATAATTAGTATAGTAGGTGAATAATATGAAAATCTTATGTATCGGACAATCAGCATATGATATAACATTAGTTATGGATCGCTATCCTGAAGAAAACAAAAAAGTTAGATTAAATAAACAAGTTGAATGCGGTGGTGGAAGTGCCTCTAATTGTTCATATTTATTGGCTAAATGGGGATTAGATGTTTTTATAGCAGGAGTAATTGGAAATGATTATTACGGTAAAAAAATATTAGATGAATATGATAAAATTGGCATAAATAGAAAATATTTACAAATAACAAATAAGCATAATACGACAGTTAGCTATATAGTTACTAATACGACAACTGGTACTAGAACTATAATTACAAATAGAGATAAAGAAATAGCAATGAAGGATTTTTTGATAGAGGATAATTTTGATATTATATTATTTGATGGTTATGAAAAAGAATTTTCTTTAGAGGTAATTAGAAAAAATCCTAATGCTATTAAAATTATCGATGCAGGAAGCCTAAGAGAATCAACGGTTGAATTAAGTAAACTTATGGATTATGTCGTATGTTCTCATGACTTTTTAGAAGCCTATAGTAAGAAAGAAATAAATTATAGCGATATTGAATCTATAAAGGAAGCTTATAAAATATTAGAAAAAGATTTTAAAGGTCAAATAGTAGTTACTCTTGAAGAAAGAGGAAGTTTTGCTAAAATTGATAGCGGTTATAAATTGATACCTAGCATTAGAACAATACCGATAGATACAACTGGAGCTGGAGATATTTATCATGGAAGTTTTATATATTGTATATCGCAAGGATTTAGTTTGGAAAAAACAATGTTATTTTCAAATATAAGTGGAGCCTTATCTGTTTTGAAAATCGGAAGTAGATTTTCAATACCAGAGTTAAAAGAAGTCGAGGAAAAGTATAATGCTGTTATATCGAGATAATATGCCTAGATTAGATCTTCATGGTGAAAATGAAGTAAGTGCTGGTATTAAGATTAAAATATTTATAGATGAACAAATGATTCTTGAAAACAATGAATTTGCAATTGTTCATGGAATAGGTAAGCAAATATTAAAAAGAAAAGCGCATGAAGTGTTAAAAAATGATAAAAGAGTATTAGAATATAAATTGGATAATTTTAATATTGGTTGTACTTTGGTAAGGTTAAAAAAGATGGTTAAATAACAAGGTAAGGTCTATAATTGTGTTATGGTTGTTAATAAAAAGTTATAAAAACAAAGGATATATTGACTTTATAATAATTTTATGATACAATACACGACATAAATTCATAAAGGGGGAAAAATTTATGTATACAGAAGAAGAAGGAAAAGTAAGATTACCACTAGTAAGATTTTTAATATCTTTAATTTTAGTAATCTTATTTATTTTGCTATTAGTATGGCTATTGTCTAAGGCAGGATTTAATAACGATAATGGTTATGAAGGGTTAAAGAACAGAATGTTTAACGACAATATTCAAACTATGAAAGAAACGGGGATTTTATATTTTACAGAAGATAGGTTGCCAGAGAAAGTAGGAGATACAGTTACTATTACTCTAGGTAAAATGATTGACAGTAAATATATATTACCTATTAAGGATTTTGATGGAAACAAGTGTGATACGGATAGATCTTTTATAAGTCTTACAAAAAAGGATAGCTATTATCAAATGATGGTTAATCTTAAATGTGGAGAAGAAGAAGATTATATTTTAGTTGATATTGGATGTTATTCTTATTGTGAAAGCACATATTTATGTGAAAAAGAAATTAAGCCAACACCAAAGCCAAATCCAACACCAACACCAAATCAATATGGACCATCTTGTGAATTGGTAGCAAATGGAACATTAGGAACAAATGGATGGTTTGTTAGCAATGTAACAATTTCATTTAAATCTAAAAAACCAGGAAATAATGCAAGTATAGTTAATTATAGTTTATATCAATCAGGTGGTTCGCCATCTTCAACTAATAATGATAAATATACTATAACAAAAGATGGAGAAACTACAGTTATAGGTTATGTAAAAGATTCAAAAGGTAGAACATCAACATGTAGAATTACCGTTAAAAGAGATACAGTAAAACCATCTTGTAGTTTATCAGTATTATCTGGAACTAAGGATAGCGATGGAGTTTATATATCTAACGTTGTTGTAGGTTTAAATAAAAACGATTCAACAAGTAAGGTAAAATCATTTGGAATGGATAAGGTATCAACTCCTGTTTATAATTCTAAAGATAAATATACAGTAACAGAAAATGGAAAAACAAAGGTATACGGATATGTTAAAGATAATGCAGGAAATACTGCAATATGTGATTTAACAGTTAATAAGAAGGCTACTACGCCAATATCTGTACCATCTTGTGTACTAGAAGTTAAGAGTGGAACTTTATCAAATGGAGTATATATTAGCAATGTAACAATTGGATTCAAGAACAAGACATCAACAAATGGAGCAACAATCACTGCTTATGGATTAGGAAAAACAGAAAACTATGCAAATAATAACACTTATATAGTTAATCAAAATGGAAACCATACAATTTATGGATATGTTAAGGATTCAAATGGTAAAAAGGCAGTATGTAGTATTAAGATAAATAGACAAGTACCAGATCCAGTATCTGTACCATCATGTAATCTAGAGGTTAAGAGTGGTACATTAGAGAATAATTATTATTTAAGTAATGTAACAATTGGATTTAAAAATAAACAATCAACAAATGGAGCAACAATATCAGCGTTTGGTCTAGGATTATCATCAACAACAACTACATATGCAAACAATACATCATATATAGTTAAAAATAATGGAGCAACAACGGTATATGGATATGTAAAGGATTCAAAAGGAAAAACAGCAACTTGTTATATAACAGTAACAAAGAAAACAAAGCAATATGAATATAGTAAAAATATACCAACACAATACTCAAATTGGTCAGCATGGCAAACATATACTTATAATCCAGCTAATAAACCAAATTTTGGAAATTATGCATTGATTCAAATAGAGGATTTAGGAAAGACAACAGTTGTTGATTACTATAAAGAAGAAGCTGGACAAGCAATATACCAAAATATTCAGGTTAAAGTAGGTACAGCACAACAAACTTACTGTACAGGATATACATATTATAGAACTACAACATCTCAAACAACATATGCTATAAAAGAAGGAACTGGATGGGTATATAAAGGTATGGTTACAACAACAGGCGGGACAACAAATACTTTATCAGTTAAATATGAATTTGTAGGATTTGATTGGGAATGTACAGGTTGTGAAAGAGTTCCAAGAAAAATATGGAATAAATATACAAGAGAGGTTGGAACAGTAACAAACACAAATACAGTTGTAACATCAGGAGTGACAACTAGTTGTACAAGTACAGCAGTTAGAACAATTGATATATATGATTATGTATCAAAGTTTGTTAGATATGATATAATTAGAGTACCAGTATATAAAGATGTATATAACTATAGAAGAAGAACAAGAACAGTAGTAAAAGAAGCTTATACAGATTATAAATGGAGTACATATAATGATACGACATTAATAAATAATGGCTATACTAAAACCGGTAAAACACGAGTAGTTGTTTAGAAAGGGGTTAATTTATGAATAATGTAAGTGTAGTATTAGATAGAAACGAAAAAACAAATCAATACGAAATCAAAAAAATAGTAATCTTTAGAAATGGAGAAGCACCTATTATAAAGGATACACCACATATAACAGATTTAATTCAAGTTAATGAATTTGCTGAAAAAGTGGGAATGAGCCTAACAAAAGAAGGAGGATTCCTTCAGGCATTAGAAAGTGGTTTTTTAACTCTTATGACGCCTAAGATGGTTGATGAAATGGCTAAATTGCAAGCAAGAATAACAGCTGCTAGATTAACAGATTCAAATTTAATAAAAAATATAGAAGCTATGACTTTAGCTAAATTAGTAAATCAGGCTTCATCTGTTAATAATTTAGTAACAGAAGAAGTGCAAAAATCATCAGCAACAACAGTAGAAGAAAAACAAGATGATTCTCAAAAGGTAAAAAGAATGGTTAAAGAACCAGTACGTCAATATGGTCCAGTAATGGGAACAAACGAAGTTTTAAATAGATCAGACGATGCCTTTAATAGAGGACGTGGATCTTTAGGACAGGATAGTAGATTCCAAGGCCCAGTAAGTCAACATGGAGCACCAACAGAGAATAATTCTATATTTAATCAATCTGGTTCAAAAGAACAAGTTAATAATAAAGAATTACCAGCACGTCAATATGGTCCAGTAATGGGAACAAATGAAGTATTGAATAGATCCGATGAGGCATTTAATAAAGGGCGTGGAGCTTTAGGAAAAGATAGTAGATTCCAAGGACCAGCAAGTCAACATGGAGCACCAACAGAGGATAATTCTATATTTAATCAAATCAGTCCAGTAGGACCAGTACCTGGAAATAAAGAATCGGCAAAACCTGGAGAAGCTAAACCAGTACAACCAGTACCTGAAAATAAAGAATCGGCAAAACCTGGAGAAGCTAAACCAGTACAACCAGTACCTGGAAATAAAGAATCGGCAAAGCCTGGAGAAGCTAAACCAGTACAACCAGTACCTGGAAATAAAGAATCGGCAAAACCTGGAGAAGCTAAACCAGTACAAAATCAAAATGCAGCAAAACCAGTACAACCGATATCTGGAAATAAAGAACCGGCAAAACCTGGAGAAGCTAAACCAGTACAACCAACTCCAGGAGAAAAAGAATCAGTAAAACCAGTACAACCAGGAGTTGCTAATATTAAAGTTAATAAAAAAGCAAGTTTTTGGAAGAGAGCAAAAGGTTATATTTTAACTGCTATTGCTGCTGTATCCGCTGCTTTAGGAATTCACTTTTTAGACAAACATTTAACTAATAAGAAGCAGGTTCCAAACAATAATAATAATTTTGGTATTCAAAGGACTCAGGCTCCAACACAAACTATTCAAACACAAAATACACCTGGTCCAATTGTACAACCAACACCAGCACCACAAACACAAAACCCTACCGTAGCACCAACACCGTTAAATATTTCGGTAAATCAACAAAAATTAATAAATGATTTTATAGTTAAATATAATGTACCGCAAAGCACACAACAGTTTTTATATAATCCACAAGTATTAAGTTTCTTATCAAATTATAAAAATGCAGCTCAAGCAAATGAAGTTTTAAGTGCTTTAGCGTATGGACACGAAGCTAATATATTAATGACAAAAGATGGTAACTTTAGATTAGCTGAAGATGGAAATAATTTATTGAGTTCGTTTACAAGAGATTTTATGGCTACAAAAGCATTAGTAAATCAATATGATTCACATAAATTATTAGCATTAACAGGTGGGCAAGATGTTACTTATAATATGTTACTAGAAGGATTTAAAAATTATAATCTTACTCTAGCAACATATGGAATGACAGCAACTGAAAAATTACCTTTCCATTATTTAACTAATGGAGATTATATAACTACAGACTTATTAAATGGCTTATTTGATAAGTTAATCGTAGTTAATAGTAATAGAATGAATAATACATTAACAAGTACTCATACTGATGATTTTATTGCAGAAGTGCATAGAATATTCGTTCAAGAAGATCATTCTCCATATGTATCTGAATCAAGCAAAACAGTACTAGCAGCTATGGTTGATGCATTTACAAGAATGCAAGAAAACGTAAATGGTGGGGAAGCTTTATATTTACACCAAGATAGAGGATATGCTAAAGCTGGTACTAATCTTACAGAAGTTAATGGAAGCTTTACACTTAAAGATAAAGATAAAACTACTTATGAATTTACATCACTTTATGATACTATGAACCATGAATATGCTAATAAAAATGATAGATGTGTATTAGAGCAAGAAAGAATGATTGAAGAGATTTTAAAGATGAATAGTAATTTATCTGTAACTTCTTCTGGAGCAGCTAAAGTTGCATTTATCAATGCTCTTAATAAAAACAATCTTGGTAATTATGCACAACTAATTCAAGAAAATAAACAAGTTGATTTAGATAAAATAGCAGCAATACCATCAATGTATGATGATGTTCAAATCTATAAGAATGCATTGTATTCAAAAGCAGATGATTTAATAGGATTTAGAACAACATATGAAGGTGTTGATAGATTATTAGGTGTTTATGGAAAAACAAATCCATATGCTAATTTAATTAATGTTAGAAGAGATTTAGCAGAAAAAGCATATTATTATCACAGTGGAGAAAAATATGTAAAAGCAGAACCAAATTATTCATATAATAATTCAGGTAATAGTGGAGCATCTATAAAACCAACAGTAACTACAACAACAGAAAGTGTTTCTTTTGAAGATTTATCTTTAACTGAGCAACTAACTGCAATTCAACAACAAAATCAATTAGAAGCTCAAGAAGCAGCAGCTCATGCACAACAAGCTGAAAAAATAGAAGAAACAGTAGATGATTTAAGAGAAGCTGTTCAAAATGGAGCATCTCAAGAAGATCTAGATAAAATAGCAGCAGAAGGTGGTATTACACTTGATCCTAATTATAAAGAAAATATGGAAGCTGCTTTAAAATCACAACAAGAAGCTGAACTAAAAAGACAACAAGAATTAGCGGAAATTGAAAGAAGAAATGCTGAAGCGGAAAGAATAGCTAAAGAAAAGGCTGAAGCAGAAAGACTAGCTCAATTAAAAAGACAACAAGAAGAAGCAGCAATTATTTCTGGGTCTCAAGAAACAGCTGAGCCAACAGTACAACCAACAGTACAACCAACAGCACAACCAACAGTTAATCCAGCAGATATAGATCAAACAGATCCAAATTATCAAACAGATGATGAAGAAGCATATGTTGGATCTAAAAACAACCAAAGATTAATGGCATTTGAAGAATTGTTAGGTAGATACTCAGCGAATACTGAAGAAATTGGTGGACGTCAAAAAGTATATACAAGATCTAATTCAAGAAAAAATGTAGCTTAATTTTAAGAGATGTGAAAACATCTCTTTTTTTGTTTTATTTATTAATATTAAGGGTCATTTTAGTTGCATTTTCTACCTCTTAAAGTTATAATAAAAAACAATGTTTTAAAGGAGGTATTATCTATATGAAAAGCAATCTTCCGGTGTTATTACTAAAAAGTATGGTTTTATTTCCATATAACGAAATTAGAATAGAATTTGATAGCGATAAAGAAAAGAAATTAATTTCTTTAGGCGAGCAATTATATAATAATAAAATATTGATTGTTAATCCTAAGGATACTTTGGAAGAAGAACCAGAGATTAATGAACTACCAAATTATGGAATTGTTGGCAAAATCAAAATGAAATTAGATATGCCTAATGGTAAAACAAGGATAATTATCGAAGGTGAAGAAAGAGTTAAAATATATGCTTACTCAAAAGAAGATAATCTATATGAAGCATTGTTTAGTGTTTTGGAAAAAGAAGAGATATCTATTAAAGAGGAAATGGCCTATGTAAGAGCACTTACTAAATATATTGATTTTTATGTAAGTGAAGTGCCATATATGTCAAATACGATACTTGCTCAAACAAGTGGTATAACTGATGTTGAAAGACTAACTGACATTATAGTTTTGTATCTACCTATTGGATACGAAAGAAAACAAGAATATCTAAAAGAAAAATCAGTAACTATTAGAGTAAAAATGATCTTAGATGATATTAATAGCGATATTGAAATATTAAGACTAGAGCAAGAAATAGAAGATAGTGTAGCAGACTCTTTAGAAGAGACACAAAAGGAATTCTTTTTAAAGGAAAAAATAAAAGCAATTAGAAAAGAATTAAATGAAGAAGAACAAACAGAAATAGAAGTTTTAAGAGAAAAAGCTGATAAAATTAAGTGTCCTGATAAGGTAAGAGAAAAGTTGCATCTAGAAATTAATAAATATGAAAGAAGCAATTATTCTTCTCCTGATGCTAATATGATTAGGAACTATATCGATTGGTTACTGGAATTACCATGGCACAAAGAAACTGTAGATAGAAAAGATTTAACAAAGGTAAGAGAAACTTTAGATAGTGAACATTATGGATTAGATACTGTAAAGGATAGAGTAATAGAATACCTTGCTGTTAAACAGCATACAGATGGTCTTAGAAGCCCTATTATATGCTTAGTAGGTCCACCAGGAGTAGGTAAGACAACTTTTGCTAAAAAGGTTGCTAAAAGCCTAAATAGGAAGGTAACGAAGATTTCCTTGGGTGGAGTTAATGATGAAGCTGAGATAATAGGACATCGAAGGACTTATATTGGGGCAGCGCCAGGTTTAATTATTCAAGGAATGAAAAAGGCAGGAGTAAAGAATCCAGTATTTATAATTGATGAAATAGATAAGATGACAAAGGATTTTAAGGGCGATCCGGCTTCTAGTTTATTGGAGGTTTTAGATCGAGAACAAAATAAATACTTTATGGATCATTATATCGAAGAAGAATTTGACCTTAGTAATGTTATGTTTATCGCAACGGCTAATTATTTATATCAAATACCAGAAGAGTTAAGGGATCGTTTAGAAATAATTGAAATATCTAGTTATACGGAATTTGAAAAATTAGATATTGCTAAAAATCATTTAATTAAGGATGGTTTAAAAGAGCATGGCTTAAAGGAAAAAGATGTTGTATTTTCTGATGAAATAATTCTTATGATAATTAGAAATTATACAAAGGAATCGGGAGTTAGAGAACTAGATAGATTAATAAGTACTATTTTAAGAAAGATTGTTAAAAAAATAGTAGTTGATAAGAAGAAAACAAAGTATGAAATAGATGAAAAAAGTTTAGAGGAATATTTAGGAGTTAGAAAATACATATATAGTGATAATCAAGAAGAAGATCGCATAGGAATTGTAAATGGAATGGCCTATACTCAATATGGAGGAGATATTTTGCCGATTGAGACAACCATTTTTGATGGTAAAGAAGAACTAGTTCTTACTGGTTCTTTAGGTGAGGTCGTGATTGAATCTGCTAAAATTGCTTTGAATTATATAAAGTCAAATAAGGATACATTTAAGGTTAATGTTGAAGAATTAGTTAATAAGACAATACATATACATTTGCCTGAAGGGGCGATTCAAAAAGAAGGACCATCGGCGGGTATTGCTCTTACAACGGCAATTATAAGTTTATTAACAGGTTTAAAAATATCCTCTAAAATTGGAATGACTGGAGAAATTACCTTAACGGGTAGAGTTTTAGCAATAGGTGGATTAAAAGAAAAAGTAATAGGAGCTTATCGAGCAGGAGTTAATCAAATATTTATTCCAAAGGAAAATGAAAAAGATTTAAAGGAGATTCCTGAGGAAATTAAGGCTAAAATAGACTTTATTTTGGTAGAAAACTATATGGATATTTATAATAAAATAGGAGTAAAGAAAAATGTTAGAAAGAGAAAATAAAGAAGTTCAAAGCGAGTTGAAGATAAGTAGCAATGCTGCTATGGATGACTTGTTAAAGAAATTATTTATAGTTGATGACATTAATCACTTATCCTATGAAGAATTAGTTGATAAATATCTTGGTAATGAAAAAGATTATAGCACTTTTTTAAAAAGATATTATGGATTTGTTTCATCAAATCATTCTTATCAATTAAGGATGGGAAAAATCTATGATAAGATCGTTGCAATATTAATAGAAGGTGAAAATAGATATTTAAATTTTGAAAATAATAAAGATAGTGAAAATAAAGAATATCATAAAAAGATTTTACAAATAATCGCTGCAAATAGAAGAAATTTTGCCATATCTAAAAATATGTATGAAGATATTCAAGAGTCTTATTGTTCTTTTGGAGACATTATTGGTAAAAACATTAATACGTACGAAGAATATTTAGATGTGTCAAGACAGATGTTAATGTCTGCGATTAAATACTATTTTCTTGATGATAAAAAAGAAGCTTTAAAACCTAAGTTTTATTCTTTTTATAAAAGCTTTTTATATTTTATAAATTATGTTATATCCGAATATCCTAATACAGTTGATTTTGAACTTAAAGAAATTTTAAGAAAAATGATTGAATTGGAAAATAGTAAGCAAAGAGCTTTAGGGATTTTAGTTACTCCAAAAGATGATAAAAGGCTTTTAAAGACCTCGAAAAAGAATTTTAATAAAATAAGTAGTTGATAGAAATAAATTAAGATGTTAAAATTTTCTTTAGATTAAAGAGGTGTTTATATGATTTCGACTATTATATTAGCAATAATTCAAGGTGTTTCCGAATTTTTACCTATTTCTAGCTCTGCACATTTAATTATCTTTAGAGATTTATTTTTAATAGGAAAAGATGTTATTACCGAAGATATTGCTTTAACTTTTGATATAGCCTTACATTTTGGAACCTTACTTGCAATTATTCTTTATTTTTTTAAGGATTTTTGGGATATGTTTATCAACGGTATTACAAAAGGTTATAAAGATGAAAAGGGTAAATTATTATACTATCTTATAATAGCGACAATTCCCGCAGCAATGGTGGGATTCTTATTTGAAGATATAATAGATGGATATATTAGGAATAATTTTATTGTAATAGCAATAGCATTAATAGTTATGGGATTAATAATATATTTTGTCGATAAAAAAATGAAAGAAGAAAAAGAAATTAAAAATATTACTTTAAAAGAAGCTTTTTTAATAGGATGTAGTCAAATCTTTGCATTAATCCCTGGATTTTCAAGAAGTGGTACAACTATTACAACTGGAAGGTTATTGAAGTTAAATAGGGAGGATTCTGCTAAATTTTCTTTTTATTTATCTTTACCTATAATATCAGGAGCGGTTTTATTACAGTTAATAAAAATGGATATAAATATTTTAATTAACCATTATAAAATATTTATAGTTGGTATAGTATTTTCTTTTTTAATAGGTCTATTATGTATTAAATTTTTATTAAACTATGTTAAGAAAAAAGATTTTTCGATTTTTATGTGGTATCGTTTAGCACTAGGATTAATAGTTTTAATAAAAGTTATTATAAAATAATTGAAAAATATAATAAAAAGTATTATAATGTAACAGTAATACTTTTATGGGGTGTTAGCTCAGTTCGGTAGAGCAACTGACTCTTAATCAGTGGGTCTAGGGTTCGAATCCCTAACACCCCACCAATGAATACAAGGGATTACAAGAAATTGTAGTCTTTTTATTTTGCTTAAAAACCCTAAAAGTCGGCATTTAGTCGGCATTTATATTTTAATCATTAATTAATGATGGTAATAGTGGTATAATAGTGTCATAAATAAAATTTAAAATTC
>CAYMAV010000011.1:0-30601 GCA_964388545.1 uncultured Clostridium sp.
GAATGGTACATTTAATTCTAAAAAAATGTATAACGATAAATATGTTACATCAGCAAGATGGATATTACCGGATATTGAAGAATATAAATATGACATAAATTGGATAATGAGTGTTATAGTTGGAGGTTTCTTTTTGTATAGTTTATTCTTTAGTGGAATGATGCTTGCAAGAAGACAAATAGAATTTTTATTCTTATTTGTAATAAGTCTACAATCTAGAAAAATTAACTGCGTTATAGTAAAAGATTTATCGAGATTAGGTAGAAATTATATAAATGTAGGAAATTTTATTGATGATATAATTCCTAGATATAAATTAAGGTTTATTTCCGTTAATGATAATATAGACTCCTTTTTAAAACCTGAATCTAAAGATTCACTTGAAGTATATTTTAAAAATTTAATGAACGAAAATTTTGCTAAAGATATTTCACAAAAAGTAAGAACTTCGTTAGAAGTTAGTAAAAAGAACGGAAAGTATATTGGAGTTTTGGCACCTTTTGGATATTTAAAAGATCCAAAAGATAATTACAAGTTTATTATTGATGAAGAGGCTGCCAAAATTGTAAAAAGAATTTTTGAATTAGCAATAAAGGGCTATAGCAGACAAGAAATCATAGAAAATTTAAACTTTAATCATATACCTATACCTAGCAAATATATGAAAATATATCACGATAAGAATCCGCCAGTAATTGCGGAAAAATGGTCAATTAAAATGCTAGATCATATTTTGAAAAACAAGACTTATATGGGTGATTTAATACAAGGTAAAAGAATGAGAATAAACCATAAAAACCATAATTTTGTTGTTATTCCTGAAGATAACCATATAATTATTAAAAACCATCATAAAGCTATTATTAAAGAAGATTTATTTAATCATGTTCAAAGTATATTATATAATCGAAACTCAAGAGTAAGTCCAACTAATCAAATGTATAGATATACAGGATATTTGAAATGTGCTGATTGTAATACGTCAATATATAAGTTCTATAAAACTAAAAATAAAAGAAAAAAAGTTTTCTTTTATTGTGGGGCATATCATAAAAGAAAATGTTGTTCTAAACATTATATAACTGAAGCTAAATTAGATGATATTGTATTAAAGTCAATTAATCAATTTATTGAATTGATTTCAAATGTAAACGATAAAATATTTGAAAATATATCTATTTCCTATTTAGAGTTTGAAAAAGAGAACAAAGAATTTAAATTGTTAGAATTAGATAAAGAAGAAACAAAATATAGAAAATTGCTTAATGATATAAAAGAAGATTATAAAAAGAATTATATTACTAAAGAAGAATTTGAACTTTTTAAGGACAGATATTTATTTGAGTTAAATAAAGTATTACTTGAAAAAGAATCACAAACCAGTAGTAAAATTAATAATAACGATATTGAAAGTCTAAAAAAAATTAAAAAGTTGGGTAAGTTTGATATCCTAGATAGAAATATAATTCATGAATTAATTGAAGTTATTTATATAACAGAAGATGGTAATGTTGATATACATTTTAAATATAAAGATTTATATGAAGATACATTACGATATCTAAAACAAAATATGGTATAATTAATTAATAAAACCTTGTATAAAAAGGAGGAATTCTAATGAGTGATGCAATAAAAAATAGGGGGTTAGACAAAACCCATATCAACTGGTTTCCAGGCCATATGGCAAAAACCAAGAGAGAAATAAAAGAAAATATTAAACTAATAGATTTAGTTTATGACGTAATAGATGCTAGAATGCCTATAAGTTCTAGAGTTATTGATTTGGATGAATATATACTTGATAAACCAAAGATAACTATAGTAACTAAATATGATCTATGCGATAAAGAAAAAACTGATAAAATACTTAAAACCTTTAATAATACGATAATAAAGTGTGATTTGTTAAATGGGAATATTAAGGAAATATTAAGTAAAACAAAAGAATTTCAAGATGAACTAAATAATAAAAGAAAAGAAAAAGGCTTAATGCCTACCAAGATAAGAGTTTTAGTAGTAGGGGCACCAAACGTTGGTAAATCAACTCTTATAAATCGACTAGTTGGTAGGAAATCTCAAGCAACTGGTAATAAACCTGGAGTAACAAAAAAACTCAACTGGATAAGAATTAATAAAGATATTGAATTATTAGATAGTCCAGGTATTTTATATCATAAGATAGAAAATCAAGAAACAGCCCATATCCTAGCAGCTCTTTCATCAATAAAAGAGGAAATATTAGATATTGAAATTATTTCAAAATTTATAATTAAAAAACTTATTGAATTATATCCTAATACCTTAAAAGAAAGATATAAACTTGATTCTATAGACGAAGAGACAATAATTGATGATATTGCCAAAAATAGAGGCTTTATCGAAAAGGGAGGTCTTATTGATTATGAAAGAGTATATAAGACAATTATTCAGGACTTAAAGAATGGTAATATTAAAAATATAACCTTAGATACTCTTTAATTTAAAAAAAATAAATGTTATACTTATGATAATAAGGAGGTTCTTATGAAAGAGAAGAAGAACACTAAGAAAAAAACTACTAATAAGAAAAAAGTAGAAAATGTAAAAAAAGTTATACATAAAAAAGCAGAAACTAAAAAAGTTGAAACAAAAAAAGTAGATAATATTAAGGTTGAAAAAGAAATTGTAGAAAAAAGATTAGAAGTTAAATCTGTGGAAAAACCTAAAAACAATAAAAAAGAAATATCAATAATTGACTTATTATCACTTAGAATTAACGAAACTTTAAAATCCGAAAGAAAGAATACAACTGCTGATAATAATCCTTATTTTTGGATAGTTAAATTTTTTATACTGTTTTTTTCTATAATTGGTATTTCCATTTTGTTTGATGTTATTAGAGAAGTAGGAACAGAAGCTATTTATGAAATAAATAGGTCATTAAGAAGTATTCTAGCTGGTATTTGGGGATTTACAGTATCTTTTATGAAATATATTCTAATTTTACATACTGTATATATAAATGTTAAATCATTTGTAAAAAGTCCATATTATGAAAGACTTTATGCTAAAGATAAGGAAATGAGAATAAAAAAGGAATTACTTTTTGAAAAAATTCTTAGAATATTAAAGACATTATCAATTCCATTTTTAGTTGTGTTACTTTTAACAGGAGCATTTGCTTTATTTATATTCTTCTATTTTATCTTTATTTGGATCAATGGAACGTTTATAATTAGTCCGTTTTTAATATCAATATCAATTATTTTAATATCTTATTTAGCTTATAAACATATTTTAGTTGGCTTTTATGATGCTAAATACAAGATTAATAGAAAAGCATATGTTTTGATTTTATTAGCACTTTTATTTAGTTCAGCTTTAATATTTTGCGAATTAAAAGATTTTAAATACGATCATAGTCTTCCAGTAGCATTTGAGACTAAAAAGAAGGTTACTACTTTTGATATAAGCGCCAGGGATAAGGTTATTATTAAGAGTAATTCAAAGTTAAATAATGTTAAAGTATATAAAAATGATAGTCTAAAAGATGAAATAAAGATTTATATCGAATACTATGATACTGCTAAAGTTGAGTATATCTACGAGTATAATGATGATAATAGTTTAATACTAACTTTTAATAGCAAACAAAATGTTAAAATAACAGATATTCCTGCTATTTTAGGTATTATTGAAAAGGGATTAATTGATAAAACGATATATAATTTTAATTTATTTAAATATCCTAATATTAAGATTTATGTAAATATGAATAATGCTGATCGAATTTTTATAAAGTAAAATGAATAACAGAGAATATGAAGATAATCTTAATAGGCAAGGTTTTTACTTAATTGCTGGAGTAGATGAGGTTGGTAGAGGACCTATAATCGGACCGGTTGTAAGTGCTTGTGTTGTTTTACCTAAGGATTATAAATTAGAAGGATTAACCGATTCTAAAAAGCTTAGTAAGAAAAAAAGAGAAGAGTTTTATCAAATAATTAAGAGGGATGCTTTGGGTATTGGTGTCGGTATAGTAGATGAAAAAATAATCGATAAAATTAATATATTAGAGGCTACTAAGTTATCGATGAAAAATGCTATTCATGAATGCTTAAAACAAGTAAATATTGAATATATTTTAATAGATGCAGTTAAACTAAGTTTAGATATACCATCTCTTTCGATAATAAAGGGTGATTTAAAGAGCATTTCGATATCGGCAGCTAGTATAATTGCTAAAGTAACTCGGGATAAAATGATGGAAGAGTTAGATAAAAAATATCCGGAATTCGGTTTAAAAAAGAATAATGGTTATCCAACTAAGATGCATGTTGAAGCAGTTTATAAATATGGAATAACTAATTATCATCGTAAAAGTTTTAAACCAGTATCAGAGAATTTAAATAATATATATAATAATCAAACTTAGTTTTGATTATTATTTTTCTAATAAGATGTTATTATATAAGTAGGAGGTATTATGAAAGTAAATGTATTAGTAGAAATTTCAGCTAAAGCTGTAGATAAATTATTTACCTATAATGTACCTTCATCTTTAGAATCTAAAGTTAAAATAGGAGTTAGAGTAGTAGTACCTTTTGCCAATAGAAAGATCGAAGGTTTTGTCATTTCTTTTGCCGAAAAATCAGATCATGACTTAAAAGATATTATTGAAGTTGTCGATGAAAATATTATTCTAACTGATGAGTTATTTAGGCTAGGCTATTATTTAAAAGAGAAGACCCTATGTACTTTAATATCAGCTTATCAAGCGATGCTTCCTAAGGCTTTAAAAGCTAGTGTAAAGACTAATTTAAAAAAGAAATATCAGACTATATTAAAGATTAATAATAATGATTTTGTTAATTTGAATGAAAAAGATAAATTAATAATAGAAGAGATAAAAAAAGGAAATAATTTAAAAAGCGAATTATCAAAAATATCGGCCTATTCAGCTAAAAAAATGATTGATAAAGGTTTATTAATCGAGGAAAAAATAGAAGTATATAGAGAGGTAGAAAAAGGCAATATCGAATATCTACAACATAAATTAAATAAAGAACAAGATTTAGCTGTTAATACAGTAATTTCTTCTGATGATAAGGTCTATTTAATACATGGTGTAACTGGTAGCGGAAAAACGGAAGTTTATATAAATATAATCAAACACTATTTAAGTATTGGTAAAACCGCAATAATGTTAGTTCCAGAGATTTCTTTAACTCCTCAGATGGTTAATCGTTTTGAAAATGTTTTTGGAAGTGAAATAGCAGTATTTCACAGCATGCTAAGCGATGGCGAAAGATATGATGAATACCGTAGAATAAGAAGAGGGGAAGTAAGTATTGTAATTGGTACAAGAAGTGCGATCTTTATGCCTTTAGAAAATATCGGAGTAATTATTATTGATGAAGAGCATACAACAACCTATAAACAAGATAGTAATCCTAAGTATCACGCTTTAGATGTAGCGCTTAAAAGGAGTGAAATACATAACTCTAAGGTTGTTTTAGGAAGTGCTACTCCAAGATTAGAGTCCTATTCAAGAGCACTCTATCACAATTACAAATTAATTGAGTTAAAAAATCGTGCTAATAATAAACCTCTTCCTAAGGTTGAATTAATAGATATGTCCAAGGAAAAGAAGACTAGTTATTTTTCTAAAAGACTAATTGAAGTTATAGAAGAAAAACTAGAAAAAAATGAACAGATAATCCTTTTATTAAACAGAAGGGGATATGCTTCATTTATTACTTGTAATAATTGTAATTACGTCAGCAAATGTCCTAATTGCGATATTAGCTTAACTTATCATAAATCATCGGATATGGAGATTTGTCACTATTGTGGTTATGCTAGAAAAAATCCAAAAGTTTGTCCTAAATGTGGTGAGGGTACAATTAGAAATTTAGGTGTTGGAACCGAAAAAATCGAAGAGGAATTAAATAGATTATTTGATGCTAGAATAGTAAGAATGGATTATGATACTACTAGTAAAAAAGGAAGTCATCAAAAAATAATAAATGACTTTTATAATCATAAATATGATATTTTATTAGGAACGCAAATGATTGCTAAGGGATTTGATTTCCCAAATGTTACATTGGTTGGGGTAATTAATACCGATACCTCATTATTAATTCCTAATTTTAGAAGTAGTGAATATACTTTTCAGCTTTTATCACAGGTATCAGGAAGAAGTGGAAGAAGCGATAAGGAGGGGATTGTAATTTTTCAAACTTTTAATCCAGAACATTATTCTATTAAACTAGCTAAAACTCAGGATTATAAGGCTTTCTTTAAAGAAGAGATGCTTATTAGACAACAGCTTAATTATCCTCCGTTTTATTATATGGTTACGGTTAAAGTAATAGGAGCAAATTATAATGATGCTAAAAAAGAAAGCGAATTAATTAAAGAAAGATTAGTTGTTAATTTAAAAGATTCTAATATTCTAGGACCTTCTATTGGAAGTATTGTAAAGTTTAAAAACAAATATAATTTTATAATAACTATAAAATATAAAAAAGAAGATAATTTATATCCATATTTAGAAAAATTATTAGAATTTTATGCCAATAATAGAAAAATATCTGTTGACATTGATTTTAATCCTTTTAACTAAATAATTGAATTTATCTCTTAATTTTGATACATTTATAATAGGAGAATAAAAATGGAAGAAAAATATGTCGATCATAAGATTTTAAATTACATTTTAGATTCAGTTAATCCTCGTCTTTTAGATCATGTCTCTTTTAAGAAAGAATTAATTAAACTTATGAGGTTTATTTATGCAACAGTTGATAGGTCAACCCCAATAATTCCTTTTATTAGCGATAATGAGGTTGCTTTATCAAATAGTGGAGAAGTAAGAAAAGAAGCCGCTCTTGGTGATAATAAGCTAGTTGTAAGAGGAAGTATAACCATTGAAGAAGATAAAACACTAACAGCAAACAAAATATCTGGAATTATATATGATAATGAAGGAGAGTGTAACTCGGTTCTTTATACTTATTATATGCAAGAAAATATTAATAAATTTGGTGTTTCCTTAGCCAAAGTAACTTTTATTGATGAATATTTTATGGAAGATAAAAGGGTAGATATTCCAATTAAAGAATTAGTTTTTTCAACTGTTCACCGTCCGATATTAAGAGAAGGAAAACTAATAGATTTACCTAAAAGATATATGGACGGAGCGATTAGCTATGTCTATCGTGATTATAATAACCCTGGATTAATATATGTTGATATAACCCGAAATATAAGAGAAGATAATAAAGAAAAGCCAATAGTTAGTAGAAAAGTGTATCTATCAAATCCTAGAGATCTAAAGGAACTTGATTATTTAATAGATCCGGTTGCTATATATGATGAAAAGACGAATAATTTTATTAAAGTTGATAAAGTTGAAGACCAATAGGTCTTTTTTATTCGAAATATATTAGAAAATATATTATAATAAAGATGGTGATTAGATGAAAAAGGTATTATTAGTAGATGGAAACAATATTTTATTTAGAAGTTTTTATGTAACTTATTCAACAGGGAATATCATGAAGAATTCCAAAGGATTTCCAACGAATGCTTTATATGGGATGATTACTTCCTTATATAAGATAATAGAAGAAGAAAAACCTACGCATATAATGGTAGCATTCGATAAAGGAAAGACTTTTAGACATAAGAAGTTTGCAGATTATAAGGATGGCAGAAAAGAAACTCCTCATGAATTAAAAGAACAATTTCCATTATCAAGAGAAATAGTTAATGCGATGGGAATTGAGTATTTTGAAGTTGAAAATTATGAAGCTGATGATATAATTGGTACTTTTGCGGCGTCTTGTAATGATGATTATCAAGCGGTAATAATTAGTAGTGATAAGGACTTATTACAACTTATTAATAAAAATGTTGAGGTAAGGCTTTTAAAGAGTCGAGACTATATAAGAATGGATGAGGCTGAATTTAAAAAGACTTATGGAATAGAACCAATTAGAATGATCGATTTAAAGGCTCTTATGGGAGATCCATCGGATAATATAGTAGGTGTTAAGGGGATAGGAGAAAAAACCGCTCTTAAGCTTCTACAAGAATATGATACTTTAGATAATATATATGAAAATATCGATAATATTAAGGGGAAGGTAAAAGAAAATCTTATAACTTACAAAGAAGATGCTTATAATAGTTATTTTTTAGCAACTATTTATACAAAGATTGATATGGATACTAATTTTGAAAATATTAAATATAAGGGTTATGATCCATTGAAATTTATCGATATATTAGAAGAACTTGAATTTAACAGTATCATAAAGAGATTAAATATTACCAAGGATATTCAAGAAGAAGAGAAAATCGAAATAGAAATTATAAATGACATTAATTTATTAGATATCAAGGGTGATTTTTCTTTATTACTAGAAATGGATGAGGTTAATTATCATAAGGGCAAATCTATAGGGATTTCTTTATATGACGGAATTAAAAATTATTATATTCCCTTCGATGTATTTCTTTCTAATCCAAATAAAATTATCGATAGCAAGTATAAAAAGATTACTTATGATTTAAAGAAGTTAGAGGTAGTATTAAAAAAGAATAACCTTAATATTAAATGTGAAGATGATTTAATGATCCTTTTATATCTATTAAATTTTGATGTAGAAGAAGATTTAAAAAAGATTATGGCTAGGTTTAATGAAGAGGTATTATCAACTGAGGAAATACTAAAAAATAAGGATTATCTTGAATTATTAATTAACGAATCTGCTAAAAAGGCTAAATTTATATATGAGAATAAAGACCAATTTATAAAAGATATCGAAAAAGAAGAAATGTTTGAATTATATAAAAATATTGAGATGCCTTTAGTAAGTGTATTAGCGGATATGGAGTCAACTGGTATAAAGATAGATCAAAAGTTTTTAGAAGAAATGGGTGTAGAAATCGATGAAAAACTATATGTTTTAGAAAATAATATCTATAGTGAGGCTGGTAGGGAATTTAATATTTTATCTCCTGTTCAGTTAGGAGAGGTATTGTTTGTAGATCTTAAGATACCATATCCTAAAAGAGTTAAAGATAATAAATATTCAACTAGTAAAGACATTTTAGATAGGGTAATTGATAAACATCCGATTATTGAGATGATCTTAGAATATAGAAATTTATCTAAGTTAAATAGCAACTATATAAAGGGTTTAATAAGTGAGGTTCATAGTGATGGAAGAATTCATACTATCTATAAACAGGCACTTACAAAAACAGGAAGATTATCATCGGTTAATCCAAATTTACAAAACATTCCAATTAGGTTAGATTATGGTAAGTTAATTAGAAAGGCCTTTATTGCAGATAAAGATTCAACCTTGTTATCAAGTGACTATTCACAAATTGAATTAAGGGTTTTTGCCCATGTATCAAAATCTCCTCACATGATAGATGCTTTTAAAAAAGGGGAAGATATCCATAGAAGAACAGCTAGTGAGATATTTAATATACCAATGGATAAGGTAACCTCTAAAGAAAGAAGTAAGGCTAAAGCGGTTAACTTTGGAATTCTTTATGGCATTAGCGGATTTGGTCTTGCTTGGGATTTAAATATTGATATTAAGGAAGCTCAAGACTTTATTGATAAGTATTTGGCATTATATCCTTCGATTTCGGAATATATGAATAATACAATCGAAAACGCTAAGAAGGATGGATGTGTTAAAACTTTAATGAATCGTAAGAGGGTTATTGAAGAGTTAAATAGTAGTAATTTTATGGTAAGAAAAGCAGGAGAGAGAATGGCTTTTAATACACCAATTCAAGGTAGTAGTGCCGATATCTTAAAGAAGGCGATGGTTGAAATATATGAAAAATTTAACAATAAAAAATTAAAAAGCAAGATGCTTTTGCAAGTACATGACGAATTAGTTTTTAATGTTTTAAACGATGAACTAGAAGAAGTTAAAGAAATAGTAAAAAATATAATGGAAAATACTTATAAATTGGATGTTCCATTAATAGCAGATATCGACCTAGGTATAAATTGGTACGATGTTAAATAGGAGTAAATATGCCAGAAATAGCAGAAGTTAGAACAGTAGCAAATACTTTAAATAAGGAATTAAAAAATATAAAGATAATAGATATAGAAATATTGTTTCCAAAAATCATAAAAACGGATTTAGAAGAGTTTAGAAAAACTTTAATAGGTAAATCTTTTAATTCGGTTAAATCCTATGGAAAATGGTTAATTTTTGACTTAGGAGAGCATTCTTATATATCTCATTTAAGAATGGAAGGAAAATATTTTATTAAACCTAGTGGCGAAGGATATAATAAGCATGAACATGTTATCTTTAAATTAGATAACGGTAAAGATCTTAGATATCACGATGTTAGAAAATTCGGGGTAATGTATCTTGTAAAGTCAAAAGAAGTTTATAATCTCAAGGAGATAAAAAAACTTGGAATTGAACCAGATAGCGATGATTTAGATCTAGATTATTTAAAAAATAAATTAAACAAGAAGAAACATATAAAAGAACTATTACTAGATCAAGAAATAATAAATGGCCTAGGAAATATCTATGTAGACGAGGTATTGTTTATTGCAAAAGTACATCCGGAAAGGTTTGGTAATAGTCTAGATAATAATGAAATAAATAATATTATAAAAGCATCAAAAGAGGTTATTACAAAAGCAACAGAATATAAGGGAACAACTATTAGGAGCTATACCTCTTCTTTAGGGGTTAAAGGTAATTATCAACAGTTTCTTAAGGTTCATACTAAAGCTGGGGAAAAATGTAAGATATGTGGTTCTACTATCTTAAAGACAAGAGTAGGTGGAAGGGGAACTTACTATTGTCCAAATTGTCAAAGGATAGAAAAATAATTGTAATTTTTTGATATAAAAGTTATAATCAAAATAGAAAAGAGGGCTTATGAAAAAGAGGAATGGATTTACATTAGTTGAATTATTAGCAACTATAGTTATACTAGGTGTTATTATGACAATTGCCGTATCAAATGTTGTATCTACACTAGATAAAAATAAAAAAGATTCTTTTATAAAAGACGCTAAAGCAATTATTAGTGCGGCCGAATATAAAATAAGAAGTGATACGAGAATAGAATATCCAGATAATACATCTGTAGTTATTTTTACATTAGCATCATTAAAAAATATTGAATTTGAAGTATCACCATATAATACTTATTATTCTAAAAAGAAATCTTTTGTAGCATTAACAAAAGAGTCAGTAGGTACTGATTATGAAATTATTTATTATGTTCATCTAGTTTCTTGCCTAGATGAAGAATGTTCGGATGAAGATAATTATGAAGATAATAGAGGAATTAATCTTACAAGGATTGATGATTTAAATCAAATAGGAAAATATGATAAGGTAATAAATGGTGAAGAAGTTGAATTAAATTTATTAGATGATACTAATTATTATAAGGTTAAAACAATAACTGGAAAGAGCAATGTAATATTGTATAAATAGAAAGGAGGAAATGTATGTTTTGTCCATCTTGTGGTACGAAAAATGAAGGTTCAAAATTTTGCAGTAATTGTGGGGCTAAGTTAGATGCTTTAAATGCGAATCAAGGATTTACTCAAAATCCAAATATGAATCAAAATTACAATTATAACAATAATCAAAATGTTTATAATCAAGGATATAAGGTTTATTTATATGATAGATTTTCATTAATACTATACATAATATTAAGTATGTTAACCTTTGGAATTTATTCTCTTGTTATAACTCATCGAATGATTAAGAATATCAATATCGCAGCAACTCCATATGATCATAAAGAAACACCAAGCTTAGTTGTATTGATACTACTTAGTTTTATTACCTTTGGAATTTTCAGTTTTGTTTTCTTTCATAAATTTTCAAACAGAGTTGGAGATGAAGCAAGAAGAAGAGGTATGTATACAACTTTTAGTGCAAGTGATTATTGGATATGGAATATTCTCTTATCATTCATCTTTGGATCACTAGTATATTATTATAAATTATTTAAAACATTGAATTATATTAGTAGAGATTATAATACAAGGTGATTATTAAAAGATACATTTGAAAAAATATGTATCTTTTTTTATAAATATTTATACTTGCATTTATATACAATTAATGATATAAACTTATTGAGTATTTTAATAAGGTACTTACGAGGTGAATTTATGTCAATTAAAAAGATGAAAAAAGAAGATTTAGAATTAATGTCATATAAAGACATAACTAATTTAATTTTACAGGAATCAAAACCTAAGACAACATTAGATTTATTTACTAAGATTATTAAGTTATTAGATCTTCCAGAAAATACAATTGAAAAGCAAATAGGTGATTATTATACAATGCTTTCTACGGATAAAAGATTTTTATTATTAGAAGATAATAAATGGGATCTTCGTTCAAGGCATACATCTGATAAGGTAATAAAGATTGTTGATTCCGATGATGAGGAAGAGGAAATTGAGGCAGAAACTCTTGAAGAGGAAGAAGAGCTAGATAAGGAAGAGGATTTTGATAATCAAGTAAATGATGAGGATGATTTTGATGATGGAGAAGATGACTTAAAAGGCTTGGTAATCTTTGATCCAAGTGCGGAAGAAGAGGAATAGCTTTCTCTTTTTTTTGCGTTTTGGTACTAATAATAATATAATTGATATGGAGATGAAATTATGATAGAAAGATTACAAATAATAGAAAAAAGATATAATGAAATAGCAACCTTACTTTCTAGTGATGAGGTTTTAAAAGATTTACAAAAAACAAAGGAATTATCCAAAGAATATAAAGATTTAGAGGATATTGTTTTAGTTTATAAAGAATATAAAAAAGTTCTTGAAGATATTAAAACATGTGAAGATCTAAAAAAAGAAGATATGGCCGATGACTTTATTCTTGAGGAGTTAGATAATTTGTTTCAACAACAAGAAAAATTAGAGAATGATATAGAAATACTACTTATTCCAAAAGATCCTAATGATGGTAAGAACGTTGTTGTTGAGATAAGAGGAGCAGCTGGTGGAAGTGAGGCTAATATTTTTGCTGGAGATTTATATAGAATGTATACTAAATATGCATTAAATGAGGGTTGGCATATCGATGTTGTCGAAGAGGAGTATTCTGAAGGAGGAGGTTTTTCTTTAATTAGCTTTTTAATTAAAGGTAAAAATGTATATTCAAAGATGAAATATGAATCTGGCGCTCATCGTGTTCAAAGGGTTCCCGTTACAGAAACTCAAGGGCGTGTTCATACATCAACGGCAACGGTTTTAGTTATGCCTGAGGCGGAAGAGTTTGATTTTGAACTTGATATGAGCGAGGTAAGAATTGATATTACTCGTGCTAGTGGATGTGGAGGGCAAGGGGTAAATACAACGGATTCGGCGGTAAGAGCAACGCATATTCCAACAGGTACAATTGTTTATTGTCAAAATGAAAGAAGTCAAATTCAAAATAAGGAAATGGCTTTAAAAATATTAAAAACTAGACTATATGATATGAAATTGCAAGAGAAGATGGAAAAAGAAGGGGAAATTAGAAGAAGTAAGATAGGAACGGGAGATCGATCTGAGAAAATTAGAACTTATAATTATGCTCAAAACAGAGTAACTGATCATCGTATAGGATTTTCAATTATGCAACTTGATAGAGTTATGGAAGGAGAATTAGATTCGATTATTGAGGCTTTAATTACCGAGGATCAAAGAAGAAAATTATCTGGTGAATAATGAAGGTTGAAGAATTAATAATATATGGTAAAAAATATATTCATTCAACAGATGTTAAAATGCTTCTATCAATGGTTTTAGAATGCGATTATTTAGAACTACTTACTAGACTTAATGAGGTTGTAGATAATGATAAGATAGATGAATTTAAAAGATTAATTAACTTAAGGAAAGATATTCCTATCGAGTATATTACCAATGAAGCTAGATTTTACTATATGGATTTATATGTAAATGAAAATGTATTAATACCAAGGTTTGAAACAGAAGAATTGGTTGAAAATACTTTAAAATTTTTGAAAGAATGTTTTGATAAACCAAAAATTCTTGATTTATGTTGTGGAAGTGGAGCGATTGGACTAGCATTAAAAAACAATATAAAGGATTCTATCGTTCATTTGTCAGATATTAGTAATGAGGCTTTAGATGTTGCTAGTATTAATAAAGAAAGACTTAATTTAGATGTAAAGATAATTCAAAGCGACTTGTTTAGTAATATAACTGATAGATATGATTTAATTATTTCTAATCCACCATATATAAGAGATGATGAGAAAATAGAGGACAGCGTTTATAATAATGAACCTCATCTAGCACTTTTTGCTGGAAGTGATGGTCTATATTTTTATGATAAAATTCTCTCTACTATTGAAAAACATTTAAACGATAAATATATGATTGCCTTTGAAATTGGGTGTAATCAAAAAGAAGAGGTTATAAAATTAATAAATAAATATCTTAAAGATGTTAATATAATTACAAAAAAAGATATGCAAGGTCGAGATCGTATGATTTTTATTATTAAAGAAAGTGGTGAATTATGTTAGTTAATACTAAAGAAATGCTTGATGTAGCTAAAAAAGAAAAATATGCTGTTCCGCAATATAATATTAATAATTTAGAATGGACAAAAGCTATTTTAGAGGTAATGGAAGAAGAAAAATTACCTGTCATATTAGGAGTTAGTGAAGGCGCAGCTAAATATATGGGTGGATATAATACGGTTGTTATGATGATAAAAGGTTTAATGAATGATTTAAAAATTACTATTCCGGTTGCTATTCATTTGGACCATGGTAGTTCTTTTGAAACGTGTAAATTAGCAATTGATAGTGGATTTACATCAGTTATGATCGATGCTTCTAAATTATCCTTAGAAGAAAACTTTACATTAACGAAAAAAGTAGTTGATTATGCGAATTTACATAATGTTACGGTTGAGGCAGAAATTGGTCATATTGGTGGTGAAGAAGATGGTATAAAAGCTGATATTTTATATGCTAATTACGAAGATTGTCTTTATTTAGAAAAAAGTGGAATTTCTTCTTTAGCAGCAGCAGTTGGTAGTTCACATGGCATTTATAAGGGGGAACCAAACCTTAGTTATGATTTAATAAATAAATTAAATGAAAGTATGAATGTTCCATTGGTATTACATGGAGGATCTGGTATATCTCCTGAAAAAATTATCAAAGCTGTAAATTCTGGAATTAGTAAGATAAATGTTAATACAGAATTACAACTGTCATGGTATAATGAAATTAGAAAGTATATTAACGATAATCCTAATGTCTATGATCCACGAAAAGTAATAAGTAGTGGAGTTTGTGAGATAAAAAGGATAATTAAAGAAAAAAACAAATTATTTTTTAGAAGATAGGAGATTTTTATGAAATTAATGCATATTGAAGGTGGAAGAAAGCTATCTGGTACGATTAAGATTAGTGGAGCAAAAAATAGTTCAGTAGCACTTATTCCAGCATCTATCCTAGCAGATGGAGATGTAACCATAGTTAATGTTCCAGATGTAACTGATACTGATGTCCTATGCCATGTTTTAGAGCATCTAGGGGCTGATGTAAGAAGATCTACGGAATGCGTTGTTATTACCCCAACAATTAAAAGAAAAGATATCCCGGCAGAACAATCAAAAAAATTAAGAGCATCTTATTATTTCATGGGTGCTTTGCTTGGAAAGTTTAATCATGTAGAAATGTATTTTCCAGGAGGATGTTCGATTGGTGCTAGACCTATAGACCTTCATATTAAGGGTTTTGAGGCCCTAGGAGCTAAAGCTACTATAGATGGTGATAAATATGTCTTAGATGCTCCTAATGGACTAAAAGGGGCTAATATATATTTGGATAAAGCATCGGTTGGAGCAACTATTAATATTATGTTAGCTTCAGTTTTGGCTAGCGGAAGAACGGTTATTGATAATGCTGCTAAGGAACCAGAAATAGTTAATGTTGCTACTTTTTTAAATAGTATGGGTGCTAAGATAAAAGGAGCAGGAACATCAGTTATTAAAATAGATGGAGTAGATAAACTTAATGGATGTTTTCATGAGGTAATTCCAGATAGAATAGAAACAGGAACTTATATGATTATGGGAGCATTATTAGGTGAAGATTTAAAATTATATAATGTTATTCCAGAACATGTAGATGCTCTTATTTATAAATTAAAAGAGATGGGAGCCGATATTGAAGTTGGAAGTGACTATATAGTTATAAATGGAAAAGATGAATATAAGCCTACTTCAATTAAAACTCTGGTTTATCCAGGTTTTCCAACAGATTTACAACAACCATTCTCACCAGTTTTCTCAAGATGTAAGGGAATTTCAACAATAGAAGAAACAATTTTTGAAAACCGTTTTATGCATTTAGATGAATTAAATAAGATGGGAATGAAATGTACGAAAGATGGAACGATTGCTACTTTTGAGGGGCCTAATGAACTTATAGGAACCGATGTTAGTGCAACCGACTTAAGGGCAGGTGCCTCTTTAGTAGTAGCAGGACTTGCTGCTAAAGGAACTACAACCATCCATAATGTTGAGCATATCCTAAGAGGTTATGAAGGAATAGTTGATAAATTATTGTCAGTTGGAGCTAAAATTACTATCGATGAGGTAGAAGATATTTGACAAATTTCAAAAAAACTGTATAATTAGTACGTGTTGGAGGTAAGTGCAGTGAAAAGATATCTTTTACCAGCAATTAAGGTTTTTTCTATATTGTTTGTACCAGGAGTAATTCCTGTGTTATTAGCGACTTTTGTAGTTAAAAAAAATAAACTTAAGCCTGTAAGGATTAAATCCAACCAAGTTAACGAATTATCATAGTTATAAATTAATTATGGCGGAAGGAGAATATTATGAAGGAGAATAGAGTAGAGTATATTACTGCTAAGGTAGAATGCTCATGTGGCGAGACATTTGAATGCTTATCTAACAAGGATTATATTCATGTAGAGGTTTGTTCTAAATGTCATCCATTCTATACAAATCAACAAACAAGAAAAACTCATAAAGGAAATGTTGATAAATTTAATAAAAAATATGGTTTTACACAAGATGAATAGATGCTAATTGCATCTTTTTATTTTTTCTCTAATATGTAAAACTATTGTTTTTAGATTTTTATTATGATAATATAACAATAGAGAAGGAGGAAAATATGAAAAAACTAAAAGTTAATGAAAATATCTTAGCACTTATGTTATTAGCATCATTTTTTGCAGGATGGCAAGTATTTGTTCTAGCAGTAGCATTTATTTGGGGATTCTGTGAAATGAACGATTCACTAAAATCATTAAGTATTAAGGTAGGAGTTGTTTTAGGAGCTGTAGAAATTTTATATCTTGGATGGGATGTAATTGTTGCTCTTAAAGATCTAGTATTAGGAGGACTTAAAAATGTTTTCGATATGCTAGTATCATTTGGAGTTACAGAAGAATTAACATATAATACAGGTAGATACTTATTTAATCCAGTAAATTACATATTTGCAATTGCTGAATCATTTGTAATATTTGCAGCTTTATATGTTAAATTAAGATTTGTTCTAGCAACTGTTAAAAACGAAGAGTTAAGAGGCGCTTTAGCACCAGTTCAATCTTTAATTAATAAGATGAATAATTTTGTTTATAACAATTTCTATGAAGAAAATAAAACTCAACCAGCATCAGGTAATACTAAATCATCTGGTGGAAGTGGATTCTGCAGTCAATGTGGTGCTAAAGTAGATGGAAAATCTCCATTCTGCTCATCATGCGGAAATAAACTTTAATTTTTCAAATTGTCCTTAAAAGTATAGATTAATTTCTATACTTTTTTAATTCTATATAATTTTTAGTTATGTTATAATTATAATGAGGTGAGATTATGAAGATAGTAATATCAGCTGATTATCGTGGATATGAATGCAAAAATGAAATAATTAAACGACTAAAGGATAAATATGAATTTATTGATTTTGGAACTAATAGTTCTAAAAGAGACGACTATCCTGTATATGGTTTTATGGTAGGTGAGGCTGTTAGAGATAAAAAAGCAGATATGGGAATTGCAGTTTGTAATAGTGCGGTTGGTGTATCAATCGCATGCAATAAAGTAAATGGTATTAGGTGTGCTAAAATTAATAATCTTTGGGAAGCAGTACACGCTAAAGAAAATGATCATTGTAATTGTTTAGCATTGTCAGCAAATTTAGGTGTAGATATTAATGTTGAAATGATTGAAGCTTTTATAAATGCTAAAGAAAAAAAAGATGATCCAGCTTATCCAAGAAGGGTAGAGCAAATTACTAAATATGAAAAGGATGGTAAATATGACAGCTAAATTTTTACTTTATATATTAGTTTCATTATTTGTTATAAAAGCAATGGATGGAGTAAATATAAATTCTTTTTTTAAAAAAAATAGAGTAATTGAAGCAAGGATTATTTATTTCTTTTTATGTATTTCTCTAACTTATTTAGTAACTAATTTTTTCTATGATTTATATATGAATTTTGCGGTTAGATAATATGGACTTTTTAGATGATATAAATGAAGAAACAATTTTAATAATACCTATCAATTTAAAGAGTAGAATTTTAGACTACCTAAAAAATAAGTTAGTTAATATAAAAATATATTCTTTAGAAGATATAGAAAAACTTCTTCTATTTGATTATGATGAAGAGGTCTTTTTGTATTTAATGAATAAATATAATTGGTGTTTGGATATATGTAAAATGTATATTAATAGCCTTTATTATATTGAAAATAAAAAATATAATAATGAGAAATTAGATAATTTAGTATCTTTAAAAAGAGAATTAGATGATAATAATCTTCTTAAATATAATAAAATGTTTAGAAGCTTTTTAAAAAGAAAAAAAATAATAATATATGGCTATAATTACCTTAATAAATATCATCTTAAATTGCTTCAAGATTTTGATTATGAAGTAATAAATAAAAAAATAGTTAATAATAAGATTTCTTATTATGTTTTTGATACTCTTGAAGATGAGGTTGTTTTTGTTGTTCATGAAATTATAAAACTTATAAATAAAGGAATTTCTTTAAATAATATTTATCTTTTAAATATTAATGAAGACTATAAAAAAGAAATAGTTCGTTTATTTCGTTATTTCAATATACCAGTAGACATAAATTTATCTTCTAATATTGGTACTACTTTAATTGGAGCGAAGGCCTTAGAATATTTAAAAGAAAAAAAAGATTATATTGAAATAATTAATTGTTTAAAAAAAGAATTTGCTAAAAATGATAAAAATCTAAATGTTATTAATAAAATAGTTAATATTTTTAATAAATATATCGATAAAAACTATGATTTTGATTTGGTAAATACGCTAATAATAGATGATTTTAATAATATTAGGATAAATAATAATCAATATGAAGAGATGGTTAATGTTGATAATGCTAATAATCTAAATTTTACTTCGGATGATTATGTTTTCTTTTTAGGTTTTAATGAAGGAGTAGTTCCTAAAATCTGTAAAGATGAAGATTATTTAAGTAATAAATTAAAAATAGAGTTAGGTATAAACACAAGTTATGAAATAAATAGCTTGGAAAGAAAGTCCTTAATTAAAAATCTTAAAAGTATTAAAAATGTTATTGTTAGTTTAAAGAAAAACTATAAAGATGAAGAATATTATGCCTCATCAATATTAAAAGAAGATATATTTCTTGAAGAAAAATATAATAAGGAAAATATTTCATATTCTGATGATTATTCTAAATTAATACTTGCTAATATGCTTGATGAATTAATTAAATATGATTATAAAAACCCAAGTATTGAAGAATATTATAAAAGTTTTCCACTTAGATATTTAGAATATGATAATAAATATAAGAATATTGATAGTAATTTGTTAAAAAAGTATATACATAATGAATTAAATCTTTCATATTCAAATCTTAACAACTTTTTTAAATGCCAATTTAGATTTTTACTCAATAGCATATTGAAACTTGATAAATATGAAGAAAGCTTAGAAGCTAAAATAGGAACCTTTTGTCATTACATTTTATCGAAGATTTATAATAATGATTTTGATCTGGAAAGTGAATATTCTAGTTATCTAATAGAAAATAATTTAAGTAAAAAAGAAGAATTTTATTTTTTAAAGTTAAAAAAAGAGTTAGTTATTATAGTTGATTTTATCCTTAATTTTACTAAAGAAACACAATTAAAAGACGTTTATCTAGAAAAATATTTTGAAATTGAAAAAACCTCAAGCATAAAAGTTATATTAAATGGAATAATTGATAAGATAATGTATTATGAGAAAGATAATGAAACATTGATTAGTATTATAGATTATAAAACTGGTAAAGATGAATTTAATATTGATTTAGCAAAATATGGAATTGATATGCAGTTATTTATTTATTTATACTTAATTGATAAATATAAGCTTTTTGATAATCCTTATTATGTGGGAGTATATTTACAGAATATTTTGCAACCAGAAGTAAAAATTGATAATAAAAAGGAATATCTTGAACTTAAAAACAATAATTTAAAATTATCAGGATTTTCAACTAATGATAAAGAAAAGTTAGAGTTTTTTGATCCTACTTATGATAACAGTAAATATATTAAATCGTTAAAAATAATTAAAGGTGGAGATTTTGCTAGTAGCTCTAAGGTTTTAAATCAAGATGAATTTAAAAGTTATATTTCCTTGGTTGATGAGAAAATTGATATGGCGATTAATGATATTTTATCTGCTAAATTTAATATAAATCCCAAAAAATATAGAAACGAAAATATCGGCTGTAAATATTGTAATTTTAAAGATATATGTTTTATGAAAAATGAAGATTTAGTGAATTTGGAGGTGGATATCGATGAGTAATTTAACTAATGAGCAAAACCTAGCAGTTAATAAAGAAGATGTTAATATCATAGTATCCGCTGGGGCTGGATCTGGAAAAACCTTTGTATTAAGCAAAAGAGTTGTTAGAAAATTACTCGACGGTTGTAATATTAACGAGATTCTTATTTTAACTTTTACTAATAAAGCCGCGAAAGAGATGAAAGAAAGAATTAGAAATGAAATTTCAGATAAACCTGAATTAATTAATCAATTAGACTTAATTGATAGTAGTTATATTTCAACATTTGATGCTTTTTCTTTAGCAATTGTTGAAAAGTATAACTATATCCTTAATATTAATAAAGATATTAAGGTTGGTGATAATACTTTAATTTTAATAGAGAAAAATAGGATTATCGATGAAATATTTGAGGAATTTTATCACATGGAAGATAAGAACTTTTTTGATATGATCGAATTTTTTTCTTTAAAAAACGATAAGGAACTAAAAAAACAGATAATAAAAATTAATGATTCATTAGATTTAAAATACAATAAAGAAGATTATCTAAAAGATTATTTAAATAATTATTATAATGATGATGTTATTAACACAAATATAAATAAATATTTAGAAATAATTTTTTCTAATGTTAAAGAATTAGAAAATAAGATGAATGAATTAAGTACATATATTGATGGTAAAAATTATCCATTATATTATCCGATTTACGAGAGTAAAACTTATAAAGAAGTAAAGGAAAGCGTTAATCGTGATTTAGGTCGATTTGGTAAATCTAGCGACGAAGAAAAGAACGCTATTGATGAGGCAAAAGACATAGTTAAATATTTAATAGAATTAACTAAATATGATAGCCTAGAAGAAATAAGAAAGATATATCAACAAACAAAAGGGTTTGCTAAAATTATTGTTAAAATATTACAAGAGCTTAATAAGAGACTAGACAAATATAAGAAGGATAATAATATCTATGAATTTACGGATATTGCTAAAATGGCGATTAAGTTAGTTAAAGAAAATAAACTCGTTAAAGATGAATTAAAAACTTCTTTTAAAGAAATTATGATTGATGAATATCAAGATACTTCGGATTTACAGGAAGAATTTATTAGTTCAATTGCTAATAATAATGTTTATATGGTAGGAGATATAAAACAATCTATCTATCGTTTTAGAAATGCTAATCCTTATTTATTTAAAGAAAAGTATGATCGTTCTTTTTCCTTTAATGATATCTTTAAAATTGATTTAACTAATAATTTTCGTTCAAGAACGGAAGTGGTAGATAATATTAACCTTATTTTTTCACATCTAATGACCGATTTAATAGGGGGAGCTGATTATCAAAAAGACCATATTATGATATCGGGTAATAAAGATTATAAAGAGGTTAAGGGTCAGGATAATAATCTTGAAATATTAACTTATGAATATGATAAAACATCTAGGTTTAATAAAAGTGAAATTGAGATATTTACTATTGCCAAAGATATAAAAAACAAGGTTGATAATAAATATCAAATCTATGTTAAAGAAAATAAAGAATTTAGAAAAAGAGATATAACTTATAGTGACTTTGCAATTTTAATAGATAGATCTACTAATTTTGATCTTATTAAAAAGATATTTTTATATTTTAATATTCCAGTTGTTAAAAATAGTTCTAATAATGTTGCTCTATCTATTGAATTACAGCTTATTAAAAATATTATAACCTTAATTTTAAAAAGAAAAGAAAGAATAATTGATCTTGATTTTAAATATGCTTTTATGAGCATTGGTCGCAGTTATTTATTTGAATACGATGATAATACACTTTTTAAAATGATATTAGATAAAGATTATAAATCTACTTTACTTGATACTGTCGATTCTATTTTTAATGAATTAGATTGTTTATCACTAAATGAAATTATTTATTTAATTATCGAAAAGTTTAGATTTTATGAAAAAATCATTTTAGTGGGTAATGTAAAAGAAAGAATCTCTTATTTAAGTTATATTGTTGAATTTGTTAATAATGCTTCTAGTTATTCTTATAATTTAACTAATTTATTGGATTTTATATCTAAGTTAGTAGATGATGAATATAAGTTAGAATCAAAATATAAAGAAGAGGGTATCGATGGAGTTAATTTAATGACAATTCATGCTTCAAAAGGTTTAGAGTTTTCTATTTGTTATTATATAGGGCTTGATTCATCTTTTAATGTTGAAGAGTTAAATAAAAGATTTTTATTTAGTAATCACTATGGAATAATAACTCCTTATTATAAAGATGGTATAGGTTCAACAATCGTAAAAGAATTATATAAAAGAGAATATATTCTTGAGGAAATTAGCGAAAAGATAAGACTTTTTTATGTAGCGCTTACTCGTGCTAAAGAAAAGGCAATTATGGTTACTCGTCATAATGATAAGGTAGTTAATTCCTTATCTGATATAAAATCTTTTGAAGATATGCTTTTATATTCTAGGAATGCTATTAATCCTTTTGTAAAAGAAATCGATATCAATACCCTTGAACTTACAAAAGCCTATGATGTTATTAATAGTAAAAACTATAAAGAAATGCTTAATGATACACGTAATAAAATTATCAAAGAAAAAGTGTTAATCGAAAAAACCAAAATAACAAAAAAGAAAATTTCTAAAGAGGTAGATAATATAATTACTAAAGATACTAAGGAAAATATAAAACTTGGTATTAAGATGCATGAAATATTAGAATATATTGATTTTAAAAATCCAAAATTAGAAGAATTAGATATTGATAATTCCTTAAAAAAGAAAATTGAAAAGTTTATATTATCATTAAATGTCGATAATGTTTTAAATATATATAAAGAATATGAATTTAAATACATAATAAATAATGAAGAAAAACATGGAATAATAGATTTAATAATAGAATATAAAGACTATATTTGGATAATTGACTATAAGCTGAAAAAAATAAATGATGAGAATTATTATATTCAATTAGAAAGTTATAAAGACTATATAAGTTCTTTAACTAATAAGAAAATAGAGCTATATTTGTATTCGATTATCGATGAAAATTTATCAAAGATTAATATATAATAAAAAACTTTATTTATCGAAAATAAATGTTATAATAGTTATAGAATAGAGGGATATTGATGAAGGTAGAAGAAAGTAACAATAAAAAGAAAAAAAATAAACCATCAATTAATATTTTTACAAAAGCTGCTCATGGCTTTTCTTTCTTGGTTGGTTTAATTAAAAAAGATAATTCTAAATTTATGGTTCAAAAAACAACTGGTGAATTGCTTCAAAAGGAACTTGGTAAAGTTTATGAAGATAATAAAGAATCAATAAGAAAAGCTGATAAAGATGATCGAGCTCGTATTGAACTAGATATTAAAAAGAAGAATATCTCTTATAAATATAAAATTAAAGATTCATGGGGGAAAATTATTACTAATACCTTCGAAGCACCAACTATCAATGATGTAAAAGTCTTTTTAAAAAATGAAGGATATGAAATTCTTGAAGTTAAAGAAAGAGGAAAATACGATATAGATATTAACTTTTTCAATAATAAAATGAAGCAGGGAGATTTAGCATTTATGTTGACTCAACTTGCAACATATCTAACAGCAGGTATTCCTTTAATTCAAGGGGTTAGAATTCTTGCTAAACAGCAAACTAATCCTTATAATAGAAAATTATTAAATAAAATAGTATATGAATTAGTGCTTGGAGAAAAGTTTTCTGTAGCCTTAGAAAAACAAAAAGGTGTATTTCCTCCGTTATTAATAAACATGGTTAAAACCTCAGAAATGACAGGAGATTTAGCTGGAACACTTAAAGAAATGGCAAAGTATTATACAGATACTGAAAAAACGAGAAAAGCGATGGTATCAGCTCTTATTTATCCTTCTGTTATCTTTTTCTTTGCGGTTGTAGCGGTTATTTTCATAATGGTTTATGTAGTACCAAAATTCGTTTCAATGTTTCAGGAAAATAATGCAGAGCTTCCGGGTATTACGGTTGTTATTATTAATATAAGTAACTTTTTATCAAATAATATTTTATATTTAATATTATTTATGATTTTTGCGATATTTGCATTTAGCTGGTCGTTTAAGAATGTCCAAAGTTTTAGAAAAAGAATGCAGATTATCTTTATGCATTTGCCAGTTTTTGGAAATGTAATAATTTATAAAGAAGTATCGATGATTTGTCAGACTTTTGCCTCACTTCTTGATCATAATGTATTTATTACCGATAGTATGGAAATATTATCAAAATTATCATCAAATGAGGTATATAAAGAAATTATTAATAGAACAATTATTAATTTAAGTAAAGGTGGAAAAATAAGCGATTCATTTAGAGGAGAGTGGGCTTTTCCTATAGTTGCCTATGAAATGTTAGTAACAGGAGAGTCTACTGGTCAATTAGGTTTAATGATGTCAAAAGTAGCAGAACACTTTCAGAATTTACATCAAAACTCAGTTACTGCAATTAAAAGCTTGATCGAGCCGATCGTTATTGTGTTTTTAGCGGTTATCGTAGGAATTATCGTTTTATCAATAGTTGTACCAATGTTCTCATTATATGGTCAATTATAATCGGGGGATATATGTTTTGGATTATATTCTTATATGGTATTTTATTAGGTTCATTTTATAATGTTGTTGGCTATCGTTTACCCAATAATTTATCAATAGTAAAACCGGGTAGTTTTTGCCCGAAATGTTCACATAAATTAAAATGGTATGAATTAATACCAATTTTTTCTTATTTAATTCAAGGCGGTAAGTGTAGAAAATGTAAATCTCATATTTCTTTTATTTATCCAACAATTGAATTTTTTACAGGTCTATTGTTCGGATTATCTTATTTAAAGTTTGGAATAAGCATAGAATTTTTAATTGCTATTAGTATTTCTTCGTTTTTAATAATTGTTTTAGTAAGCGATATTAATTATCTTATTATTCCCGATGAAGTTACACTTTTTTTTACTATTCTTGTTCTAATAATTAATCTTTTTTCTAAAGGATTTACCTCGTTTTTGTATTCTTTATCTTATGGACTATTTATGTTTATATTTATGTATTTAATAATGTTAATTGGTACAAAATTATTTAAAGAGGAAGCCCTAGGTGGTGGAGATGTAAAGTTGATGTTCTTTATAGGAATTATTTTAGGTATAAAGAATGGATTTCTTACAATATTCTTAGGGAGTTTAATTTCCTTTCCATTTGCTCTTTTTGGAACTTTTTCTAAAAAATTTAAATATATACCTTTCGGCCCATTCCTATTAGGAGCTTCCTTAATAATCTATTATTTTAATTTAGATTTAATAGAGATTATAAAACTTATAACATAAAAAAAAGACTTAATTTTGTTCAGGTCTTTTCTTTTGTTTTGCTGTTCCCTTGGCTTCTTTATTCTTTTTTTGTTTATTTTTCCAATTTTCTAATTTTCCTAATAAAATCATCGTGGAATCATAATCTTCATTTTCTGCTAATAATCTATCGTCACTACGATCTAAACAATACTTAAGATAAGATAATAAAATATTTTCTCTAAGTTTTTCATTGCTATCGATAAACTGCATTAACTCTTCATATTTACCCTCATCAATATATTTAATAATAAGTTTAATATGATTATTATTGCATTGGTTATCGAAAGATGGTGCCTTACTATTTTCTTCTCTGCATTTAGGTCCTAATAATATTAATTTCTTTAATAGTTCGTATTTTATATCTTCGCTAGAGTGTTCTCTAAATTTATCAGTAAATTCATCTATCACAATTTTATAATCAAATCTTGAAAAGAATTCTGCTAATCTTTCCGTCGATACTGTTTTTAACATATCTTTAAAAAAGTTGTTTGTTTTAGCCGCCAAGTTGTCTTTTTTTGCCATTATTTAATCTCTCCTTCTTTCAGTATTTGGTATTTTAGCATATAATATAATAAATATCAAGCAAAATAGGTGATTTATGAATGGAATAATAGTTATAAATAAAGAAAAAGGTTACACTAGTAAAGATGTTACTAGTATTATTAGAAAGCTTTTTAATACCTCAAAGGTAGGTCATGCTGGAACTCTTGATCCTTTAGCTACCGGTGTTTTAGTAGTAGCGCTTGGAACTTGTTTAAAGGTTTTAGAATATTTAACTGATGAAGATAAAGAATATATTGTAACTGTAGGAATGGGATTTTTAACAGATACCTTAGATTTAGAAGGTAAGTTAATAAAAGAAGATTATGACTATAAAGTAGATAAGGAAAAGCTAATAGAGGTTTTAAAATCTTTTAAGGGAATAAGTAAACAAGAAGTTCCAATATATTCAGCAATTAGGGTAGATGGTAAAAAATTATATCATTATGCTAGAAATAATGAAGAGGTGGAGTTGCCGGTTAGAGAAATAGAAATTAAAGATATTGAACTATTATCTTTTAATAGTAAGGAATTTAAATTTAGAGTAGTTGTTAGTAAAGGAACCTATATTAGAAGCTTAGTTAGGGATATTGGAGAAAAGTTAGGTATTTATTGCACGATGACGGATTTAGAAAGAACTAGGCAAGGGGAATTTACAATAGAGGCTTCATCGACTCTAGATGATTTAAAAGATAATAATTACAAGCTGTTTAGCATAGAGAAAGCTTTAACTAATTTTTTGATAGTTGAAGTGGATGATTATCTAGAAAATAGAATATTAAATGGGTCAATATTAGAAAACAGATATAATGAAGAAATGGTTGTCTTTAAAAATAAATTAGATGATATATTGGGAATATATAAAATATATGATAAAGACCCATCGAGAATTAAACCTATTAAGATATTGAAATAATTATGAGAATGTGCTATTATTCATATATCTGCTTTGATTAGGACATGATTTATATGGTTTTTATTAAGAGAATTATCCGATAGGTGCAAGGATATATAAAATAAATATAAATTACTACCTATGAGCTATACTTGAAAGAGTTATCGTATTTTTGCGTTAAAAGATAATTAAGTTAAAGATCGGATGGTACCGTGTTATGCACTCCTATATATTTGTATATAGGAGTTTTTTATTGAAAGGAGAATATATATGAAAAATATTAAAGAAGATGAAAAATTAAATGTACTAAATCACTCATGTGCTCATTTACTTGCTCAAGCAGTTAAAAATTTATACCCTAAAGCCTTATTTTGGGTAGGACCAGTAATTGATGATGGTTTTTACTATGATATTGATTTAGGAGATGAGGTAGTAAAGGAAGAGGATTTAGATCGTATTGAAAAAGAAATGAAGAAATGTTCTAAGGATAATAAGAGGATTTATAAAGAAGTATTATCTAAAAAAGAAGCTCTTGAAAAGTTTAAGGATGATCCTTATAAACTAGATTTAATCGAGCATTTAGAAGGGGAAATAACTTGTTATACTCAAGGTAATTTCACAGATCTATGTCGTGGACCACATGTAGAAAATACTAAGGAAATGAAGCATTTTAAATTGTTAAAAGTTAGCGGTGCCTACTGGAAGGGGGATGCTAAAAATAAGATGCTTCAAAGAATCTATGGTATTTGTTTTGATACAGAAGAGGATTTAAATAAATATTTAGAATTTCTAGAAGAAGCTAAAAAAAGAGATCATAAGAAATTAGGTAAAGAGTTAGAATTATTCATGATGAGTGAATATGGGCCAGGATTCCCTTTCTTTTTAAAAAACGGAATGATCATTAGAAATCAATTAGAAAATTATTGGTATGAAGAACATACAAAAGAAGGATATGAGTTTATAAAAACACCAATAATGCTGAATCGTGACCTATGGGAATTATCTGGACATTGGAATAATTATCGTGAAAATATGTATATTAGCGAAATTGATGAAAAAACATTTGCAATTAAGCCGATGAATTGTCCTGGTGGAATGCTAGTTTATAAGAATTCATTATATTCATATAAGGATTTACCTCTTCGTGTTGGAGAATTAGGTCAAGTTCACAGACATGAAGCTAGTGGAGCTTTAAATGGTTTATTTAGAGTTAGAACTTTTACTCAAGATGATGCACATATTTTTATGAGAGAAGATCAAATTGAAGAAGAAGTAGTAAGATTAATTAATTTTATTGATCGAATTTACTCGGTATTTGGCCTAACTTATACAATTGAATTATCAACCAGACCAGAAGAAAACTATATTGGAAGTATTGATATCTGGGATAAATCAGAAGAAGCATTAAAAAAAGCTTGTATTAAAGCTGGCCGTGATTATAAATTAAATTCTGGAGATGGAGCATTCTATGGACCTAAACTTGACTTTCATATTAAAGATTCTTTAGGTAGAGTATGGCAATGTGGAACAATTCAGCTTGATATGAACTTACCTGAAAGATTTGATCTTACATATGTTGATAGCGATGGTGCAAAGAAAAGACCAGTTATGCTTCATAGAGTTATTTATGGTTCGATTGAAAGATTTATTGGTATCTTAATAGAGCACTATGCAGGAGCTTTCCCATTATGGATTTCTCCAGTTCAAGTTAATATTATTCCGGTAAATAATGAATATCACATGGAATATGCTACGAAGTTAAAGGAACAACTAAAAGATGAGGGTATTAGAGTAGAACTTGATGATAGAGGAGAAAAATTAAGCTATAAGATGAGGGATAGTCAAACAAGAAAGATTCCTTATACAGTTATAATAGGTGATAAAGAAAGAGATTCTAATAAAGTAAGTTATCGTTTGTTTGGAAGTAGCGATACTCACGAATTAGAGTTTGAAGACTTTATAAAGCATATTAAAGAGCAAATAAAAAATAAGAAATAATGAAGAGTTGTCAATTGACAACTTTTTTTATTTTAATAGGAAAATACATTTACAAATGGGTATTTTGATAGTATTATAATCTTAACAGTGGTGGAAAGTGGCAAAAAGTGGGGGATTAATATGTTAGTAGGAGAATTTCATCATAACCTTGATGACAAAGGTCGTCTTACACTTCCTTCTAAGTTTCGTAGTGAACTTGGAGAGACTTTTATAGTTACAAGAGGTATTGAACCATGTTTATTTATCTACACTATGAAAGAATGGAACAAAATATATGAAGAACTTAATAGTTTGCCGTTTACAAGAAAAGATGTTAGAAACTTTAAAAGATTCTTTCTATCGGGTGCTACTACTGTAGAATTTGACAAGCAAGGTCGAATTAATATTACCTCTCTACTGATTTCTTACGCCAACTTAAAAAAGGAATGCGTTATAGTTGGCGTAGGGGATCGACTTGAAATTTGGGATAAAGACTCATGGGAGACTTTATACAATGATAATAAAGACCAATTGTCAGATATAGCAGAAACCTTATTTACAGGAAATAATTATGAAGGTTAAACATATAAGTGTACTTTTAGAAGAAAGTATTGATGCTTTAAATATAAAAAAAGATGGTATATATGTTGATGCTACACTAGGTTATGCTGGGCATTCCAAAGAAATCTTAAAGCGAATAAGAAGGGGTTATCTATTCGCCATAGATCAGGATAGAACTGCTGTAGCTTATAGTAACGAAGTTTTAAAGGAAATTGACATATTAAGAGTAATGATAAAATTACGGCTCAATCCTGAAGGAACTTATGATAAGCAAATAATTGAATTACTTGATAAAATACCGTTGTTAACAGATAAAACCAATTTAACGGAGATAAA
>CAYMAV010000012.1:0-29612 GCA_964388545.1 uncultured Clostridium sp.
GAGTACCTCCAAAAGGAAATGCTAACTATGCTTGGATACAACATATGATATCTAAATTATCAGTTAATGGAAAAGCTGCAATAGTACTTGCTAATGGTTCATTAACAGGTGGAGGACAAGAAGCAGAAATAAGAAAGAATTTAATTGAAAATGATTTAGTGGATTGCATTATTGCAATGCCATCAAATTTATTTTACACAGTAACAATTTCATGTTCAGTATGGGTATTAAACAGAAATAAAAAACAAAAAGGAAAAACTTTATTTATAAATGCGTCTAACTTAGGAACTATGGTTACAAGGAAATTAAAAGAATTATCAGATAAAGATATAAATCAAATATCTAGTACTTATCATAATTATCAAAACAATACAAACTATGAAGACATCCCAGGATTCTGTAAGAAATCATCAATAAATGAAATTAAACTAAGTGATTATGCGTTAATGCCAGGAAGATATGTAGGTACAGAAGTAGTAGTAGATGATGGGATTCCGTTTGAAGAAAAAATGAAAAAAATAACTAAAGAATTATCTAAACAATTTGAAGAATCTCATATATTAGAAGAAGAAATAAAAAGTAATTTAAAATCAATTGGTTTTGAAATTTAATCATATAAATTGTAATTTGTATTAGTGAGAGGTGAAAAATATGAACGAAAGATATTTAATAAATAATATTTGTGAAGTAGGTTCAAGTAAAAGAATCTATCTGTCTGAGTATCAAGACAGCGGTGTTCCTTTTTACAGAGGAAAGGAAATAATCGAGAAAGATTCTAACAAGGATATTTCTAATGAACTTTTTATCTCTCAAGAAAGATATGATGAAATAAAAACAAAATTTGGAGTTCCTGCTGTTGGAGATATTTTAATGACTGCTGTAGGAACAATAGGAATTAGTTGGTATGTTAATGAAACAAATTTCTATTTTAAAGATGGAAATTTAATTTGGTTCAAAAATTTTAACAAGGATATAATTAATAGCAAATATTTATATTATTTATTTAAATCAAAATTATTCAGTGAAATAATTAAGAACATATCAATTGGATCAACGCAAAAAGCAATTACAATTGAACAAGTAAAAAAGATTGAACTAAATCTTCCTAAAATAGAAATTCAAACAAAAATAGTTAAGATGTTAGATAATATAGATAGAAAAATTAAACTTAATAATGAGATAAATAATAATTTGTTTGATTTATTAAAGCAAGAATTTAGAGAGAAATTTTACAATAAAGCAGAAAAAAATTCTTATTTAATAGATTATATTAGTGAAACGATTGGTGGTGACTGGGGTAAAGAGAATCCAGAAGGAAATAATAATACAAAAGTATATTGTGTTAGGGGCGCTGATATTCCTAGTATGGAGTATGGTAACAAGGGAAATGCTCCGACAAGATACATTTTGGAAAAGAACTATAAAAATAAAAAGTTAGATCCAAACAATATTATAATTGAAATCTCTGGTGGTAGTCCTACACAGTCAACTGGAAGAACAGCATATATTACAAAAAGTATTTTAGATATGTATGATTCTCCGTTGTTATGTACTAATTTTTGTAGAGCAGTTGAAGCAAAAAGTGACATATTAGCACCGTTTATATATATGAATTTAAAATTAATGTATGAGGATGATATTTTCTTTAATTGGGAAAATGGAACAACTGGTATAAAGAATTTAGCGTTAAATGATATGCTTTCTAATTTGGAGGTAAAATCACCAAATGAAATGGAGCTAAAAGATTATTATTTATTATTTAATAATATAATGAACAAGATTTCTAGTAATTCAAATGAAAATATAAAACTTGAACAATTAAGAGATACATTATTACCAAAATTAATGAGTGGTGAAATAGATTTAGATAATGTAGAGATTTAATTATACAAATTGTGATTTGGAGGTTATAATTAATGAAAGATAAAAAAGAAGAATGCACAATTTTAGCTGAAGAAATATTAAGAAATATTGAGTTGTCAGAATTGCCATTTAAATCTGTAATATTAAAAGGGTTAAGATTATGTAGATTATTAAGTGATGAACTTGGAACTAAATTATTTACATATGAAGCAACAGGGTATCCATTAAATGAAAAAGGAAATTTAACAAATGAAGCTTGGGATTTATGTTTAATATCTGGAAGAAGACATTTAGAAAAGAAAGAAGACGGTACTTATAAAGAGTATGCATTTACTTCAACAGTAGGAGAAATGGAATCATTAAATGAAATTCAAAATGAAAGAATGAAAGTTTTAGCAGATCCTGCTTCATATGGAGATGGTTTTACGCCGTATATGATTGAAGTGTCTAAACATACAAATGAAAGAAAAAATATTGCTAATTCTATCAAAGATAATTCTAAAAGAATTGAAATAATAAAACTTAAAATATATGATTATGTATTAAAAATTTATAATGAATTGTTATACGGTAATTTAGTCGAAGATATTTTTAGAGTTAATAGAAATCTAGTTGATGAAAAACTAATCAATTATTGTCCAGAAACTATTAAAAAATTATCATCAATATATGATAATTTAGCTTCTTCGAATGAAGAAGATTGGGCAAATGCTATTCATTCTTGCAGAAGAATTTTGAAAGAAGTTGCAGATAATTTATATCCTCCAACAGATAAAACTATAAAAATTGGAAAAAAGGAAATCAAATTAGGTGAAGAACAATATATTAATCGATTAATTCAGTATATTGATAATAAGTCCGACAGTAAGACATATAAAAATATTGTTGGAAGTTCACTTGAAGATATCGGCAACAAATTAGATGCTCTTAATGATGCAGCATGTAAAGGGACTCATAATATAGTTACAAAATTTGAAGCACAAAGATATTTAATATATACATATTTGTTTTTAGGAGATATTTTGTCATTAGATGATTCTGATGAGGAGTGTGATAAATAGTGTTGAATGAAGAAGGATTAGAATTAATGACAATTGATATGTTAAAAGATTTAGGTTATGAATATGAATCTGGTGAATCTATTGGTAGAAATTATAGTGATGTAATATTAGAACCTAATTTAACAATGTCATTATATAGAATTAATAGAAATTTAAAAGATGAAACTATTGCTGAAGCAGTAAGAATTATTAAAAATTTAGATCAAAATAATTTAGTTAATAATAATAAAGTTTTTAGTAAGTATTTACACACAGGCATTAGTGTTCCAGAATATACAAAAGATGGAGTTATTTATCACACAGTAAAAATAATAGATTTTGAAAATATAGATAATAATGAATTTTTAGTAACTAACCAATTTACAATAGAAGAACAAAGTACAAAAAGACCAGATATGATTATATTTATAAATGGATTGCCTTTAGTAGTATTTGAACTTAAAAGTATGATACGTGAAGATGTTAACTTAGAAAGTGCTTATAATCAATTAAAAGGATATATGAATGTACATATTCCAAGTTTATTTTATTATAATCAGATATTAGTAGTAAGTGATGGGGTTACTGCTAAAGCAGGAACTATAACATGTAATTATTCAAGATTCAATGAATGGAAGAAAACAGGAATAAATGATACCACAAGAAAAAACAACACACACGAATCTTTAATTAATGGAATCTTTAATAAAGAAACGTTATTAGATTTAATAAATAATTATATTTTATATAGCGATGATAATAAAATACTTCCAGCGTATCATCAGTATTATGGTGTAGAAAAAGCTATTGAAAGAACACTAAGTTCAAAAGATGGTAGAGCAGGTATCATTTGGCATACACAAGGCTCAGGAAAAAGTTTTAGTATGGTTTTCTATGTAGGAAATATGATCAAGGAATTAAATAATCCTACAATAGTTGTAGTAACCGATAGAAATGATTTAGATAACCAATTATTTACTACATTCTCTAAATGTAGCGACTATTTGAGACAAAATCCAGAACAAGTTGAATCCAGAGAAGATTTGAAAAAAAGATTAGAAGCTAGAATCGCTGGTGGAATAATATTTACGACATTACAAAAATTTGAAGAAGAAACTGGTCTCCTAAGTATTAGAGACGATATTTTAGTTATCGCTGATGAAGCACATAGAAGTCATTATGGTGTAGATGCTGTAATGAAATTTGATATGAATAAATTTGAAGCAGTAAAAAAATACGGAACAGCAAAATATTTGCATGATGCATTACCTAATGCTAAATATATAGGTTTTACTGGAACACCAGTAGAAACAAAAGATCATTCTACAACAAATGTCTTTGGTGATATAATTGATGTTTATGATATGACGCAAGCGATAGAAGATGGTTCAACAGTACCAATATTATATGAAGCAAGAATGGCTAAAGTAGGGCTTAATGAAAAAATACTTGAAGCTATTGATGATTATTACAACGCATTAGAAGAAGATGGTAAAGCTGATTCTGATGAAATAAGAAAGAGTCAAGTTGAAATGGCTAGTATGAAACAAATATTAGAAGATCCAGATAGACTTGAAATGATAGTAGAAGATATTTTAAAACATTATGAAGATAGAAAAGATTTAGTTGCAAATAAAGCAATGATAGTTGCATATTCTAGAAATGCGGCTTATACAATGTATAAAAAAGTATTAGAATTAAGACCAGAATATAAAGATATAGTTCATATGATTATTACACCATCAAATAACGATCCAGAAGATATGCAAATCGCAATAGGTTCAAAAACTGATAAACAGCAATATGAAATTGATTTTAAAGATCCTAAAAGTTCATTTAAAATTGCTATTGTAGTAGACATGTGGTTAACAGGATTTGATGTACCATGCTTGGGTACTATGTACGTAGACAAGCCGATGAAAGCTCATAATTTAATGCAAGCTATAGCAAGAGTAAACAGAGTTTATAAAGATAAAACTGGTGGCTTAATAGTAGATTATATTGGATTAAAACGTTGGTTACTAGAAGCTTTAAAAACATATACAGAACGTGACCAAGGAAAGATTATCGATAATGCTGAAGTAGTTAATTTATTAAATGATAAGATAGAATTAATAAGAAATTTATTCCATCATTTTAATTATAGTAATTTTGCGTCTTTAGATAATAGGGGCAAGTATGATTTAATAAATGAAGGTGCAAACTTTATATTAGAATCAGAAGAAACTAAAAAAAGATTTATGAGATATAGTTATGATATTAAAGGGTTATATTCAATATGTACTGGTCAATTAGATTTCAAATTAAAAGAAGAAATATTATATATTATTTCAGTAAGAAGCTTTATATCTAAAATTTCTGGTAATGGAAAAGTAGATGTAAAAGAAATTAATTCTAAAGTTGCAGAAATGTTAGAACAAGCTATTAATGATGATGAATTAATCAATATTGGGACTATAAAGAAAAGCAATGCTTTAAGTTTATTAAATGATGATATTTTAAACAAGTTAGCTAAAATGAAATCAAAGAATGTTGCAGCTGAAATATTAAATCATGCATTAAAAGAATACATTATGAAAATTGGACAGACAAACCTAATATTAATGGAAAAGTTTTCAACAAGATTTAAGAAAATTGCTGATTCTTATAATGAAAGAACTAATTTAGCTGACATAGAGCAAATGATAGAAGAAATGATTGCTCTAAAAAAAGAAATAGAACAAGAAATACAATCTGGTACTGAGTATGATTTATCACCAGAAGAAAGAGCTTTCTTTGATGCACTAGGAAACGATCCAGAAGTAAAAGAATTAATGAAAGATGAAGTTTTAGTTCAAATTGCAAAAGAATTAGTAGATGTAGTTAATTCTAATATGACAATAGATTGGGATATAAAGAAATCATCAAAAGCTCATATGCGAATGGAAATCAGGAAGTTATTAATCAAATATAATTATCCACCAAATAAGAGTGAACAAGCAGTTCAAACTGTAATTAGACAAGCAGAATTAAATTGCAAGAATATGGTAGAGTAGAGGTGAAATAATGGCAGTAGATACATTTAAACCAATAAATCAAACTATAAGCGAAATATTTTCTTGTGATGGTATTTATAAAATACCTAATTATCAAAGACAATATAGTTGGACAAATGACCAGTTAGATGCACTTTGGAATGATTTATATGAAGCTTACCAAAATAAAACAATAGATAACGATTGCTACTTTTTGGGTTCAATAGTAGTAGTTAATGATGGTAAAGGATATTTTGAACTGATAGATGGACAACAAAGAATTACGACACTAATGATTTTAATGAATGTGTTAGTAAAAGACTTTCCAAATATTAATAAAAATAGTGATGAAATATTTGTTGCTGATAAAGATAAAATTCAAAATTGTATTTTATTCCAAGGAAGAAAGAATAGATTACAATTACAAACAGATCCTAAATATGATTCAATATTTAATGATTTAATTATTAATTGTGAATCATTTGCTGATATGGATGAACCAACAAAAAGAGAATTGAAATTGGATGATCCGCAATATAAATACATTAATTCAGCAGTATTCTTTTATAAAAAGTTATCTGAATTAAGTGAAACAGAATTAGATGAGTTTGTAAATTATATATTCTATTCAACTAATATAATAAAAATAGAATGTACTAATCAATCATTTGCTATTAAATTATTCCAAGTATTAAATGATAGAGGATTAGAATTATCACCTTCAGATATAATAAAGTCATATATAATTGGTAAATATGAACAAGATGATGAAACAGGAAAGCAAATATTTAATAATAACTGGAAAAACATAGAAGATTTGTCTAAGCAATATGGATTTAAAATCGATGATTTTGTTGTATTTTATGAATACTATAAATTGAAATCAAATCCAAAAAGACAAGTAGTAGATGAATTAAGAGATATTATTCAAAGAAGCGATGTGTATGAATTGGTTGCAGAATTAAATAGTTTTTCTGAATCATTGAGAAAAGTATATAAGTCAAAAGATGCTTGTATTTTAGCGTTAAGATATATACCTTGGAAATTTTATGTTATGACAGCATTAACAAGTGCATACCAAGTCAATTATCCAGAAAAAGAAAAGTTGTTTAAAGAAATAAGAAGATTCTTCTATATATCTTTAGTTGCTGGATGTACATTAAACCAAATAAAACAGACATCATTTAAATTAATTGAATCAATAGTAAATGGTAATAGCATTGAAGATATAAAAGAAGATTTGAATAGAACAATAATATCAAGAAGAATGTATGCAAAAGTTTATGACGCATTAGATAACGATGTATATAACGAGAAATTCTTGAAACCATTAATGCTGGCCTTAGAATATAAAAATAGAGAAAGCACTAATACTGGGTTTTATGTATTAGACAATACATTACATATGGATCATATTTTACCAAGAGCATATAAACAAAAAGATGAATGGAATTATATAAATGATGAGGATGTATTACCTTTAATAAATGGATTAGGTAATATGGCTTTACTTCAAGATATAAAAAATGAAGAAGCACTAAATTGTGGTTTTGAAAACAAAATCAGAATTTATAAAGGTGAAGATGAAAAAGGTAATAATAAGTCTGGTATAACTTCATTTGAATTTACAAGAAAAATCATAGAATATTATGAAGCAGGAAATACAACATGGAATTATGAACAAATATTAGAAAGAAAAGAATATCTGATATCTAAAATAGAAGAAATGCTAGAGATTAAAAGAGAAGATGTTAATTTAAAAATAACAGAAGAATCTACGGGTGGAAGAACAGGTAAATCTAAATGGTTATATAAAGATGTTTATTATGACAATGCTAAATTAGTCAGAGCTTTAGTTCATGATTATATTGTTGATAATAATATTCAAAATTATTTAGATATTCCTGAATCTATTAGAAATTTTAAAATGTATTCTCATGAATTAATAATTGATGAATCTAACGAATTATTAAAAAACTATTCATATACTAAAGTTGAAGCAAATGGAATGACGATTTATGTTAGAAGTATTTGTCAAAAAGATAATACAAATGAATTTATAAATGTATTAAAACAAGTTTATGATTTCAAATCAGAAACTATAGAAGATGTTGGATAATATGTTAGACTTAAAGTTTGATAAAGAAATACAAAGTAGATTTAAAGATATTGCAATAATTGATTATGGCATAGTTGAAGGAAATAATATAGTTGTTTTCATTAAGGCAGGACAAAACGGTTCATTGTATGGATATCAAAACAAATATATTAAAATGGCTAGAAGGTTAAAAGAAAAATATGGATGCTCTGTAATTTGTTCATCAAATCCTTTTGATGGAAATAATCCATTAGATAATGCTATGGAAGTTATAGAAGATTATGCTAAAAAATTTGAAGAATATAAAATATATTATTTAGGTTATTCTAACGGCGCATTAATTGGTGCATGGTTTGGAACAAAATATCCTAAAATAAAAAGAATGGCACTTGTAAATGGACCTCTTATGTTTAATTATCATAAAACAAAAGAAGGAGCTTTAAATTTCAAAGGCGAGTCTATGTATTTTATATATGGTGAACAAGATCAATCAATTGGGTATACCGATTTGTTAAGAAAAATAGAGAATGATGAAATTAAATTATTTATAGAAAACGGGCAAGATCATCATTTTAGTAAGAACGAAGAAGAATTTCAAAAAATACCTGATAAATATTTGTTTTATGATGAGTCTGAATAAAATTCAGACTTTTTTCATGATATAATAGTGTTTATTCGGGAGGTTTAATATGTATAAAAAAATAGAAGAATTATATAAAAAGCAAAGTCCATATAATAAAATTAAGAAGAGATTTTTTTGGACATATATTATAGTGGTATTATTTTTGCTATTATTTAATATATTTAATTCAAGTTTATTATTATTATTAACAGTAATTACAACAATAATTATAATGAAAAAAATATGTGAAAAAGAGTTAAATACAAAATTGCATTTTAAATTTGATAAGAAGGACACAGAAGGTAAATTTTTAGATGAAATAATTTGTGATAAAGAAAACGAAATGTTTAAAAACTTTTTGAGAAAAAATAAAATGGATAATTTACAAACTGTAAAATGCATTATGGAACATTATAGAAATTTAGTAAAACCAAAAATTGTAAGTGATAATTTTTGGTCAATAATAGCAATAACAATTTCAATTTTACTTGCATTTGTAACAAAAGATGGATTTGATTTTAAAAGTTTTGAAAAAGCATTGCCATATTTAATTAGTTTTACTTTTATTATTTTAACAATTTTATTTTCTATCAAGCAATTTAGTGAAATAAGAACATTCTTAAAAGGGGAAGAAGGAATGTATGAAAGGCTAGAAGTTGTTTTTAGTGAATTATATGTTGAGAGTCTAAAAGAAAAAGATACCCCTAAGAAAAAAACTATAAAGATAAGAAATAAAAAAAGTAAAAATACTCTACCTGAAGGTGCAACAAACCGCCAAAAAATAATTAAAAATCCTTGATATACTTAGCTTTCGGGAACGAATTGGCGTTTTAACGAATTCTACGGGAACAAATGGGGAACAACTACATAGAACAAGATAGGTAAAATAGGGCTATTTACGAGAAATATAGCAAGTGATAAAACAATAATAATGAAAAATATGACAAAAAATCAGGGTATAATTTTTCCCCCTGAAGAGAGCTATAGGAAATAATGTTAATTTTTTCTTATTAGAAGTTAAAGCATATAAGATAGGGGATTCATTACCTGCTCCGAAGTTTAATGTAATTGAAGAACCTAATGACTATAATAAAAACTATAAACAATTAAATACTTCTTCTGCTTATAATAAATCACAACTTGAAAGAATGGAATTTTGGAATCAATTTAATGATATTGTTGAAGAAAGAGATAAACCTTTTAATATTAGAAAGGTTTCTACAAGTAATTGGTATGAAGTTGCAATTGGCTCTAGCAAATCCCATTTAACTATGGAATTAGTAAATAGAGATGGTTATGTAAGATTAGGCTTATATATGAAAGATGATAAAGAAAATTATGATAAGTTATTTTCTAGTAAATATGAAATAGAAAAAGAACTTAGTTTAGAATTAGATTGGACTAGAGAAAGTACAGAAAGTATTAGTAGAATAAGTTATAATTTATATGGATTAGATTTTGATAATAAAGATAATTATTATGATTTAATGAATAAAATGATAGATATTATTGTAGAAATGAAAAGAGTTTTTAAAAAATATATGTAATAATATTTAGATAAAGTTATAAAAAATATCTCATTATAGAGATATTTTTATTTGTTATGCTATAATACCCTTATAAAAGAAAGAGGCGTCTTATGAAACTAATAAAGAATGTTATAAGAAGTAATCTAAAGTTGATAATATTATACATATTAATAGGAATAGCAATAACTTTCTTAGATTTATATAGTGTAACTTATTATCAAAAAATATTAGATGCTTTTCAATTTAAAATTTTAACAATTACATCACTTATTATCTATGGTGTTTTATTAGTTGTTTCAACTATTTTGGGCTATATCGAGAATATTCCTGAAAAAGTTAAAAGAAAATTATACCTAGATTTTAAATTACAATCCTTAAGAAAGATGAAAACCATCGATTATTTAAAATATCAAGGTATTGGCACAGGAAGATTAACTCAAAAGGTTGAAGAGGGATCTATGGCGGTAAGAAATGTTTTGGTAGACTTTTATTTCCGCCTAATAAGAGAATTACTTCCAACTGCTTTAATAAGTTTATTCTTTATCTATAGAGTTAAAGCTGAACTGGTTTTATTTGTTTTAGCAGGTTATGTTATCGTTATGTTAATTTCTAATATAATATTAAAGAAATTATATGTGCTTAAAGAAAGTATTATCTATAATCAAGAGTTTTTAAATAAACATTTAGTCCGCGGATTTATGGAGTTAGTGGTATTTAGAACCAATAAAAAATATGATGCTGAAATAGAAGTGTCAAAAGAAGGTATTAAAAATATAGTAGATGCTCAAACTAAAATAAAATTAATTCATGAATCTTTCTTTACAATATTTGCTTTAATAGTTAATGCTTTAAAGATAGCAGTTCTTGCTTATGCGGTATTAAAGTCTAATCTATCGGTTGGAGCGGTAGTAACGGTTTTATCACTATTAGGTAAAGCCTATGAACCAATAGCAATCTTTAATGTAGAATATGTCGATTATAAGTTAAATAAAGTAGCAGCTAAAAAGTATATTGATTTCTTAGATTCTAAAGATGATGAAGCTTTAACTAAGGGTAAAAAAATTAATTTATTAAAAGGTCGAATAGTACTAAAAGATGTTTCTTATTCCTATGATGAAAAAGATTACATAATTGAAGATTTATCTCTTGTTATAAAAGAGAATTCATCGGTTGCCTTAGTAGGAGAAAGCGGATCTGGTAAATCGACGATTATTAAACTTATAGTAGGACTTATCAAATATCAAAAAGGAAATATTTTAATTGATAAGAATGAATTATCAAAACTTAATTTAAATAGTTATTATGATAATGTTACTTATGTATCTCAGGAAGCTCCAATATTTGATGGAACATTAAGAGAAAATCTTATCTTTGATAAGAGGATAATGGATAAAGAAATAGAAAAGGTTTTAAAATTAGTATGTTTAGATAAATTTTATGAAAGAACATCAAATGGATTAGATACTGAATTAGGAGAAAAGGGAATAAGAATGTCTGGAGGAGAAAGACAAAGAGTTGCTCTAGCAAGATTATTCTTTGATGATTCTAAAATTATAATATTAGATGAAGCAACATCGGCGATGGATAATATTACTGAAAAAGAAGTAATGTCAAATGTTTTAGGAAAATTAAAAGATAAAACTTTTATAATGATTGCCCATCGTCTAGAAACTATTAAGGATGTCGATAATATCTTTGTATTATCTAGTGGAAAGGTAGTAGAAGAAGGTAAATATCAAGAGTTGTTAGATAAAAATGGATATTTTAAAAAGTTATATAAAGTAAACAAATAGAGGTGATTTAAATGAGTGAACAAACTTTAGAGATGATAAGCAAGCCTTCTTATTGGCTACCAATAATATGCAGTATTGCAATGATTGTATTAGTTAAAAAGTTTCAACCAAAAATAATTGGCTTCTTTGGTGAACTTTGGACAAAAAGAGCATTAAAAAGATTGCCAAAAGATAAATATAAAGTAATTAATGATTTATTAATTTTAGTTAAAGATAAAACACATCAAATAGATCATGTTGTAGTATCGCCTTATGGAATATTTTCGATAGAGACTAAACAATATAATGGATTTATTACCGGTGATAAATATGATAAAAAGTGGGTTAGACATGTAAGAAAAAAGAAAATATATTATATGAATCCTATTAGACAGAATTATGGTCATGTAAAGGCCTTATGTGAATTATTGAATATTGAAGAATCTAAGGTGCATAATATTGTATGTATGCCTAGCAGAGCAACTTTAAGAATAAAGCATGATGGAGAATTAGTTAATAATTTATCAATAGTTGATAAATTACTTTCATATAATGATGTAGTAATTGACAATATGGAGGGAATCATAAACTTTTTATATACTAGAAATATAGAAGACCGTAAAGCTTTAGTTAAACATATTAAAGATATTAAAAGAACTGTTGAAGATATTGATGAAGATATGTGCCCTAAATGTGGTGGAGAACTTATTGAGAGAACAGGCAAATATGGAATCTTTATAGGTTGCTCTAATTACCCAAAATGCAAATATACAAGAAAATAAAACTTTACACTTTACACTGTTGACAAAATAAATTTACAAAAAGACTTGTAAATAAAAATCACTATTATATAATGAAAGTACAATTTAGATGTTTAAAGCGAATATTCACGCAAATTATCCCAATGACAAATGAATATAATAGACCTATATCTAAAGTGAGCGGATAATAAGTTTATTAAAAGGTGTCAAGCGTAGAAATACGAAGATAACAAAATGTTTAAGTTGTACGAGATTCTAGAATTTTAATGAAATACTTTGCTCACACTAAACAAAAGTATTCATAAAATTTGAAAATCTAAATAGTCTATACTAACAGAATTATTTTCTAACATAAGATTTGATAAGATAATACCAAAAGTACTATCAGCGAATATGAGAAACATCAATATTAAATAGAAACAAATTTAATTTTTAATTAAACTAATCTAAATAATATTAATGTAAACAACATATTTGATTAAATCAACTTATAACCTAGAAAATAAAGTTTATGATTAACATCCTAAACGATTGTCTGTTGTATATGCTGTGGCGTCTCCAAAAGAGACGTTTTTTTTATTCTAAAAATATTTGCAAAATATTAAATTATCTTATATAATGATTTCACAATTTAAATATTTATGCGATTATTCACGCAAATAACCCTTAGACCATTTATGAATAAGAGAATTATAAAAGGTTTTGCTTAGGTGGAACTTGATAATAAGGGAGGTCAATCGTATGAATACGAAGATTAGTGAATATTTAAATTGTCACAGATCTAAAAGTTTTAATGAGATACTTTTTTCAACATTGATAAAAGTGGTCATAAAGACTCAGAGATCTACAAAAAAGTAGATATAGATCGAAAGTTATTTTCTAAGATAAGATGTGATAGTGATTACATCCCTCGAAGAAATGTTATCATCAAATTGTGTTTAGCTTTAAGATTAGATAGAATTGACTTTAATAGATTATTAAATTCAGCTGGATATTCTTTAAGTAATAACAAATTTGATCAAGTTATCTCTTTTTGCTTAGAAAATAAAGTTTACGACTTAGGTCAAGTAAACAATTATCTATATACTTACTGTCGCGCTTCTTTGTAAGCGTTTTTTTGTCGCTTTTATTACGACCTTTTTAAACTATTTTTATAATATAATGAAATCAATCAAGAAAAGACACGAACAGCAACATAAAAAAAGTGATAACAAGGTATAGTTTCAAACCATACTGGTATATTGTGTCTTGTAAGCCACATACAGCAAAATTAATAAATTAAGATAATCTTAAAAAGATTATTTAGTGGCTAGTTTGATTATATGGAGGTATATTATGAATTTATTAGATGGAATGAAAATTAATAGCACAATTACTAATAATAATGGCGGAAAATATTATAATACAACTTATAATATTAACTTGGATATTTTTACTATGTTATAAAGATTTAACGATGAAAAATATATTATTAGATTATTTAATAATGCTTTAAATGAAGATGAATCTCTAGCTCTAGCAAATTTATTATATATCCTAGATATTAGAGAAGGAAAAGGAGAAAGAAGACTATTTAAGATTGTTTTTAAAGATCTATGTGTTAATAAACCTTCTTTAGCAACCAAATTATTGCCTTTTATCAGTAAATTAGGAAGATTTGATTATATATTAGAAGGTATAGATACTTCAATTTATAGTGAAATTATTTCTTTAATTAAAAAACAATTAGAAGAAGATCTTAATTCTGATAATCCTTCACTTTTAGCTAAATGGTTGCCATCTCATAGAATTCATAAAACAAATAGCATAGTTGCTAGGAAGATTATGAGTGGTTTAAACATGTCTGAAAAGGAATATCGTAAGACTTTAGCTAATTTAAGAAAAAAACTTAATATTATCGAAAGAAATTTAACAGAGAGAAACTATGATAATATTGATTTTAATAAGGTTCCTACTAAAGCGATACTTAAATATAGATATGCCTATTACGATAATATGACTATAAAGTATGAAGAATATAAAAGCAAGGTTAGAGAAGGTAAAGCAAAAGTTAATACGGAAGGTTTATTTGTATATGAAGTTGTTAAAGATTTAGTGCTAGGACATGATGTAGATAGTGATCTATATGATTTAATGTGGACTAAACAAAAAGACTTATTAAAAGATGTTAATTCTAATATTTTAGTTATGGCAGACACATCTGGTTCAATGACTTGTTGTGGAGGTCTACCTTTAGCAACCTCTATTGGATTAGCATTATATACAGCTGAAAGAAACAAGGGAATCTTTAAAAATCATTTTGTTACTTTTTCTGAAAAACCTTATTTATGTGAGGTTAAGGGTAAAAATCTTAAGGAAAAAATTGAAAATATTCCTTGTTATGTTGCTAATACTGATATTAATAAAGCTTTTCAATTAGTTTTAAATACAGCAGTTGAAAATAAAATTAAAAAAGATGAAATGCCTAGTCATATCTTGATTATTTCAGATATGGAATTTGATGCTGGAGTTTATTCGAAAAGAGGTACTAATTTTTCTGGATGGAAAAAGAATTTTGAGGATAAAGGATTTAAGCTACCTAAAATTGTTTTCTGGAATGTAGCAGCTTATACAAATGGAGTTCCTGCAACAAAGTTTGATAATGATGTCGCATTAATTAGTGGTTTTTCAACAAATATTTTAGAAAATATCTTTTCGATTGAAAATTATAACCCAGTTGAGGTCATGCTAGAAAAATTAGACAAGTATTTAAAAATGTTAAAAAATTAGTTTAAATATATTAAAGCTTTTGCTATAATATATTTAACATCTTATAAAGAGTGATCGAGGGACTAGCCCTATGACATCACACCAACCTATTAAATTAGGTGGTAAAACTAGTTGATAAGATAACTTTTACACTCAAGAAAGTTATCTTGAGTGTTTTTTATTTGATGTAGAAGGAGATGATAAGATGATTGAGAAAGTAAACCCAAAACACCCAGATAAACTAGCAGATAGGATAGCAGGAGCTATCGTAGATTTAGCCTACACGAAAAATTGCGATCCTAAAGTAGCAGTAGAAATGCTTTTAGGACATGGAAAATGTACCATTATAATTGAGACAAGTGAAGATTTTTCAGAATATGAGATTAATGGTATAGTTAAAAGAATTGCAGGTGGTTATACATTAGATCTATTAGTTGTAAAACAAGATCCTTATTTAGCAAGTAATCAAGAAGAAAAGATTAGGTGTGGCGATAATGGTATTTTTAAAGGAGTTCCTTTAAAGAATTATCAAAGGGAATTGTCTATTATTGCAAGAAATATTTATAATAAATATTTATCTGATGGAAAGTATATATTAGATGGTGAAAAATTAGTTATTTGTCAAAGTAATGCTTCTAATAAAGAATTAAGAAAAATGTATCCCAATGCGATTATAAATCCACTTGGTGAATGGACTGGCGGAACCGATGTTGATTCAGGTGCTGTAAACCGTAAATTAGGTTCTGATATGGCTGATAGCCTAACCGGCGGAGGACTTCATGGAAAAGACCTATCTAAAGCCGATGTAGCGATTAATATCTATGCATTCTTAAAAGCTCAAAAGGAAAATAAAGAAATAAATATTAGTTGTGCGATTGGGGATGAAATAGTTGATGGAAAAGCATATAGTGAAATTGTAGAAATCGCTAGAGATTATATCAAAAAAGTAGGAGGATTTGAAAAATTTGCCGAATGGGGACTATATTAAAAATAGTATTATAGCATAATACTATTTGGAAAGGAGATAAAAATGGAAGAAAAAAATGTGTCAAATAATAAAGTTTTAATAATGATAATTATAGTATTAGCAGTTTTATTAATAGCAGCTGGTACATATATTGTTATGAATAATAAGGATAATAAAACAGATACTGTAGAAAAAGAAGGGGATAAAGAGGGTGAAAATCCTAATGAAAATCAAAATTCAAATTTAGTGATGGTTCATAACATTGGTACTGCTTGTCCAAATCCTACAAAAGATGCTAAATGTAATTTGTCGATAAAAATAAATGGAGTGGATAAAAGTTTAACATTAATTACTAATTCTTATAACGAACCATATGCATCAGAGATTATATATCATTATAATGAGGCTTTATTAGATGGTAAAAAGATAATAAAATCAGGAGCATCTACTTTATATGGAACAGCATATAAAATAGCAAAAATAACGTCTATAAAAAACTTTTTAATAGTTGATTATAATTTTAGACTTGGTGAAGGTGGCATAGAAACCCATGTAATTAGCGAAAACGGAGATGTATTGTATAATGTTAATAAATCATATGATAATGTTCCAAAGGGTTATAGATATGAGGGTGAATATTATATTGCTGAAGGAGATTTAATTTTATCTTATACCAGAGTAGGAAAAGCGAAAATTGATGATGAAGATGAATTATTAGATGCTTTAAACGAAGGGAAAATATCTAAAAAGGAATATGATTTCGCCTATGAAATAGGTAATAGATTAAAAGAAGAAATAAAGAATGGTACTAACAAATTTATAAATTTAGATAAGGTAGAAATAATCAGCAAATATTTTAAATAAGAAAGTCTCAAAAAATGAGATTTTCTTTTGGCTTATTGACTAATTAAGTCTTTTATGAGAAAATGTCCTTAGCAATATTTATGGGTCCGTAGCCAAGTGGTAAGGCAATGGTCTGCAACACCTTCATTCGTCGGTTCAAATCCGATCGGGCCCTCCAAAAAGAAACAACCCTTTTTTAAGGGTTTTTTATATAAGGAGTTATTATGTTAAGTTACGAAGGATTATTTTTTGATGAAGAAACAGTTAAGTTAATTCATTCACTAGAAGAAGACACTTTAGATGTGGTAAATGATGAAATTCACTGTACTTTTAAATATCATCCTGCTAATGATGAGATATTTAATGAGATAGTGGGTAAATACTTTGATGTCTATCTAGTAGGGTATGCTAATGGTGGTAAAAATAGTGGATTTAAAATTGAAATATCTAAAAAGTTAGAAAAGTATTATATTCATCATGAACCAATTGATCAAACTAAGTTAATAACTCATCACATAACCGCATAATTAGGAGAGGGTGCAGTAGCTAATGATACTAAATATCTTGAATTTAAACCATTAAAAAAACCAGTAAAGATAACTGGTCGATTTGGATATTGGATTAAAGAAGAAAATAAAGAATATTTGAGTTTTGATAAATATAAAAAATGATTTTTAAAATCATTTTTTTAATATCCTTCTTTTAAACCTGTACTATCAAAGAATAAACATCTTCCCCCAAATTCATATTCCTTTGTATATCTAAAATAAACAAAGATTACATTTCCATTTTTAGCAACATATAAATAATTAGCGCATGAACATCTTTCTTCGTCCTTCATTAATAAAGTTTGAAAGAAGTCGTCATTTAAATTATCGATTATATTTCTGTAGTCAATAAAGTTATCTTTTATATATTGATTTACTTGCATCATTGAAATAAATCCAACTTGTGAAATATTTGTGGTACTTATTTTCTCTAAAAATCTAATTACCTCTTCATGAGAATCTATATAATTCTTAATAAGTAAACAATTGATTCTTAAGTCTGCATTAGTTTTTATTTTTTTATATCTTCAAATAATATATTGTTAATTTTAAATATATCGTTATTTTTTTTATCTTCATAATGATGTCTACTTAATTGAATTGATTCAATATTTTTATATTTATTAAGTATGTCTAAATTATTGGGTAATAAATAGCCATTTGTATTGATAGTTATTCTTATATTATATTTTGATAATAACTTTAATAATTTATCTAATTCATCTGAATCGATTAAAGGTTCTCCACCGCTTATAGAAAATCGACTTATTTTATCATTTATTTGATCTAATATATTCTCTAACAAGTTTAAATTTAATTTTCCCAAATCTTTATTATTTCCATTAGAGCAAAAATCGCATTTAGCATTGCATATATTTGAGTATTAATATAAAAAGGAAATTTATTATTTGGAGAACATGAATATGGTGAGATATTATATTTGATATCGTTAACATCTAGTACCATTTCTTTTACCATAAGTTTCTTTTTTAATTAATAAATTTATTTTAAAATCATTATTCAATTCCGAAGTACTTACTCCACAAGATGGATGCCCATAACCACTACTAGGACTATTTCCGCAAGAAGGATGGCCATGTAATTTTAACTGTTAGCTATTATTTATTTCTCCATTACCAAAATGTTTATTAATTGTATCTGCAATATTTGGCCCTGCAAAAAACATTGGTACCATATTTTGTATCTTTTTTAATTGAGAAACAGGATCATAAGATCTATCAATAATCTTTTTAATAAATTCATCACTATTTTTTTTCATATAATCGCTCCTTAATTAAAATGTATTATAACACAAAAAAGGAAATTGACGCATCTAATTATTTCTAATTAAATCAATTTCCTATAACAATAATAACACAATTAAAAAAATAGTCAATATATTTAGGAAAAAGAATCCCTTTTTATAATAATAATAGTAGGGAGGTGAGAAATGAAAAAATATAATTGTGTGATGCAGGATGATTTCAAAGACTGTGGTATATGTTCCTTACTAACTATTATTAGACATTATAAAGGAAATGTATCAAAGGAATATTTAAGAAGTATTACTGGAACTAATAAGTTTGGTGTTAATGCTCTATCTTTAATTGAAGCAGGTAAGAGGTTAGGCTTTGATGCTAAAGGAGTTAATGGTGATATTAGAAAGTTAGATAAGAAGTTTCTTCCGTGTATCGCGCATATTATATTAGATAAAAAGATTAAGCATTTTGTAGTAATTCATGATATTGATTTAAAAAACGAAAATATAGTAATCGCAGATCCTTCAAGAGGTATTATAAAAATGGATTTAGATATGTTCGATGGGATATCAACAAAAAATTATTTAATATTAATTCCAATAAAGAAGATACCTTATTATGAAGAACATAATTTAATTAAAAATGAGATAATACATTTTATATATAAATATAATAATGAATTTATAACGTTATTATGCTTTTCACTCTTATATACAATATTTAGTATTTTAATTACATATAATTTAAAATTTATTATAGAAATTGCTATAGTAAATAATTCTCTTAAAAACTTACATGTAGTTATCTTATTTCTAGCATTTATATATTTTATAAAAACTATTTTAGACTATTTTAGGATTAAAATATTAAACTTTATAAATCACAAATTAGATTACTTACTTCTTTCTAAATCTTTTTATCACATTTTATCACTTCCCCATTTATATTTTAAAGATAGAACAACCGGAGATGTCTTTTCTAGGATTAGAGATACCGTTGAAATAAGGGAGATATTATCTAGTTTCATAATAACAATTTTTATAGATTTCTTAGTAGCCATTGTATCTTTAATCGCTCTTTTATCAATTAGTAAAAAACTTACAATTATTATATTTATTATTATATTAATATATTCAATTTTTTCTTATTTTTATAATAAATATTTATCTTTATTTATAGAGGATTTAAAAGTTAAAAATTCTTCTATAAATAGTAAAATTATCGAGTATATAAATGGTAATAACTCTATTAAAAGTTTAAATATATTAGAAAAAATCAAAATGAATTTTTCAAATGTATATAATCGCTTTTTAATAAGTAATTATAATTATATTGAAAAAGAAAATAAGAAATATTTATTTGAACAAATTATAAATAATGTATTAATTATTATAGTTTTATTAATTGGTAGTAAGATGGTAATTAATAATGATTTAAAATTATCTAGTCTAATAACTTTTAATACTATATTATTTTATTTTTATGAACCACTAAAAAGACTTTTAAGTTTTAATCTTATTTATAAAAAAGCTCGTTTAATAATTGAAAGATTAAACGAAATGCTTAATTTAAAAGAAGAAAAAACAAATACCAATTTACTGGATATAAAGAATATCAAAGGAGATATTGATATTAAAAATTTATACTATAAATATGGTAGTAGAAATCTTTTTAGTAGATTTAATTTAACGATTAAAGAAGGAGAAAAAGTTTTAATCTATGGTAAAAGTGGGTGTGGAAAGAGTACTTTAGGAAAGATTATTGGAGGAATAATACCCATTGAAAGAGGAAAAATAAAAATAGGACGAGAAGATATAAATAATTATAATCTATGGAACTTAAGGGAGCAGGTTACTTATATTTTTCAAGATGAATACATCTTTAATGATTCTTTAATAGATAATATAAAAATAAAGAAGACACGTGATAATGGAATAGTTAAAGAATTGATTGGTGATATGATGCTTGAAGAGGTAATCAATAAAAGAGATAGCGAGTTAATACTAGAAGAGAACGCATCAAATATTAGTGGTGGTGAAAGGCAAAGATTAATATTAGCAAGAGCGTTTACTAAAAACAGTAATATCTATATATTAGATGAGTCTTTTAGTCAAATTGATATCGAAACGGAAAAAGAAATATTAACTAACTTATTTATAAAATATCGATATAAAACGATAATTGTTATTTCTCACCGTTTTAATAATAATGATTTATATGATCGAGTAATAGATTTAGAGAAATATGGATATAAATAGTTTTATAGAGTCTTTTGAATATCGAGAAATTAATACCAGAAAATATTATATGGTTGTACTTTTTTTAACAATATTGATGTTTATAGTTTTATTATTTAATTATAAAGTTATAAATTATCAAAGTGGAGAAATATTAATTGAAGATAATAAATTAATCATTATTACGGATACAAAAAATTTAGAAAATATAGTAAAAAATAAAAAAATAATTATAGAAAGGACCACATTTACTTACTTAGTAGAAAAAATAGATAATTTGTATTTGGATAATAACCTGTTTAAAAAAATTATCATTAAAATTGATAACTTTTCTAAAGATAAGGTAATAAATAATAATGTAATAGAATATAAGATTATAAAAGAAGAACAAAATATTTTTAAATATCTATTTAGAATAATAAAAGGAGATGATTAAAATAGAAGAAATAAAAAATGATAAACTAAAACGTATTGATGGAGGAGGACTTTCCTTTTTAGCAGGAGTAGGAATTGTCTCATTAGTAGTATTTATAGCAGGAGTAATTGATGGACTCGTCAAGCTGTAATGACAAAATCACAGAAGTATCGAGTAAATAGGGAATTTAAGAGAAAAACGTTTGATACTAATCCGACAAAAAGATTTAATTATATTCATAAAATAGTAAGGTTTGATTCGTATTTAGTTATTGAATAGGTGATGAATGCATCACCTTTTTTAATGGAGGACATATGAAAATAGATACAATTAAAATAAAGGAAATTGATAATTTTCCAAATCACCCTTATAAAGTTATTGAAGATGATTATTTCATAAATTTGAAAAATAGTATTAGTGAAAATGGATTATTAACTCCTTTAATTGTTAGAAGAAAAGAAAATGGAAGATATGAATTAATATCTGGACATAGAAGAAAATTAGCAATGGAAATGTTAGGAATACCAGAAGCGGAAGTAATTATTAAAGAACTTACTGATGATGAAGCGATTGTAGAAATGGTTGATTCAAATTTACAACGCGAAAAAATTTTGCCGAGTGAAAAAGCATTTTCGTATCGCATGAAGTTAGAAGCATTAAATCATCAAGGAAAAAATATTTCTCCTAAGGGAACAAAGTCACATTCTGTTGAAAGTATTAATGATAGTAAAACGCAAATATATAGGTATATAAGACTTACATATTTAATACCCGAGTTATTAAAACTAGTTGATGATACAGTTTTAAAAGATAAAAGAAATAATTTAACGATGGGAATTAAGCCAGCTGTTGAATTATCATATCTAACAAAAGAAGAACAAGAGATTGTATATTCATTGATTGAATATGAAGATTTAACACCAAGCCATGGTCAAGCAATTAAAATTAGAAATTTAAGTAAAGAAAAATCATTAAACAGGAATAGTGTTGAAAAAATATTAAAAGAGACAAAAGGAAATCAAAATGAGCAGATATCATTTAATAAAGATAATATTGAAAAAGTTCTTCCAGTTGAATTGTTAAAAAGAGATAAAAGGTATATAGAACAATATATTATCAAGGCTATAGATTTTTATCGAACTAATGAAATTGAGAGAGGTGATGATTATGAAATAGAAATGTAGCACATTTGTAATTATTATTTATATTAGTATAAACTTTATTTATAGGTGGTGATCTATGAAACGATATATCGTTATTCTTTTTCTATTTATTCTTACTATTACTTTTGATGGAAGTAAGTTAAATATTAAAAGAATACCAATTTTAAATAAACAAAATGAAGTTCGAGATATTATTACACAAGAAAAGAGGGTAAATAATGAAGAAAATATTAAAGATAATAATTCTGTTAGCAAAGATGTTCATACTAATGATAGTAAATCTAATAAGAATAATTTGGAGATTAATCCTTCTAACAACAATAATGTCATAAAGAAAAAAGAATCTTCAAAGAATCCTAAACAAGAAGAAAATAATTATAAATGTGAATCAAAAACATTTGATTTTTCATGGTTTAGTCCTGACTTTAATACTGAAGAAGAATGTGTTAAAGTTGGAGAACAGTTCGCTTATGATTATTCATATGCTTGTACAAGTATGAAAGATAAATGTAATGTAACATATTATATGTTAAGACTTAGAGATAGAGAAGGAAATTATGTAAATTATAAAACTTTAAAATAAGTTTTATGGCACTGCTTAGGCAGTGCTTTTTTTATGCAATAAAAGGAGAAGAAAATGAAAAATAAAATAATTTATTTAGCAATAATGATAATTACATTATTGCTATTACCGATGCAAAATATAAATGCAGCAACTTATACTGATACCATTGTAGAAAGAGAATGGATAGCTAATGAGTATGTAAGCAAGAAAAAAGGAAATACGATATTTTTTCAACAATTCACAGAACTTAAAAGAGCTAGTGACAGACAATATGTATATTGTATTGAGCCGGGAACTCCAATAATTAGTGGAACGGTATATACAGGTTATGATGGAGATTACGTAACTCTTACTAAAATGAGTGAAGCACAATGGAATAGAGTAACATTACTTGCTTATTACGGATATGGTTATAAAGATGAGAATGTAGATCATACTAATATTAAGTGGTATGTAATAACTCAATTTATGATATGGCATTCAGTTCCTACATCATATGAGGATATTTATTTTACTGATTCTTTAAACGGGAATAGGATAACTAAATATACAGCTGAAATGCAAGAGATGGAAAACTTACTTGCTAATCATTATAAAGTACCAAGTTTTAATAATAATGATATTAATATGGTAATTGGTGAAAGTATAACCTTAACAGATACAAATAATGTATTATCACGATTTGGGATAGCATCATCTGATAAGGTTGAAGTAACAAAAAGTAATAACAAGTTAACAGTTAAGGCAAACGCTGTAGGTGAAGGAAGTATTACTTTATCTAAAAATAATAAAAGATTTAATAGAACTACAATAGTATATATTGATAAAGCTAGTCAAAACATAATGTTTGCTGGAGATATTGATCCAACATCATCAAGATTAAGATTAAATATAGTTGGTGGTAAAATCAAAATTAACAAAACTGATATAGATACTAACAAAGCAGTTCCACAAGGAGAGGCAAGTTTAAAGAATGCAACTTATGGAGTTTATACTGAAAATGATACAAAAGTGGGAACCATTACAACTGATGAATTAGGTAAAGCTGAAAGCGATTATTTACCAAATTTAGGAAGATTTTATGTTGTTGAGGAAACCCCGTCAGAAGGATATTTACTTAATACTGAAAAGTATTATTTTAATATAACTGAAGAAGAGTTATATCCGGAGATAAATGTTTATGAAAAAGTTATTACTAGAAGCTTTAACTTTATTAAAGTATATGCAAATGATAAAACCGGAATTATGGAGCCTGAGCCAAATATAAAATTTGGAATATATAACAATAATAACGAAATTGTAAAAGAGTTAATTACTGATAATCAGGGAGCTATAAAGTTTGAATTACCTTATGGGACTTATACAGTAAAACAATTAACGACATCACTAGATCATGAAAAAGTAGAAGATTTTCAAATTGAAGTAAAAGAGACAGGCGATGTTGTAAGCAAAGTTTTAGCTAATGCTGAGATAAAAGCTAAATTAAGAGTAGTAAAGATTGATAAAGAAACAGGTGATGTAATTAAAAGAAAAGATATTAAATTTAAAATATTTAGTATAAAAGATAATGATTACGTTTGTCAGACAACATCTTATCCACAAAATAAAATATGTGTATATGAAACAAATGAAGAAGGAGAGTTTATCACACCTTATGTTTTATCATCAGGTCAATACAAATTAGAAGAAGTAGATCAAAAAATAGATGGGTATTTATGGAATAATGAATCACATGAATTTTATATAGGAGAAGACTCTATATTAAGGACAGATTCTGAATATGGAATTATCTTTGATACATCTTTTGAAAACGAAAGAGTAAAAGGACAAATAGAAATAACTAAAAAAGGTGAAACAGTTAACTTAACTGAAGAAGGTTACATTTATCAAGAAGATAATTTTTTATCTAATATTAAATATAATTTATATGCCAAAGAAGATATATATTTTAATAATAAATTAATTTATAAGAAAGATAGTGTTGTTGATTCAAAAGAAACAAATGAAAATGGAATTATAGTTTTTGATAACTTATATTTAGGAAAATATTATATACAAGAACAAGAAACCATTGATAACTATGTTTTAGATAATACTAGATATGAATTTGAACTTTTATATAAAGATCAATATACGCCAATAATTGAAACTAAAACAACAAAGATAAATTATTTACCAAAAGGAAAACTTGAATTTACAAAAACAGATTTTTCAACTTCAGAGACTTTACCTAATACAGTTATTGAAATTTATACTGAGAAAAATCAACTTGTTTATTCGGGTAAAACAGATGAAAATGGCAAAATAATAATAGATAAATTGCCAGTTGGAAGATATTACATTTTAGAAAAAGAAGCACCTGAAGGTTATGAATTAAATGAAGAAAAGATGTATTTTGAAATAAAAGAAAATGGCGTAATAGTTAAAGCTACAATGAATAACTATAAAATAATAGAAGTACCTAATACTAAAGCTAATGATAATCACATGCTTGAAATAATAGCAATTAGTATATCTTTAATCGGTATTGGTATTTTGTTGTACATTAAAAAGAGAAAATAAAATTTGATAATATAATTGCAAAGGAGGGAGAATAATGAAAACAGTAGTTCTTGAAGATACTGAAAATACTACAGTGAATGAAGTTAGTTTAGAAAAACTATATTTTCTTTTAAAATTAGAAGATGTTATTACTTCAGGTTTTTTAAATGCTGAAGATAAAGAAACTATTCATAAAATATTTAAGAGAATAGAAGATGAAACTCGTCCTGAACCTGAAGATAAAATAGATAGAGATATTAAAGACATTTCATTTTATATGTGTAGAGAATATGAATAAGATGAATAAAGGCTAATTATCAAGGAGGTTAGGTAATGAGAAAATTAAATAAGAGTCTAGTTATAATACTAGGCTCTTTTCTTATTGTTATAGGTTTAGGTTTGATAAGTTATAAATATATCAAAATTTATACTGAAGATAAATCAGAAGAACAAAAGATTGAAGAATTTTATCAATTACAAGATATTGAAGTTAAAGAAGAAGCTATAGTAGAACCTAAAAGTAATTATAAAAAAAAAGATGAAGTAAATTATATAGCAATTTTAAAAATATCTAAAATTAATTTAACTAAAGGTTTAGTAGATAGAAATTCATATTTAAACAATATTAAATATAATGTTCAAATATTAAATGAATCTGATTCACCAGACACCATTAATGGGAATGTAATTTTAATAGCACACAGCGGAACTGGACGAATATCATATTTTAGAAATTTACATAAATTAAATATTGGAGATATTGCAACAATAGATTACCAAAATAAAACATATAAATATGAATTGTATAAGAAATATGAAATAGAGAAAAATGGTAAAGCAACAATATATAAAGATATACAAGAATCAACACTTACTTTAATTACATGTGTTAGTAATACAAATAAACAATTAGTTCTAATTTTTAAATATAAATAATAGTTAGAAAAGGAGGTAGTAGGTATGGGATATAGAAGCGATGTAAGAGTAGTAACATCAAATAAAGGATTTAAAAAATTAAAAGAAATATATAATAAGAAAATGATTGATAATGATTGTAAATATAATTTGTTAGAACATTTAGATATAGATCATAATACAAATGATAATAATAAATATTTTGGTTGGAATTATACAAAATGGTATTACAAGGATGTAGAACTTTTTGAAGAGTCATTAAATGAATTAGAAGAACAAGGATATAGTTATAATTTTGCAAGAATAGGCGAAAGTTACGAAGATATAGATTCAATATCTATTGAAGGTAAAAAAGAAGGATGTATAGATGATTATCCATTAATAGATAGAAGTTTTGACGATGATGAATATATTTATTCAAAAGCTTCAGAAGAGTTAGAAATGTGAGGTTATTATGCCAATAATGAGAAAACAAAAAACTAGCGAATATACGACAGTCGATAATTATTTCGTAAATGATAGAAAATGTTCAGTTGAATGTAAAGGCTTTTTATTATTCATGCTTAGTAAACCAGATGATTGGAATTTTAATTTTAGAAATTTTAGAAAAGAATTAGGAATTGGTGATAAAGCAATTAGAAATATAATTAATAAACTAGAAGCTTTAAAATACCTTAAAAGAGAGAAGATTAAGAGCAATAATGGATACTTTGAGTGGATTTACTATGTTTATGAGAAACCTTACTATTATGACCTTAAAAAGGATAATTATCTATATAGCCCTTTGGGACATGTGGATGCGGGATATGTGCCGGAGGGTAATGTATTACTAAATACTAATATAACTAAAGATAAAGATGATAAAGAAAACTTATCATCTTTTTTTAATGAAGAAGAGGAATATAATCCGCTAACAATAAATTTAATTGAACAAGGATATATAACTGAAAATGATTCTAATAAATTTAATTATGATGATATGTTTAACGAATTAATGAATAGTGGAGAGATATATAGAGATTTATTAACTGTGGTTAATTATACAATTCAAAAAGTAAAAAAAAGAAACTTTTTAGACGAAAATGATAAACCTATAAAAAGTAAATATGGTTATTTAAAAGCCTCTATTGAACACAATTTAAATAAAATTAAAATGAATTATGAAAAGTTGTTTGACGATATTGATGATTATGATTGGTTAAATGATAACGATGAGTTGGAGTTATAGAAAGGAGGTGATGCAAAATGGAAAAGTTAAAAGGTTTATTGGTAAGACCTAATGAATTACCAGAAGAAATAGAGTTTGATAATACCTTAAAAGCAAAACAAAAACTGGTTGAAGGAAACATAGAATATACATATTCTAATGATTATCCGGATATCAGTTTTATTTGTAATGAAGAAGGTAAAATTATTGGTATGCCATATAATCGATATATAGGACACGACATAATAGCTGGTCCTTTTATTATCATTTCAGATGATGTTGAAAATGGTGAAGATAAGTCACTAACCGATAAACAAATAAAGAAATATAAAAAAATATTCAATGAGCAATCAATTGAAGAAACAAATATTGTAATAACTAATTTGTTATACAAAGACAAGAATTTAAGCATATAAGAAAGGAGAAATAAAAATATGTTAAATCAAGTTGTGCTAGTAGGAAGACTAGCAAGAGATCTAGAAGTTAAAAAATTAGATAGTGGAAAGGAAGTTGCAAATATTACACTTGCAGTTCCTAGAGCTTATAAAAATGAGGAAGGAGTTTATGAAACTGATTTCATTGACTGTACTCTTTGGAATAGTGTTGCTAAAAATACAGCAGAATATTGCAAAAAGGGAGATGTTATTGGCGTAAAAGGAACTATCAAAACTGAAGAGTACGAAGTTGATGGTGAAACAAAGAAAAAAACTTCTGTTCAAGCTGAAAAAATAACGTTTCTTAGTTCAAAAAAAGAAAAAGATGATAACGAACAAGAAGATGATTTAGACGTTGATATGGAAGTTTAATGATAGATAAAGGGGAAGAGCATACTCTTCCTCTTAATTTTTTAATAGGAGGAAAACATGTATATATTAAAAATAGAACACCTAGAAGGTGGAAAACATAATGTAGATACGATATTAAAAGCAATACAAACTTTTTCTAACTGGGCACTTCGAGTTGGAATAGCTTTATCAGGAGTTGCTTTAATAATAGGTTTTATATTATATGCTGTTGTGGATGTTGATCAAAAACCTAGAGTAAAACAAAGGATTATTCAGACAATGTTTGGAATCGTAGGAATCATATTAGCAATATCTATTGTTAACTTGATAATAGATTTATTTTAGTAGGTGAATCATGTTAAATAAAGCGTTAGATTTACTTAGAACACTAGGTTGGTATGTAGTTAATTTTATCTATACATTAATTGATAAATTATTTGAAGTATTAAAAAGTTTAAATGCTTATGACATTGTAGATAGTATTTCAGATAATACAATATTCTCAAATTTTCATACTGGAGTTGTAGTAGTTGCTATAACCTTATTAGGATTATTTGCAATTACTCGATTTATAAAGAAAGTTATTAGTCCAGATGAAGAAATACCAGCAGGGAAAATATATAAAGAAATAGCAATATGTGGAGTATTAATTGTAATGGCAACATTTTTATTTTCACAAGCATCAATATTTTCTATAAAAATGGCAGGTTGGACATCATC
>CAYMAV010000013.1:0-28719 GCA_964388545.1 uncultured Clostridium sp.
TTAGAAATTTATACTTTGTTTACAAAGAAATCTTAAAATCAAAATATCTTATTTTTTATTTATAATACCTTCTTTAATTGTAAATATATTATCAAAGATCTCTAAATCATCTATCTTATGTGCTATTAATAAAACAGTTTTCTTATTTTTTAAAGTTTTTAAAGTTTTAAAAAAATTATCATGATTATTCTTATCTAATGAACTAGTAGGCTCATCAAACAAAATAATATTTGCATCTTTTAGAAATGCTCTAGCGATAGAAATTCTTTGTTTTTGTCCACCAGATAAATTTGTACCATTTTCAAAAACCTTTGTATTATACTTTTTTTCCATTGCATTTATTTCATTATGAATATTTGCTAGTTTACAAGCATTAATTACTTCTTCTTTTGATGCCATAGGTTTAACAATCCTAATGTTGTTTAAAATTGTATTATTTATAAGAAAAGGCTCCTGAGTAATTATTGATATATTATTTCTAAAACATTCTTCTGATAATTTATTAATGTCCTTTCCACCTATAAAAACCCTATTATTTGGTACGACTAATACTTTTGTTAATATATCAAATAATGTGCTTTTACCACTACCACTTTCTCCTAAAAAGATAGACAATGTATTTTCTTTAATAGTAAAATTAACACTTTTTAAAACTAATTTATTATTATCTTCATAAGAATATGATAGATTTTTAACCAATATATTATAATTATCAATTTTTTTTATTTTTCCAAATTTATCTATATTTTTATTATCTAATACCTCTAACAATCTTTTTGCTCTAAAATCGTTTTTAACAAAAATATCTTTAATATTAGCTATATATCCTACCAATTCCAAAACAAAACCCATATAGTCTAATATCATTAATAAAAATACCAACGACATTTCTTTATTTGGAATTAATACTCCTATAGAATAAATTATTAAAAAAGTATGAATAGAATAATAAGTAAAAGTTTTTAGCCTACTTAAAATTGCTAATATATTATATTTTTTAATCTTTTCGTTCTTAATTCTTTCAATTACATTTTGAGTAGAATTCACTACCTGATTTCTAATACCTAATCCTTTAATTTCCTTAGATCCTTTTATATTTTCAGTAATTTTTGAATTAAGCAACTCACTTAATTCTTTTAACTTTTCAGTATAATATAAATCTTTTTTTATCTTAATTATATCAATAATATAAAGTAGAATTATTCCTATTGATAAAAATATAACTATTTTATAACTAAGGATAAAAATTAATATTAAAAAGCTAAAATTAGTTAAAATATCAACTAAAGTTCCTAAAAGGGTTGAAATAAATCCTGATACTTCTATTACATCATCATAATATCTCTCTATATAATATCCGCTAGAATTAGATTTTATTCTTTGATAATTTATCGTTGTTATTTTGTTTGTTAAATCACATCTTATATCAAAAGAAACTTTATTTGTTAAAACAGCGCCTAACTTCTCCCAAAAATACCAAAATATATGATGAAAAAAAATTATTAAAATTATTAAAAAAGAATATTTTAAAACCATTTCAAAATTAGTATCAGTTATTACCATTAACCTTTTACTGTAGAAATAAGGTAACAGTACTCCTAATGTACTTGCTAAAATCATTACAGTAATCAAAATATATATAAGTTTTTTTTCTTTTTTAAAATAAGGCATTATTCTCTTTAAATTATTATATTTATTTTTAAACATAATAAAACACTTCCTTTCTTAATTGCATTTATAGAATCAAGATAAAAGTGTGTTAAAAATCTACTACATTAAGTTAAATATTTTTATTTATAAAATGTCTATAATTATTCACACTAAAAGATCTTGATTCTTTTTAATTTTGAATTTTTCAAAACCATGAATAATTACTAACATCATAATCCCTCTCTTCCGAAATTAATTTATCATTATTATAATTGTTTGTCAATAATACTATTATTAATATATAATTTATACAATTAGTTCATTATTTAAAAAACAAAAAAGTACTTAATTACCGAAGTGATTAAGTACTTAAGTGTAATTATTACGGTTAGTAGAGTTAAAATTAATTAACTAACTGGTTGAATAATTACAATTACATCTTATAACATATTAATTAAGTTGTCAACCCTTTTTTAAAAATAATTTTCTTTTTCTTTTTTATAATTTTTTATAATTTCTCTTTTTGACTTATTTTCATCACCTAATGCATATTTATGGACCATATAAGATGCGAAACTTTGGTGTTTTTTACATATTTTATTAAAAAGTAATGCTCTAAAGCTTTTACTATAAAAAAGTTTTTTATATCTTTTAAATTTTTTTATATTTGAATTCTTCTTTATTAGTATAAATAATCTTATTATTAAGATTAATATCCCTAATCATAGTTTCATAATATATTTTTATTCCTAGTTTTTCTACCTTTTCTCTCATAAAGCTGTCTAATCTTTTACGATTAGGTTTTTCATATGAAAGAAATATATAATCTTCTTTATTTTTAAAATTTGTTTTAAATACTTTTTTCCATTATTAAAAACATCAAAACTAACCGCTTTATAATATTTTAAATCATTAAAGGGATCTATTCCTAATTTTGAAAACAAATCCACTGCCCTTGGGGTTAAAAGACCAGCACAAGGCTTAAAATATTTATTATTAGCATTTTCGATAATACAAATATTTTTATTTCCATTTTGATATAAAGCTAACGCAGCACATAGTCCTGCTGGCCCAGCACCTACTACTATACAATCATAATTTTTATTCATATAACTCCTTAATAAAATCTCTCATAATATTCAGATTTTTTATATATACTTTTATTAAACTCATCATGACCTAACTTTTCTGTTAAAGTTTGTTCTTTTGAAAATAAATTAGTACCAAAACCTAATCTATTTCCTTCGATATTAGCACCTATACTTACGAGGATTGTTGGATAAATATCAAAAGAATTAAACTTTCTATTTCTATTGTTAATATTATTTATATTTATATTTATATTTATATCAGTATTAATAAATGCATTATATACATATCTTTCTGAAGCCGGAACATGTTTAAATGTTTCTCTTTGCATAGATAAATGGTCACCTACGATAACAATTACTGTATCTTTATAGAATGGTTGTTCTTTAGCCCAATTAACAAAATCATTGATTAGAATTGATTCGCAACTATAGGAATTAAGATATCTATCATATTCTCTTTTAACACATTTTTTATCTTTATAACCATCAGGAAAATGAGTATCCATTGTTGAAATTAATACTGCAAAAGGCTTATTATTTTTTGATAAATCAGTAATTTCACTTTTAGCCCTAGCAAATAATTTTCGATCCTCTACTCCCCACCATACCTTATAATTTTTTGGCAAATTATCTCTTTTAATAATTTCTTTATAATCAACTATATCATTTACCTTATGATCATTAAAGAATACTCTTGTTTTTGCAAACTTTGCATTTGATCCCATAACAACTTTCAAATTATAGTCATTATCATCTAGAATATCCCACATCGTTGTAGCCCTAGGAATAAGACTGTCATATGTCATTAATCTAAAAGATGTTTTTAAAGGAATTCCACTTGTTTGACAAACAACTCCTGCAATAGTCCAACCACAAGAAGCAGGTACAGAAAATCCACCTAACAAATCCGTTTGTGAAAAATTAATATTATTTAAGGCAATTTCTTCTAGCTCAGGAGTAATACTTTCTTTAAAATAACCACCATTTTCATAACTTAAGGTTGTTGATTCTAAACTCTCAACCATAATATATATAAGATTCTTTTTCTTTTCTGGGAAGGTTATTTTTACTTTCTCACTTTCAACGAAATAATCTTCATAAATAGTTGTTTTTTCATTAAGTGAAAGTATATAATCAAATACAAAAAAACGATACATTGCATAAATTGCTATGAATAATAGTAAAATTAATGAATATTTTATTTTATTATCCATAAAAAATTTTACTGGCAATAGTTGGTATTGTTTATTTTTATATTTTAAAAGGACTTTTATACCTCTATTAGATATCGGAATTAGAAATAACATATAGGTAAATATTAATATTGGAGTTACATAAATAAAGCTATGAATAAATACATCAAGACCAGTATCTACAACTGGAGTTAGTAATGTATATAGCGTATTGTCAAATACAGTAAATTCAAAAAAATATAAATAATAAGAAACATATGATAAAAGTAAGGATACTATAAATATAATTATATACGCTATTATATTAGTTTTATTATATTCTTTCTTTTTTTTAAGATTTGTTTTTATTTTAAAACTATATAATATATAAATTGTTATAGGTATGCTAAAAATCATATTACTAATTGCAGTTGAAAAGAAACTTGGTTTAATCATACCAGCGATTATCTGTTTAAAAAAATAATTAGTCAAAAAATTAATTATAGTAATTACAATTAACAGCCAAATTGATTTTTTAAATTTTATTTTATAATCTTTTTTGTATAATCCAAGAATAATTATAGATGGAAAAATAAAATTTATTATATATAATGAATATTCCGTAATTATTTTATTCATAATTATTCTCCTTTTTTAATCATTATTTTAATATTTTGTTTTATAAAAATTATAACTGATGAAACTAATAAGGACACAATTATGGCAACAAAAATATATCTTATATCAAAAAAAGAAATAAAATTTATTTTATATTTTAAGAAGAATAAAATTAAAGCCATAAAAGCGTTAGTAAATATATTAATTATTGAATAATAATATATATATTGAAATACATCCATTTTAGCTTTTTTTTGTAAATAATATAATCCAAATAAAGTTGGAAGAAATAAATTAATCATATTAAATCACCATTACCTTAAGAATTTACTCTTTTAAATAATTTTTCTAATTCATAAATAGAATAGTTTATAATTGTAGGTCTACCATGAGGACAAGTATATGGATTATTTGTTTTTCGTAAATCATCTAACATATTTTCGATATCCGATAAATTAGCATAATCCCTTGCTTTAATTGAACCTTTACAAGCAACGGATGTAGCAACTTTATCTATAAATATTTCATGTTCAAAATTTGAACTTTCTATTATAACATCAAATATCACTCTAATATTTTGCTCAAGCGCATAATCAGATAACCATATTGGATGTTTTCTAACAATTATTGTATTAATTCCAAATTCTTCGATTTCAAAACCTAAGTCTTCAATAATTGATATCCTTTCCTTTAAAATAAGATAATCCTTATTCAATAACTCTAATTTTAAAGGTACTAGCATCTCTATATTTTTTCTACTTGGATTACTAAGCTCTTTTAAATATTTTTCATAATTAATTCTCTCATGGGCAGCATGTTGATCAATAATAAACATTCCATCTTCGTTTTCAGCGATTATATAGGTTTTATGAACTACTCCTACAGAATACATCTTTTTAAGAACTGGATTATATAAACTTCCTTCTTCTTCAATTACAGATTCTTCACTGAAATCAAGAGTTAATTCCGAATAATTTTTATCTTCATATATTTTCTTTTCATTATCAATAGTTATTATAACTTCTTCACTTCTATCATTTAATTCGATTTTAGGTATAAGATTTATATTTGACAAACCTTCTTTAATAGTATTTTTAATCAATTCTTTTAGTTTATCGATTTTTGAAAATTTAACCTGCATTTTAGTTGGATGAACATTGACATCTACTAAAATTGGATCAACATCTATATTCAAAACAACTATTGGAATTTTACCTCCTGGGATATAAGTGTGATAGGCTTCTAATATAACCTTATTTATATCGTAACTTTTTATATAACGATTATTAACAAGTATATTAATATTATTTTTAGAAGTTTTAGCACATTCCGGTTTAGAAATATATCCAAATACTGAAAAATCATCATTTTCATTTTTAAATTCAATCATTTTTTTAGCTATATCATTACCATAGATATTAGAAATAACTTTTAATAAATTACCACTGCCATCTGTATTAAGTAATTCTTTTTTGTTATTAGTAAGAATAAATCTAATATCCGGATAAGATATAGCCATTTTATTAACATAATCTAGAATATTTGCTAGCTCCACATAATTATTATTAAGATATTTAAGTCTTACGGGTGTATTATAAAATAGATTTTTAACACTAATCTTAGTTCCTTTTCTTAGTGATGAATTATCGACATTTAGTATTTTTCCACCTTCTACAACAACTTTTGTGCCAACCTTATCTTTACAGGTTTCTAAGGTAACTTTACTAACTGAAGAAATAGACGGTAAAGCCTCTCCTCTAAATCCTAAACTTTCTATATAAAACAAATCTTCGATATTCTTTATTTTACTTGTAGCATGGCGAGAAAAGGAAAGAATTGCATCTTCCCTTTCCATTCCAATACCATTATCAATTACTGTTATTTCGTTAATACCACCATCAACCAAATTAATCTTAATTTCTGTTGATGATGCATCAATTGAATTTTCAACTAATTCCTTAACGATATTCATACATTTTTCAATTACTTCTCCTGCTCTTATTTTACTAGCAAGATTTTCATTCATAACCTCTATTGTAGGCATTAAATCACAACCTTTTATTTTTCTATAATATCATCTATTATAACGTAATATGCTCCATTAGATGGATCAACATTATATTTATCTACCGTATCTGTTAGTCTGTTTTTAACAGTTATTACATATAAACCTTGTTCATTAACAATAGCAGAAAAATCATAATTATCATCATTATATTCCTTTTTTATAATTTTAATTGCATCTTCTTTTGACATGTCATAAGTTTTTTTCAAATCATCTTCTGTTATAATATCCTTTTCACTAATTGGTTTATCTTCATTATCTTTTGTATTATCATCTTTTTTAGGTAATACTAGTATTAAAACAATCGCTATTAAAACTAATAACACTACCCCTATAACTATTTGCCATTTCCTATCTTTTAATATTGACATAAATTTCCTCCTTATTATCTATATTGATTATACAATATGAAATATAAAAAGTAAATTTTATCTTATTTTTTAGTTCCAAACCTATTAAAAGGAAAAATGACAAAATTAGCTTTACCCATTATATCGTTTTTACTAAATGGACCAAGCTCCCTACTATCATAAGAAACCTCTCTATTATCACCCATTAAAAAATAAAAATCTTTAGGAACTTTTACAGAAAAATCATTAGTAGAAATATCCTTATTTAAATATTCTTCTTTAAGATATTTGTAATTGATAAATAATTTATTATCTTTATATACTACCTCTTCTCCTGGCAGGCCTATTACCCTTTTAATAATATAAGAATTATTACTTTTTACTACGACAATATCAAATCTTTTATATCCATTAAAATATTTAGAAAATCTGTTTAAAATCATTATATCGTTGTTATTTAGGGTATCCATCATTGAATCACCACTAACCTTTACCGGCATCATAATAAATCTTTTAAAAAGTAAGACTAATATTATAATAAAAATAATTGATATAATTTCTTTAAGATATTTATTCATCTCATTATAAAAGAAAGAGAAACTCTTACTTTTGTCCTCTTTCTTTAATTCTATAAGTTCCAACTACATTCTTTAAGAAATTTAATTTAGCTCTTCTAACTTTACCTTTCTTAATTACTTCAATGCTTTCTAGTCTAGGTGAATTAACTGGGAAAGTTCTTTCAACTCCTACTCCAGCTGATACCTTTCTAACGGTAAATGTTTCACTAACTCCTCCACCTTTTCTAGCAATTACTATACCTTCAAAGGCTTGGATTCTTTCTTTGTTCCCTTCAATGATTCTTACATTTACTTTTACTGTATCCCCTACTCTAAATTCAGGAACATTTTTGTTAATTTGTTTTGCTGTAATCTTATCGATCAAATTCATTTTTATCATTCCTTTCTTGTTTTAACGTCAATCATAACCATAGTCAGCGGATTAACAACATTTAAATATTAACATATTTCATTGTTTTTCGCAACAAAAAACCTCAATTAAGAGGTTATTTTTTTTATTTTCTTAAGATTTTAAATAAATATACTATACCAATAGCAATCAATACATGTCCGATACCGGCGATACCTGAAATAGCAGCATCTAATCCTCTTGACATTTCTGTTCCAAGAACTTCTAATACTCCTCTAACAACAAGCATAATTGTCATTAAAACTAGTCCACTATTATATGTATAACAAAATCTTTTAAATTTAGGTTCTTTGTCAAAGTTAATTTCCTTTGAAAATAATGCGATTAGCATAAACACAATCATTCCAAGTAAAAATAAATGTGTATGAACCTTTCCTAAGGCAGTATCACCTATATATTTATTAAATTTAGTAAATTCTCTATAAAATACTCCTCCAACCATTGCGGCAATTGCATAATAATATGCGATATTTAAATGTTTTTTCATTTTATTTTCTCCTTTCTTTCTAATATAACCAAAACTTCTAAATGATGGGTATAAGGAAACATATTAAATCCTCTAACATACTTAATTTTATAATTAGTTAACAAATCAATATCTCTTTTTAATGTTCTAATATTGCAAGAAATATAAATTATTTTATCAAGATTAGTATTATTCAATTTTTCAGTTACTGCCTTAGAAAGTCCAGCTCGTGGAGGATCGATAATTGCAACATTATATTCTTTAAATATAGATAAATAGTCCTCAACATTACCACACCTAAATTCTAGCTTTTCATTATCTATCATATTAGCTAAATCAACCGCTTCTTTTACTATTTCAATACCTAAAACCTTATTAACCTTATTAGAAATATGCTTACTTATGCTTCCAACTCCAGAATATAAATCTAGTACTTTATCGTTTTTATTTAAATTTAATAATATTTCATCGTAAAGTTCCTTGCTTATTTCATTATTGACTTGAAAAAAAGAGTTTGGTCCAATAAATAAATCATTAAATTCAAGATATTTCTGCTCTGTATAACATATATCGTTTATATATAAAACATCTGCTATATTCTTTAGTTTTTCTATTTTCTTAAAATTACCCTTTATATAAATCATTATTCCATTAAGGTCTTTTATAATTATTTCTAATGGACTATTAAAACCATTTAAAATAGATTTTAAATTCCCTATTGTCTTATTTATTGCATCTGTTACTAATAAACAATCATTAACCTCTACTATATTATTGGTTTTTTCTTCATATAGGCCTAAAACCTTATCATATCTTAGAGTTATCTTATTACGATAATGTAATCTATTTAAGGATACTAATGACTTAATTTCACAATCTTTAAAAAAGCTTTTTATTAAATTTTCTTTATAATTAATTTCATTATTATCAGAAATTAATAAATTACAACCGCCACAAGGATTCTTACAACCGTTATTTTGATATATATTTCCTCTTTTAATTACTTCCTTAATTACTGCTACATTATATTTCTTCTTATTTTCAATTATATCTATTTTTACAGTATCACCAGTATAAGCTCCGCTAACAAAGGTTATTTTACCATCAATTAATGCAATACCCCTACCAAAATCATCTAATCTTTCTATTTTAACTATCATATTAATTTTGTGAATATTTCTTTAAGATTTCGCTCTTATCATTTAATATTGGTGAAACTGGTTTTTTCCTATATAAAGTATAAATAATATTAGCTACTAGTTTCGAGCAATCAACTTCATTAATCCATTTCTTTTTCAAATAGTTTTTTGGTATATAACTTAAATTTGTTGTATATATTTTTTCAAATAATCCTTCTTTATAAGCATCATCAAAAACATCTATACCTTTAGTAAATAAGGAATATGCACTCATAAAATAAATCTTATTAGCTCCTCTTTTCTTTAATTCTCTAGCTACATCGATCATTGATTCTCCACTTGAGATCATATCATCTACTATAATAATATCTTTATCTTTTACATCTTTACCAATATATTCATGTTTTAAAATCGGATTCTTACCATCAACAATCTTATAGACATCTCTTTGTTTAATAAAATGTCCACCAAGCTCACAACCTAAAATGCTAGCATAATAATTTGTTCTTTTAACCGCACCATTATCAGGTGCTATTGCCAATAGATTTTCCCTATCTGCTTTTTCCTTTTTTATAAATTCTTCCAAAATAATATTAGTTGGATAAAAATTATCAAATGATGAAAAAGGAATTGCATTTTGAATATTTGAATCATGAACATCAAAAGTAATAATGTTCTTAACGCCACTTTGAATTAATGTTTGAAGAGCAACCGCACAATCAAGAGATTCTCTACCTTCTCTCTTATGCTGTCTTGATGCGTATAATAAAGGCATTACCAAAGATACGCAAGTAGATTGATTTCTTATCGCACAAAGAACTCTTATAACATCTTGAAAATGATCATCTGGACTTTTATGATTAAAATAGTCAAACATTTTATAAGTTATCGAATGATTGGAAACATCTGTTAAAATAAAGATTTCTTTATTTCTAACCGTTTCTTTTATAACAACTTTTCCTTCTCCATTATTAAATCTAACTTCATCAACTTTAATTATATGAGATTTATCAGATTTAGTTAATTTTCTTAAATGATTATCAACCTTTTCTCCAAAATCTCTACAATTTTCCATTACAATTAATCTTAAACTTTCCATATACCTCTCCTATTTAATATTTTTGAATAATTTTAATTATGTAGTTAATCCCTTCTATTCTTTCCTATTAACGAAATAGGTTCTGATACTTGTTTAATCCTCTCTATTAATCTTTTACCACCTACCTTATCATTACCCATTGATAAATGCTCTTCTAGTTCATCAAGAGTATAGTTTGAGGTAAAAAATATTGGTAGTTTTTGATCCATTCTATATTGTAGAATTGGACCTAATACCTCATCTCTTGCCCATGGAGTTAAATATTCAGAGCCAATATCATCTAAAAGCAAAATTGGCGTTTTTCTAACATATTCATATCTTTCACTATAATCAGTACTAAAGGAATCCTTGATACTTCTAATTAATTCTGGAACTGGAACAGCAACACTCCTATAGCCTTTTTTAGCAAGTTCGTTTAACAAAGCAGATATTATATATGTTTTTCCCGATCCAAAATTTCCGTGAAGATATATCCCTTTTGGATTCTTACCTTCTATATATAAATCGATAAACTCTTTTATCTTTTTAATAACCTCTATTCTATTTTTATCAGTATATAAATCACTTAAGTTAGCTTCTTTAATCATTTTAGGCAAATCAAAATAAGTTATATTATCTCGATATTTTTCTTCTTCTTTATAATGGCAAGATACATAGGAAAATGTAATATCTTCATAATAAACCTCTGGTCTAAGAATACTACCCTTAACTGAGTTCTTACATTCAAATAATCCTCTACATTTAATGCAGTTTTCTAATTCACTACTACACTCTAATAAAATTGAGGTGTATTTCATAAGTTTTTCTTCTTTTAAACCGAGATTATTAACGATTGAATTAAAATATTTGTTTTTTAAAGCATTATTAAAATTAACTTTTAAATCTATCTCATTTATTTTATTAGATAACTTAATCTTTTCCATACTATCACCACTTAAATTATATCATGAGTTAAATAAAATAAGAATGATAATTTAAGACAAAATAAAACCCTTTTAAAAGGGTTTATTTTAATCTGGCGGAGACAGAGGGATTTGAACCCTCGCACCAGTTACCCGGTCTACGCCCTTAGCAGGGGCGCCTCTTCAGCCTCTTGAGTATGTCTCCATAAAAAAATTAACTAAATTACATATCTAATTGTAAATTAATTAATTTTTATTGTCAATTACAATTATTTATCCAATAAGGAAAGTAAATTAACTTTAAACATATCCTTCTTTGGATCACTCTTAGAAATCATTACACCTTTATAAGTAGATAATTCTGTTTTATGTCCTTCTTCTAATATCTTTTCTGGTGTAATATTCGTAAGTAAAATAATACCTTCATTTTCATAAACAGTATAGTGAAGTTTGATTTCACCATGAACTTTTGTAAAAATATCAGCTGCTGGTAATTTTAATACATAACTTTTTGTATTATCTTTTTTTGAATGAGATACAAGTTCTCCTAAAAAATTACCGTTTCTTATTTCTTTATAATATTCAAACATTAATTTCTTATAGGCAAACTTATTATATTTTTTTAATGTTCTTTCCTTCTTATTGTAATCATTCTCGTTTTGATAATCGATAATATATGTCTTATTCATAGTATTCAACCTCCCCCTTAATTGAAACCCCTATCCTAAATGTGTTTAAATTATACCATATTTTGTTGCAAATGTCAATTTTTACTACATTTACTTTGTTTTTATTAACACTTTTTCCATTCTAGATGGCATTATTGTGTTTGCAAATCTAGCAATATTTCCTTTACTTTCAGGAAGCGTTGTTAAAGGACCACCAATTATCGCCCATAAATCTTTTCCTAAGCGTAACTTACCTCTAGAATTTTTTGGAAACCATTCTCCACTTGAGGTTTTTAATCCTCTATTTTTAGGTAAGAATACTCCAAGTCCATAAGGAACCGCTCCATAATGAGTATGCCCACATAATACTAAATTAGCATTAGTCATAGCAAAAACTTTATTAATCGGCTTTCTTAGTAGATGATTTGGACTATGACAAGATAAAATGTTATAGAACTCTTTTTCGAGCGGATTAGGATAACTGCTATTTGCTTCAAGAATAAACAAAGTATCATTATTTTTTTCATCTTGATAATAATTATGACTTAAATTTACTCCAGCTAAATTAACATTATATTCCGGTAAATATATTTGTGTAGTACTATCTTTTAAATATGTTATGCCAGGTATATTATTAATTTTGTTTAATTCCTCTGTTCTATCGTATTCAATAAAACAGTGATCATTTGGATTTATATCAGGCTCTATAGCAACTAAATCTTGATTTCCTAATACATAATAAATTGGAAACCTAGATGCTAATTTTCTAAAAAAATCCAATAATAGCTCATTTTTTCCACCATTAACTACACCAAAGTAAATATCACCACTAAAAACTATCAAATCTGGTTTAATACCTTCTACTTTTTGATATATCTTATCAAGTTTTTCTTTTGGAGTATCAGAATTAAAATGTAAATCAGACAAATGTACAATGTTAAGATCTTTTCTAATTAAATTAGATTTTATTGTATGAGGCATTACTTTTATCATATTAAATCACCTTTATATTTATCTATTTAAACTTTCTTTTATATGTTTTTACTTTATCTTCAGAGGTCTTTTTTACATTAACTGAATAAATTGAAGGGCTACAAAAGAAATTAATTAATTTTGATAATTTACTATTGTGATAAGTTTCTGAAAGAGAAGTAACTGCGCCAGTAATAAATCCCCATCTTCCTTCACCTAAATATACCTTCTTTCTTGCATATTTAGGAAACAAATCACCGTGTGGTCCAACAAGACCCATTGTTCCAGGTAAAATATTTGCAAAAATAGTTGGTATCATAGCATTATGCATATGACCACAGCTAATAATATCTCCTTTTGTTAAGACAACTTCATCTTTAACATCTGGGCGAAAAATTATATATGGGCTATGCGTCGAAACATGATTAAATTTTGCATTATCAAGAGGTTGAGAAAAACTTTTTTTAGTCTTATTAATATAATCTTCTTTAGTTTCTTTAGCTATCTCATAATGTTCAAAATCAGTATGATGACCAGTTATTCTTACATTTAATTCATCTATATCATAAGTTTCATTTTCTAAAACAATAACTCCTGGAATAGACCTTATAATAGAGTATTCTTCCTTTCTATCACAAGGAATCCATTTTCTTTCTTTTCCTATTCCTTCACTATATGCCATCTGACAATGGTTACCAAGAGTAATAAAAATTTTCCTTTTTGGGATAAGAGAATCATCATTACCGCTTAAAGTCAAATCTCTTATAAATTTATATAATCTTTCATTATTAGCTTTATCAAAAAATAAATCTCCTGGAATTACTACATAATCAGGATTGATCTCCTGAACCTTTTTAACTAGATTATCTAATCTTTTTTGAGGTAATTTATCATCAAACCCTATATCACTTAATTGAACAAAAATAAAATCTCTTGTAATTTTATAAGACTCTACTTTTTGTGGAACAACTGTAATACCATTTGGAATTTCTTTAATCATATTCACCAATTTTTTCATATTATAAAACACAAAGTTTTTCATATTTATTTTCCCCCTTTTAAAATTGTTATGTATTATAACACATTTTACAATTTAAATCAATAAAATAGACATTTATAATATGCCTATTTTAATATTTCTTTTATCTTATTAATTTCATTTTTAATATCAACTAATTTTTTATTAGAAATCTTATTAATAATATTCTCATACTTGTTAAGTAAATTTAGATAATATTCTTTAAATACTTCATCTTTATTCCTTAATAAATATGGTCCAAATTCTAATTCTTCATCAGTATAATTTTCTTTTCCTCTAATAAATTCAATTACAATATAGTATTTTTTATCAAATATAATTTCTTCATAATTAATCTTAAAACCTAATTTAGTAATCTCTTTTCTTAATAATGGATATTTATTATTAGATGATATAATCATTCGCTTAACATGTTTTATATTATCGTTTTTTAATATCTTTATAATAGTTTCCGTTCCCATTCCTGAAATAATAACCGTATCTATATCATCATTTATGGATTCAATTCCATCGCTTAAAGATAACTTAATTTTGTCCTCTAAATCATACATTTTTAAATTTTCTAGAGCACTATCAAGAGGGTCTTTTTTATTATCTGATGCAACTATATTTAGACTTGAATCTTTTAAATATAAATAAATATCCAAAAGAGCATGATCACACCCTACATCAATAATACCTTTTGATTGTTCTCTTAAAACGATATCTCCAATTGTTTTTAATCTCTTACTTAAATTATTCAATTAAGAAATCCTTTAACTTCTTAGATCTCGATGGATGTCTTAATTTTCTTAATGCTTTAGCTTCTATCTGTCTAATTCTTTCTCTAGTTACCCCAAAGATTTGTCCAACTTCTTCTAATGTTCTACACTGCCCGTCACCTAAACCAAATCTATATCTTAATACTCTTTCTTCTCTTTCAGTAAGAGTTAATAATACATTTGATAGTTCTTCTTTTAACATTTCAGTTGTAGCATATTCTTCTGGAGACATCGTTAATTCATCACCAATAAAATCTCCTAAATGAGAATCATCTTCTTCACCAATTGGTGTTTCAAGAGATACTGGATCTTGAGAAATTTTATATATTTCTCTAACCTTATCAATTGTAATACCCATTTTTTCAGCTAATTCATCTTCGCTAGGCTCTCTATTTAATTCTTGAGTTAATTGTCTTTGTAATCTCGATAATTTATTAATCGTTTCAACCATATGAACTGGAACTCTTATCGTTCTAGCTTGATCAGCAATACTTCTAGTAATTGCTTGTCTAATCCACCATGTTGCATAAGTAGAAAATTTATATCCTTTAGAAGGATCAAATTTATCTACCGCTTTCATTAAGCCAATATTTCCTTCTTGAATTAAATCAAGGAATAACATTCCTCTTCCAACATATCTTTTAGCAATACTTACAACTAATCTTAAATTGGATTCTGCAAGCATTTTTTTTGCGTATTCTTCACCCTTTTCTGCTCTTTCAGCAAAATCAAGTTCCTCTTCTGCAGTAAGCAGATTAATTCTACCAATTTCCTTTAAATACATTCTAACTGGATCGTTGATTTTAATATCTTTTGACATTGTTAAACTTTCAACCGGTGTATTTTCAATTCCTCCACCAGCCGTGTCATCATCATTAGAATTATCAGCGGTTTCACTAATTATTTCAATATTATTTTCTACTAAAGTATTATATAAATCATCTAGCGAATCACTATCTACTTCTAGTCCCTTTAGTTCATTAACAATATCTTCGTAACTTACAAATCCCTCTTTTTTCCCTTTTTTAATTAGGTTTTCTTTTCTTTCATTAATTGTCTTAATTTCTTGAATCATAACCCTACTCCTTAATTCTTAAAAGTCTAATTTCTTCAAGCAATCTTATTTGTTCTTCCTCGTTTGTAGCTTCTCTCATTTCATTCTCTAGGCTTTTAATCTTCTGCCCCTTATTATAGCTACTGATAACGGCTTCATATTCATTAATATCTTCCATATTAATTTCATTAACCAAATCTAGATTACTTATTTCCTTACAGACTTCTAATAGATCCTCTTTATCGCTTAGGTAAGTATAAAAATCCGAAATCTCTAATTCATGATATTTTGAATAATAATAACTAATTTCTCCAGCTAATCTACGATGTAACTCTAAAGGGAAAAACAGATGTTTATTATCATATATATCTATTACTTTCGGACTTATAAGCATATAGAAAATAAATTCCTCACTCGCTCTAATATACTTATCCTTTCTAACTTTTTTACTAATTTTTGTAATATCTTCTTTTATAACTTTTTTTGTCTCTTTATTTTTTTTTAACTCATTTAACTTTTTGCTCAATGTATTATAACCCACATTAGTGGATTTTTCAAGTTTTTTAAGTAAAATTTCCTCTCTAATTTCATCATTTATATTAGATATTTCTCTTAATACTTTATTTATATAATTAGAAAGTTCCAAATCATCTTCAAAATTAGTCTTATTTTTATAATTGGAAATTTTAAAATCAATAAAGTTTAGTGCATTTTCTATTAATGCCTCAAAGGCCTCTTTTCCGTTTTTTATAATATAACTATCAGGGTCCTCATCGTTAGGCATTTTAATTACCTTAACATTAAGTCCGGCTTCTTCAAGAGCCTCTCCATTTAATAAGGTTGCATTTACTCCTGGCTCGTCACCATCTAGAGCTAAATAAACATTTATTGATAGTTTTTTTAACAATGAAATTTGTTCTTTTGATAAAGCAGTACCCATAAGTGCTACTACATTATTTATTCCTATAGTACTAGCCCTAATAACGTCCATAAAACCTTCCATTAAAATAACATATTTTTTTTCTCTTACATATTCCTTTGATAAATGATAATTATAAAGACAATTTCCTTTTATAAATATAGGAGTTTCCTTAGTGTTAATATATTTACTAGTATTAGAATCAGTATAAATTCTCCCTGAAAAGCCAACTACCCTGCCCATTGGATCTTCAAGAGGAAACATTATTCTATTACTAAAAGAGTCAATATCATTATTTATTAAACCTAAAATATTAAGAGTATTTAAATCATATTTTTTTCCCGTAAGATATTTTAATAAACGGTCTTTTTCATCAAGTGCAAAACCTATTTTAAACTTTTTTATAGTTTCCTTATCAAAACCTCTTTTTTCTAAGTATTTGTTAGCATCATTAGCCTTAGGAGTCGTTAGCATAAGTTCAAAATATTTAGCAGCAATATCATATATTTCATAGTAGTTGCTATATTTACTATCTCTTTTTACTGGTTTATTTTTCAAGTTATATCCTATTTTATTAGCTAGTAACAAAACTGACTCAAAAAAAGAAATATTTTCTATTTGTGAAATAAAGCCAAAAACATTACCGCTATTATTACAAGACCAACAACGATATATTTGACGATTAGGTTCAACGCTCATCGATGGATTTTTATCATTATGAAAAGGACATAATCCCCAATAAGAATTGCCTTTTTTTACAAGAGGTACATATTCGCTAATAACATCAACAATATTTATTTGTTTTCTAATTTCATTAATTTCGTTTTGTTCAATCATTAAAATCTCCCATAAATGCAAATATATTATAATCTTTTTTATTTTCTAAATCAATTTTAAAAAAAGGGTTGACAAGAATATTTATATGTTATAAGATGTATTTGTAATTATTCAACCAGTTAGTTAATTAATTTTAACTCTACTAACCGCAATAATTACACTTAAGTACTTAATCACTTCGGTAATTAAGTACTTTTTTTGTGTTTAAATGTAATATTTATTATAATCATGGGGTTTTACATCATTAGCTTTTAATAAAAAATCATAGGCCTCTACAAATAACCATAACTGAAAGTCTTTATCAGTTATAACGTCTTCATAAGATGTATTTTTTGATGCATATCCTTCAAGTTTTTTTATTATATTAACATCTTCAAAACTTCTTTTAAATAAATCCTTGTAATTTACCTTTAATATCGTATATTTCATTAAATAAGCAAGTTCTTTCTCACCTATCTTATTATTTTTTAAACTGAACAAATTATATTCTGTTATAAAATGATTCATCATAAATAAAATATGTTTTGGTCTATTATTATCTATCAATAAAAGTAAATCAACAACTTCTTTAGTAAATAAGTCTTTATACTCTTCTTTTTCCTTAATGATACTTTCAATAAATGTTTTTACTTTAAGATTAGAGTTTTCTTTCATATCAATAGAATATTTAAATATAGTTTTCAGGTATTGCTCTTCTATCCATGTATAGGAATTATCAAACCAATAAGAATCAAATAAAAATAAATAAACTATCTTCCCTTCTCCATCTAAAAGTCCATTTATTGAAGTCATAGCAGAATTAAATTCATCAACATTTATTTTATCTAGATTATCAATTAAAACTATTTTATACTTTTCCTTAACCTCCTCATTTAATAATTTATTAATCATATTATAAAACTTCTCTGGGTAAAAATTTTGAGAATTTATATAAGTATTATTAGCTTTAAAGATATTTAATGACTTAAAAACATTAATTATTTTAAATAAATCAAAAATTCTAAAATTAATAAAGATAAATGCGATAGAAACAAAAATAGCAGAAACTAGTTTAGGTGCATAAAAAAGTAAAAAGATAATTGAAACAAAAATAATTGTTAAAGCAATTTTCTTTATTACATTATTTCTTTCTTCGTGTTTATTTTTATTATTATTTTCTTTAAATAAACTGGTATCAATATTTTCACCACTTGATAAAGCTCCTAAATATTTTCTATATTTGAGAGTGTTTTTATTTTCTATTATTTGATCCAATATATTATTAGCAAAGCTTCTTCTAAAGTTATTGGTTCCATACTTCCAGCAATCGTATTTTATCTCTTTAAGATCATAACTCTTCTTTAATTCATTTATTGCGGTTTTGGAAACTACATTTTTACCAGTTCCAAAGCCTCCTGTTAAAGATATGTAAATTGGTTTATTCTCTTTAGAATCAAAAAAATCTTTAAGATAATCTTCTAAGGTTTTTGAATAAATTAAATTGTTTAAATAATCTTTTTTTCTTAAGTCTTCTATTTCTAAGTCTATCGTTTTATATCTAGGTTTTAGCATAATAAACCTCCACACATATATTATAACATATTGTATATTAATACATATTATTTATTGATATTTTTTATGGTTTATAATATTATATAAGCAAGTACTAATAACTACTAATCTCCTTAGGCAATTGGAGCCTACTGAAGTTTAGTGTTATTAGTATTTTTTGTTTACATATCTTAATGTTTATTATATAATAACCATTAAGAACCTTATTTCTGCTCGTTTAGGACGTTAGAGAAAGAATTTAATTATTTCTCACAGGAAGCGATTCATAAAAAAGAGCCTTGAAAAGGGCCACCATATACATTCAAGGTGGCAGTTTAAGATACTCTTTTTTTATTGTCTTTTTTTCTATTCCTTTTGCTCTATTATTATTTGACTTATTTCCTTTTTCAGATCTAATTCGTCCATCTTGTCTATTTTTTTCATTAATCTTTTAACTATCTCTTCTGCTCTTGAAAACAGTCTCAAATAAATTATTTGTTGAATTGTAAGTAAAGATATTTTCTTTTCCATACATTTTCTCAATAAATCCTTATATTGTTCGTCTATAATATCCTTTTTATCATCCGTAATTACTTACCTCCTTTTAAATTACTAATAACAAACTATTAACTACTCCTCTTTTGATATTTTTAGAGCTTGTTTTCTCATTTCGCACCAATACATATTCGGCTTTTGTTGTTTTACCCAATTTAGAAACTTTGTTGCTTGTTCTTTTGTTTTTAATGGAATAGTTATCATTAATATTTGTTCCTTCTTGTATTTTGTACTATCTATTAGATAATCCATAACATCACCTATTATTTCTTCTCTCATATATCACCATAAAAAGTAAAAAGTAGACCAGAGTCTACTTATATTCGCATTTTCCAGATGTTTCACTTTCAAACCAATCAATAAATTGCTTAAGATATTCATCCATTCCAATTTCATTAAATATTTTATTTTGTCCATCCATGTCATATTTAATATTATTTGCAACATAACCTTTAATCTTTTTATCATTATACATTAAAGTTATATCTCCTTCATTAGATTTACAAACTAATTTTTTAGAGGAAACATAAGTTATAACAAAAATTCCAACAATAAAAACTACAATCCCTAAAATAATTAATAATACTTTCTTCCAAGTAGCCATCTTTTTTTTAGGAGCTTCTACTTGCATATTTTGATTCATCTTGGGTTCTCCTTTCTATAATAATTATATTTTATTTACTAAAATGTAAACAGTTTTAGACATAAGAAAACCCTTGATTTACAAGGGTTATATTCTAAATGGTGGAGCATAACAGGATCGAACTGTTGGCCTCCACGGTGCAAGCGTGGCGCTCTCCCAGCTGAGCTAATGCCCCAAAATGTCAACTTATTCAAGTCGACAAAATGATAATATCATATATATTGTAAATAAGTCAAGTACTTTAATCCGTAATATAGGTTTTGCTTTTATGAGGCTCTTCCTTTAACAAATCGCCATAATCTCTTTGCCTTAAAACCTCATAAATAACAATCGCGCAACAATTACTTAAATTCAAAGACCTAACATCTTTAGTCGTTGGAATCCTCATGCAATATTCTAAATCATCCTTTAATATCTCCTTTGGAATACCTGTTGATTCTTTTCCAAATATTAAATAAATATTATCATCTTTAGAATAATCAAAGCTAGAATGTGGTTTATGTCCATATCTAGTAAAATAATAATAAGTTCCGGTATTTTTGCTTTTAAAATCTTCCCAATCACTATAAATATGATATTTTAATCTATCTATATAATTAACTCCACTTCTTTTTAAAGTTTTATCATTAACTTTAAATCCTAAAGGTTCAATCAAATGAAGAACTGCTCCCGTTGCAACACAGGTTCTCATAATATTTCCGGTATTTTGAGGTATTTCTGGTTCATATAACACAATATTAATCATAGAACTCCTTATCTTTAAGAGAAAATAAATTAATAACCTCATTAATCTTTAATTTTTCTTTATTTTCTTCTACATGACCTACGATTTTTTTGTTTTTTATAAATACAAGTGATGGTATTTTATCAATAGTATATTTAGTACCATATTTCTTATTAAAGCTCGATAAAAAGCTCTTATTGTTATTAATTTTTGACATATTTATAAATACTATTAAAATGTCCCTTTCTTTAGCTAAATTAAACATTTCTTCTTCATAATCCCTAATTTTATCACTTGATTCATTTAAATATAAGAAGAATGAATCATTTTCATTAATATATTCATTTATATTACCAATAGTAATTTCAACACTAATATCACTAATAGCAGAATAAATACTCTTATTTTCTTTATATCTTTCATATAGTAAGTAAAGAAAAATCGAAGAAAAAATGGTAAATATAATAATTATACTAAAAAGTGTATAATTTATCTTATTGTTCTTCCTATCTATTTTTTCCATATCATCACATCCTAGTAATATTATAACTTATTTTTTAACTAAAGTCATTTTACATAATTATTTTTTATATAACTTAATAATTTGATATTTAATATTCTCTCTTTTATAATTAATATGGAGGGTAAATTATGAATAAACATATTGGGGTTGGTTGTGGTGTTATGGTATTTAATGATAAAGGCCAATTGTTATTAGGCCTTAGAAATAGTGATCCAGATCTTGCTGATAGTGAATTACATGAAGAAGGAACATGGACAATGGTAGGTGGAAATGTTGAATACGGAGAAGAACTAGAAGAAGCAGCGATAAGAGAAGGTTTAGAAGAAGCAAATATCTTATTAAAAAACATTGAGATAATTTGCGTACAAACCGATAAAAATGAACATGCTCACTATATATCTGTTGGTATGAAAACCAATAGTTTTGATGGTATTCCTACGGTAATGGAACCTGATGAAATAGTAAAATGGGAATGGTTTGATTTAGATAAGTTACCAAAGAATATCTTTTCACCAAGTAAGAAAACAATCGATTGCTACCTTGAAAACAAAATATATAAACGTTAAAAAAAGACTTAAAAGTCTTTTTATTTTTCTCCTAATTTATACCTTAGTATAAAGCCTATAACTACAGTAATTAATGCTCCTATTCCGTGATAAGCATTAAAAACAATATTATCTCTTTCAACAAAGGTAGATATAGGAATAGCAATAACCGATCCATATACAAAACCTAATATAGCATAAAATGTTTTATTACGATACTTTTGTAACAATTTTTCAATAAGTTTTGACACAAGAATAATTCCAATTAAAACACCAAGTCCAAAAACTCCTAATACAAAAATATTTTTAAATAAATTATCAAATTTAACCAAACTGTTAATCATTGATAATATTGGATAATAATATCCTAAAATCATAAGAACTAAAGAACCGCTAATACCTGGGATAATCATCGTAGCGGAGGCGATCATTCCAACTATAAATAATAACAAATAACCAAATATATTTAGATTATTCAAATTAACCTCAAAATCAACGCTAAATATAAATTTATAACTAGCTAAAAATACTACTAAAATTAATGTAAATAACATTATTAATAAATTACTTGGTTTCCAGATATCTTTTTTATTTTTTATATTACTTTTTATTAGCGGTATACCACCAATTACTAATCCTACAAAAAACATAAATGTTGGCACTGGAAACTTATCATAGGATACCTCTATTACCTTACTCATAGTTAATACAGCTAAAATAAGACCAATTGCTAAAGGTGTTAAAAGCTTAATATTTTTCTTAATATCCTTTAAAAAATGATTAATTGCCCCTATTAGTTGCTCATATATCCCTAATATTATGGCAATTGTTCCCCCACTAACTCCTGGAATAACATTTGCTATTCCCATAAAAAACCCCTTTACTACTAAAATTAAACTATTCATTACATACTCCTTTTATTTCTTTCTACCTTTACTCGGTTTCGAAAGTAACCTAATTCTATAACAATCCTTTACAACAAATGCACGATGTTTAGGATGTGTATTATCATATCTTTTTTCAAAATCTCTTAACTCTTTTTCAATACTTTCTAATATATCAGCATTCATTCTACCATTTTCATTTAGTTCTCTTAATAAATCATTAATCCTATTAAATCTTTTTCTATCATATTTTTCTATTAGATGTAGATAAGAATGGGAAACATTTCTAACTAATACAGCACCATTTTCTGGTTCATTAGTTCCTCCCTTATCTAAAGGAATAATATGATGATAACTTAAATCTTCAACTCTTTTAAATGGGTAACCCATAAAATCATAGCCAATATCTGTTAAATTAAAGTTTTCAATTAAATTTTTTTTAGACTTCATAACCTCTTTTGGAGGTCTTTTTCTTACAGTATTGTATCTTGTTGACATAAATCCCCCCCTTATTTGTGTTAATCACCTTTTAAGTATATAATATATTTTGTAATTATTCCATAATAGTTATTAACTTTATAGGAGGGTATATGAGGATTTTTAATTTTTCAAAAAAAGAAAAAGAAGTATATATAAATGCATGGGATAAATATTATACTAAAGAAGAAAGAGAAATAAATTTAAAAAATATATCAATATATGAGTATTTTGAAAATATTTGTTTTAATAATTTAAATGAAGTTGCTATTAGGTATATAGATGAGTCTATTACTTATAAAGAATTGTTAAAAAGAATCGATATTTGTGCGAGAGCGCTTAGCTGTTATGGAGTTCGCGAAGGTGATGTTGTAACTATTTGTATGCCAAATACGCCCGAGGCGGTTATTAGCTTTTATGCAGTTAATAAAATAGGAGCTATTTCTAGCATGCTTCATCCCTTATCAAGTCAAGAAGAAATAAGGCATTCATTAGTTAAAACGAAATCCGTTTTATTAATCGCCCTTAACTCGATTTATGATAATATCAATAATATTATAGATGATACAAAAGTATATAAAACTATTCTAGTATCTCCCAAAATATCAATGTCAAAGCTTATGGGCTTTTTATATACAATTACTAGCGAGGTTAAATTAAAACTACCTAAATCTAATGAACAGTTTATCCATTGGAACGTCTTTTATGAAAGAGGAAAAAATTATGATAAAAATACTTTTGTAAGAAGAAAGCTTGAAGATGATGCAGTTTACCTACAAAGCGGAGGAACAACAGGAATACCAAAACACATTGTTTTAAGTAATAAAAATATTAATGTTTTAATGGAACAAGCTAAAATTATATTTCCCGATGTAAAAAAAGGTGACAGTGTTTTAGCAATATTACCAATGTTTCATTGCTTTGGATTAAATGTAAGTATCTGTGGACCTTTATGTCTTGGAATAACAGTAATCCTTATCCCAAAATTTGATGCTAAAAGATTTGATAAACTTATAAGAAAATATAACCCTACTATACTTTTTGGTGTTCCTACTTTATTTGAAGCATTTATCAAAAATCCGTATATGATTAATATCGACCTAAAAAACATAAAACATATTGTTAGTGGTGGAGATACAATGGTTAAGGAAAAAAACATTGCTTTTAATAATTTTATGAAAGAACATGGATCTTCGGCAAAACTTATTCAAGGATATGGAATGACGGAAGTAGCTGGTCCATGTAGTTTCTCAATAGCAAAGCTTGATAAAATAGGATCTGTTGGTATTCCTCTTCCGAGAGTAAATATTAAAATATTTGATAGTAAAACTATGGAAGAGATGGCACCAGGTGAAATTGGGGAAATATTTATTAGTGGGCCTAATGTAATGAGTAAATATTTAAACAATAAAAAAGAAACTAATGATACTTTAATTAAAGATGAAAAAAGTAATTATTGGATTAAATCAGGTGATATGGGCTATATGGATGAAGATGGAGCATTATTTTTCGTCCAAAGAATTAAAAGGATGATTATTTCTAGTGGTTATAATGTTTATCCATCATTCATAGAAGAAGTATTAAATAAACATCCAAAAATAGAACTAACAGGAGTAATAGGAGTTCCTCATCCATATAAGGTTGAAGTACCAAAAGCCTTTATCGTATTAAAAAACAATATAGAAAAAAATAAAGATACAAAAAAAGAAATAATCGAATATTGTAAAAAAAATCTATCAAAATATATGATTCCTTATAAAATTGAATTTAGAGATAAGCTTCCTAAGACAATGGTTGGAAAAATTGATTATCGTACATTAGAAAAAGAAGAAAACAGCAATTAATTGCTGTTTTAATATTTTGCTTTAAAATCGACTACTATCTCAATTTCTTTATTTAGAATAACACCAGCTGATATACTTTGCTTATAGGCAAATCCAATTCCATTATATTTATAAGGAATGTCTATCAATTTAAAATAGATATCACAATCAGTATAACTAAATCCCGTTAAATTAATCATCTTTAATTCTTTATAATTTGTTACTAAAAAAATTCTATCAATTTTATTAACTTTAGTTCCCTTATTTGGATATTGTTTTACTATTTTTTCTCCATCACCTATTACAACAACTTTTAGGTTTTTATTTTCTAAATCAGTTTTAACAGTTTTTATACTTTTATTGATATATGATTCAAGTATTACATCATCCAATTTCAAATTATTTACTTTAGTTTCATCATAGATATTTAAATATTTACTTGTGTTCTTAATTATAGTTTTAACCATCTCCGTCATATTAGTAACACTACTAGGATTTTTTACTGCTATATATATTACAACTTTTGGATCATCTCCAGGGAATATACCTGCTAAAGACCTAATTGTTGAATCTCCGTAACCCTTATCTCCTTCTGCCACTTGAGCAGTTCCCGTTTTTGCAATCAAATCATAGCCTGGCATATTGTATATTCTACCAGTAGCATTTCGGTCACTAGAATTTACTGCCTCTCTCATTAAGGATTTAATACTATTTACCGTCTTGGTACTTGCAACTCTAGATAGTTCTTTTTTTTCTCCGTTAAAAATAACCTCATTAGTGTTACTATCAATAATCTTATCAATTAAATATGGTTGCAATATAATTCCATCGTTAGATATCGCAGTAAGGGCTTTAACAAATTGAACAGGAGTTGTAGTTATACCCTGACCAAAGCCAGCATTTAATATTTCTGTTTGATATTTAAAATCTATTTTACCACTTGCTTCTTTTGACAATTCTATTCCAGTTATTTCACCAAAACCAAAACTATTAAAATATTTTTTTAATAGATCTCTATTTAAACATTTTTCAATAACACTTATAATTCCTGTATTACTTGAATATAAAAAGCCAGTATCATGATTAATAACACCCCATCCTGGTCGATAATGATCCCTAATCTTTGTACCATCTTTAGCAGTATATTCTCCTGATTTATAAGTATCCGTACCAACATAGTTACCTTCTTCCATCGCTGCCATATAGGTAAATATTTTCATAGTACTTCCTGGTTCAAAGGCTACTTGAGTATTAAGATTTAAATAGTTCTTAATATTTTTTTTATTAGGATCAAATGATGGATAGGTTCCACTAGCTAAAATCGCTCCTGATTTTGCATCTGCAAGCATAATAGCAACAAAATCTGCTTTATTTTTAGCAAGATAATTACTAATTGCATCCTCTACAAAAAGTTGAATTGTACTATCAATTGTTAAATATATATCCATTCCTTCGATTGGATCGACAACAATCTCTTTTGTACCTGCTATTTTATAACCATTACGATCTTTTTGATAAAAGGTATAGCCATTCTCTCCCGTTAGTTTATCATTAAAATATGATTCTACACCCATTTCTCCAATCATTATTGACTCGTTTTTTGCAACATCTCTTTTTCGAACATATCCTATTATATATGAGGCAAAATCACCATATGGGTAATGTCTTTGTTCGCTTTCAATAAAATCTATTCCTGGAAGATTTAACTCTAATATCTCATCTTTTTTTAATTCTGTTAATTCTTTGGTTTTTGGTCCTAACTCAACTTGATATAAATTTTTTTCAATACCATTATTTAAATAACCCAAGATTTGATTTTTATCTACATCTAATACCTCTGATAATTTAAAAGCAGTATATTCTGGATCTATTACATGTTTAGGTTTTGCTTCATTTGTAGTTCTTTTTGGAGATAAATATGCTATTAAGGTATAACTTGAAGTATTTTTAGCTAAGGCATTACCTTTTGCATCATAGATAGTTCCTCTTGAAGAATATAATATCTCTTTTTTATTAGTTCTATTAGCAGCAAAATCCTGTAAATTGATACCATCTATTTTTTTACTATAAGTAAGAGTAAACATTCTAAAAACAATTATTCCAAAAATAAAAAGAGCTAATAAAATATATATTGCTTTAAATTTTATATTTTTTAACTCATTTTTCATATTATCACCATTAATTAATTAGTCTTATATTATTATTATTATAACTTAGACCTTGTTCTTGTGCAACTTCAATTATTTTATCTAGCGATGCTAATTCATTAATTTTCATTGACAAAGATTCGTTTTTTCTAGTCTGCGTTTTTATCTCCTTTTTTATTTTTTCTACCTCGATATTTACTTTTGAGTGAGTAGCTTGTAAAAATATAATGCTAAAAGGAAAAGCAAATAATACTATTAAGGCTAATGTATAAATAGCTTTTTCAAATTTACCTATCTTTTTTACTTTGTTTTTCCTTTTCATTATATCACCCTATTTTATTCTTTCTATGACTCTTAATTTAGCGCTTCTTGAACGATTATTATTTGTTATTTCCTCATCGCTTGGAATAATAACCTTATTATTTACTAATTTATAATTTGGTAAGTATTCATCTGGTATATTTGGTAGTCCCTTTACAAAGTCTTCAATACTTGTCATTTCTTTAAATAAATCTTTTACAATTCTATCCTCTAAAGAATGAAAAGTAATTACTGCGACTCTTCCGCCTACCTTTAACATTGATAGTGCATTTCTTAGACTATTTTCTAAAATTTCTAGTTCTTTATTAACCTCAATCCTTATCGCTTGAAATACTTTTCTTGCAGGATGAGAATCTCTTTTATATTTCATAGGAACTGATGAAGAAATAATGTCTACTAATTCTAAAGTTGTTTCAATATTTTTTTCTTCTCGATATTTAACTATATTTTTTGCGAGGCTAGGAGCATATTTTTCTTCACCATAGCGATAAAAAATATCTTTTAATTTAGCCTCACTATAGGTATTTACAACATCATATGCACTAAAATTACTATCTATATCCATTCTCATATCCAATTTATTATCACTATGATATGAAAACCCTCTTTCTTTTTCATCTAGTTGAACTGATGAAACACCTAAATCAAATAGTATTCCATCAACAAACTCTATATCTAACTTATTTAACTCATATTTAAGATCAGAAAAGTTACACTTTATTATAGTAAAATTTCTACCTATTTCCTTTAAAACTTCG
>CAYMAV010000014.1:0-27460 GCA_964388545.1 uncultured Clostridium sp.
TGTTTAGTGCAAGTGATATAAAAGAATTAAGAGAAAAAACAGGAGCAGGAATGCTTGACTGTAAAAACGCCTTAGAAGAAAGCAAGGGAGATATCTCAAAAGCAGCAGATTGGCTAAGAGAAAAAGGAATTGCTAAGGCGACTAAAAGAGAATCTAGAATCGCTAATCAAGGATTAAGTGAAATATTTGTTGAAAAAAATAAAGCGGTTATATTAGAGGTTAACTCTGAAACTGACTTTGTTGCTAAAAACGAAGAATTTAAAAACTTTATCAATGTTTTAGGAAAAGCTCTATTAAAAGCAGCTCCAACTACTATGGAAGAAGCATTAGAAGTTAAGATTGCTAAGGAAACAGTTCAAGATACTTTAGTAGCATTAGTTGCAAAAATTGGAGAAAAAATTAGTTTTAGAAGATTTGAAATTGTTGAAAAATCTAAAGATGAATTTTTCGGTGTATATAACCATATGAACGGTAAGATTAATGTTCTTACAGTAATTGAAGGTGGTAGCGAAGAATTAGCAAGAGATCTAAGTATGCATATAGCAGCAATGAGACCTTTATATATTGATAGAGATTCTGTTCCAAGTGATGTAGTTAATCATGAGAAGGAAATGCTTACAAAAGAAGTTGAAAACGAAGGAAAACCTGAAAACATTAGAGCTAAGATGGTTGAGGGAAGACTAAATAAATACTTTAAAGAAATTTGTTTGCTAGAACAAGAATATGTTAAAGAACCAGATATGACTGTTTTAGATTTTACTAAGAAAAATAATTTAAAGGTTAATAAAATGATACGTTATGAAGTTGGAGAAGGAATCGAAAAGAAGGTTGAAGACTTTGCAGCGGAGGTTCAAAAACAAATTAACGGATAGGCAACTTTAAGGTTGTCTTTTTCTAGTTTAATAGGAGAATTTATGGGAATATTATTACTAACAAAATCGGTATTTGCTCTTATGATAGGTTTTATTTGTGCGATAGTATTAGGATTAATATTAGTTCCAATATTAAGAAGAAGTAAAATAAAGCAAAGAGTAAGTGTGTTTTTAGATAAAAAACATGAAAAAAAGAATGGAACTCCAACAATGGGAGGGTTAATATTTGTTGTTTCGACACTTATTACTACAATAATATTAATTTTAACTGATAAGTTAACTCTTACTAATAATTTAACTATTATCTTGATGGTATTCTTTTCTTATTCGTTTATTGGCTTTTTAGATGATTATTTAAGTATAGTTAAAAAAGATAATGAAGGTTTAAATGCTTATCAAAAATTATTTTTTCAATTAATAGTGGCTATTTTATTTTTCTACTTATATATGAGGGGTGGCGGAACTACATCATTAGTTAGTTCTACTTTAGGATTAAGAATTGAAATGGAATGGTTCTATGGCATATTTATCTTATTTGTTTTAGTTGGTGCAAGTAATGCAACAAATATAACAGATGGATTAGATGGTCTTACAGGAGGACTATCGGCAATAGCATTCGTTGCTTTTGCCTTAATTTCAATTATGGTTGGCTATGAAGAAATTGGAATATTTACATTTATATTAGTTGGATCAATTATTGGGTTTTTAATATTTAATACTTATCCAGCTAAGGTTTTTATGGGTGATACAGGAAGCCTACCACTTGGTGCGGTAATGGCGTCCATTGCAATTATTACACATAGAGAAATTACTTTGATGGTTGTAGCTAGTGTTTTTGTTCTCGAGACACTAAGTGTCATAGTCCAAATAGTATGGTTATACTTATTTAAAAAGAAATTATTTTTAATGACTCCGCTTCATCATCATTTTGAGAAAAAGGGATGGAGTGAAAGCGATATCGTAAAATTATTTTGGGTAGTAGGTTTATTATTTACTATGGCAGGAATATATTTTGGAGTTTGGTTATAGATGCTTTTCAAGCATCTTTTTTTGTAAAATTTTACATTAAAAAATGGTAATAATTTGACATAAATATTGAATTTACTTATTCTAAAGGTAGATAGATTGTTATTGCTACTAAAAAACATAGGAGGTTATATGGGAAAAATAGATAATATATTTTTAAAAAGTTTAGCAAAAAAGGAACTAGAAGCACTACGAAGAATGATAATAGAAAAGGGTAATTATCCCGAAGAATATGAATCTAAAGAAATTTTATCCAGGGAATTAGCTAATGTTTATAAAGACGATAAAGAACTTGATTTAGAGAGTATATCCTTATTAGGATTAGAAAACTGCTGTATGTTATTTCATGAATTTTGCAGATACTATTCTGGTGATCTAGATGGTGATATTCAACCACTTTATGTTAAATTTATGGGGCTTAATGATGATAAAGAGCTTCATATCGGAGGAACAGAAATAAATTATAAGGTTTTAAAAGAAGCGGTTAAAGAAGAAATAGATGAGATGTATTATGCTTCTATTAAAAATGTTAGAAATGCTGGTGGTTCTACCTTATATAAAAGGATTGAATACAATGCTTTTGCAAATTTATATAATACATTAGCTGATTATGTAATTGGAAATAATTATCCTGATTTAATTAGCAATAGAGTTAGAAGGGTGCCGGAAGATAGAAAAACGGCTAGTGAGGAATTGCTAAAGGCATCTTTACCAAGAGATGAACAAGGTAATTTATCTGATCTTAGGGATAAATTGACTAAGATGTTATTAGAATCGGTAGAGTATATATATAAAACCCCAGTGGAATTGCCTGATGAGAAAAAAGATAATAGAGGAAGCAAAAAATAAAAAAGTTTGCAAATTAAACAAACCTTTGTTATAATTCTCTACACGGGGTCGACTAGGTTTCGACGGGATTAACTGAGTATGGATTGCAGGTCGTTGAATACGTAAATTCAAAAAGCAATAAACGCAAAAAATTTCAAAAATACACTTGCTACAATGTTCTCTAGGAACGCCGTAGCATTCGCTTAATTAGTTAAGTAATGGTGTGCTTCTATATTTTCTTCTCCTACGAGAATTTATAGGGGCTAATAAAGTAGGATATATCATTGTTGATGTCTATAGATAGTGATGAATTAATATAGACTAGTTATATGCTAATTTGTTAATTATTTTTCATATAATGAATATTGTTAATTAACTAAACTTGTAGAAATCCATATGGTGTTTTTTTCGGACGGGAGTTCGATTCTCCCCGGCTCCACCAGATGATGCACAAGCGAACTATTTCTATTATTTTAGAGGTGGATTTGCTGTATATATAGATTTAAATTTAAGAAAATAGAAAAGGTATACAAAATGCCTTTTTTATTTGGAAAAATATAAACCAATGTCGAAAAATGTCAGAAATATGGTATAATTTTATTAGGTGATATCATGAGTGAAGAAAAAGGGAAAAAACCTGTAAAGGTTAATAAAAATGTATTACATGATAAACAAACAGCAAAAGAAATTGGAAAAAAACCAATAAAAACAAAAAAAGAAAAAAATAAATCAATAAAACCTATAGTTTTGGTGGGGATTGGTTTAATAAGCATCTTAGTAATAATTTTTTTACTAAAACTAATATTTACACCAAGTATTGAATCAGTTAAGGATTCTGTTGTATTGGTAGAAGTATATGATGATGATTATGAACTTATAGCTTCTGGTAGTGGTTTTTCTGCATATAGAGATAATTGGATAGTAACTAATTTTCATGTTATAGAAGGTGCTAGACATATATCGGTAATAACTGATGATGGAGAAAAAATTGAAGTGGATGATATTGTTGTGTTTAATCAAAAACAAGATTTAGCAATAATATCTATTGATGGTAAATTTGATAATTTAAAATTAGGAAATGGAAATAAAATAAAAACTAAAGATAAGGTAACAACTATTGGAAGTCCAATGGGTGAAAAAAATACAGTTTCTGAAGGTATTGTAAGCAATAGTGATGATAAAAATATAATTAGAATCACGGCTCCTATATCTCATGGAAGTTCAGGAGGTGTATTGCTTAATAAAAATAATCAAGTTATTGGTATTACTAGTGCTGGATATGATGATGCACAAAATTTGAATTTTGCTATTAATGTAAATGTGCTGAATAAAATGTATTCTGATTATAAAAATAATAAATATGATGTTATTGATTCAAGCAATTATAAGGATTGTGCTCCAAATATAATAAATTATAATACAACTAATGAATTAAGGATTAAAAATAAATGTTCATTTAGCTCATATAATAATTATTCTGCTGAAAATTTAGAGGCATTCTATTTATCTACAAATTCATATGAAATTTTTAATACTGCTATGTATAAATTGGGAATTTCAGGTTTTAATGTTAATTATAAAAGAATGTCTAAGGAAGAACAAAAGTTGGCATCGGAATATTATACCAATTTATTAGAATATGAAGATTGTGATACAGATGCTTATGTTGGGTGTTCAATAGATAATATATCAAGTTGGAATGCAGAACAATTAGTGATGGAATTAGATATTATGCAAACTTATGCATTGGCAATATTCTTGGTAGAAATTGAAGATTATAATTATAATACAGTTTTTAATTATGTAAATTCTTTATCATTGGATATACCTGAAAAAGGAGTTTTATTATTACTTTATGGTGGATATAAACCATCTGATTTAAATAATGCTGATGCAAAAAATGTTGTAAATTATATTAATGAGTTTGATTTGTCAATTTCAGAAAAAGGTAAAATATTAGAATATTTAGGTTATTCAGTAAATGGTTCAAATGTTAATTGGTAGGAGGTAATACAATGAATTATAATGTTTTAGATAGAATAAGAAAAACAAACTTAAAGAAAGCATTAGTTAGTTTAATTTATGTTTTAATGTTTAATATTCCACTTATAGCTGTATTATATGGAATTGTAACAGAAGGCTTAGAAGGCTCGATGATATTCATTTTAGTTTTATTTGGATTTTTTGCTATATTAGTGGATATAAGTTTTGTAAAAATGATAATTTTAATTATTTCTCCAGAAAAAAGTGATTTATTTAAAAAATATGGAAGTGTTGAAAAAATACAAAAAATATTAAATGAAATAGAAAAAACTAAAGAATATGAGGATAAAAATTTAGTGGTTTCTAAAAACTATTTATGTGATAAAAAAGACTTAGAAAAAATTGTTAAATGTTCTGATGTTTTAGGAGTTCATAAATTGGTACATAAGACAAATTTTGTAATAGATTATTATAAAATCATTATAACGGATAAATATGGTGAAGAAACTAGTTATACTTATAATGCGAATCAAGAAGAATTATGTAATAAATTATTAGGTTTAATTAGTTCAAAATGTCATAATGCAAAAATTGGTTATCATAAAGATGAATGGGACCACATAAATAAAAATAAGATAGCTTTACCATCAAATAACAATGAATCCAATGATGATTATGAATATAAATGCCCAGAGTGTTCTTCAATTATTGAATATGGTGATAAATTTTGTAAAAATTGTGCATGTAAATTAGATTGGGAAGATGAAGAAGAGACTGCAGAAGAAGAATTTAAAGCAACTTTTAAAAGTACTGAAGAAAAAATATCAGAAAGAAAAATAATGGTTGAAAAACACCAAAAAAATAAATTGATTTGGAAATTAATAGGTATTGGAATTTTGAGTATCGTTTCTTCTGAAATGATATTATTGATGATATTAGGTGATTCTGTGGAAGGTACACTAGCTTTGATATTAACTTTTGTGTGTGCAATTCCTTTGTTCGCATTATATTATTATCTTTTTATAGGTAAAAAAAATAAATAAAAACTATACAAAACTATACGATTTATAAATTAATAGAGGATTAAGTTGTTATGCTTAATCCCTTTTTTTAAAATTAATTATTATAGTCTGTGGGTTATAATATTTTTGATTTACATACATCCTAGCTACATCAAAGTTTTTGAATTTTTTTATAATATGATATCTATCTTGAAATACTATATAACCATCATCATATTGCATGATAAAAAATGGTCTTTCATCAATATCTTCTTTTAAAACAATATCGTAATATAGTTTATTAAGTGATTTGCTGTGTCTCATTTTTATCACCTCTCATTAATCTAAATTCTATCTCATCTATTCGTTTAATGGTTTCATTATCTTCAACTTGTATAATTTTATCAATAATAAACATTGAAGCTTTTAATCTTAAGTTTTCTGTGGTTCCATATTTCATGATGTGACTAATAGTCTTTATTGCTTCGGTGCCTAGTTCACAAAATCTAAGAGTGATTTCATTAAATATAAGATTTTGTTGTTCTCTTAAAGCTATTTTAAATTTATGTGTTTTTTTCCATCTGTAAATTGTATTTATATTTAAATTTAATTCTTTAGCAACTTCTTCTATACTTTTTCCAAAAGCTAATAAATTTATTGCATTAATTTGTTTTTCGTTTAAATGTTCTACATTATCATACATTTTTATACATTCCTTTCTGTATTATTTGTAGAATTTGTATTGTTTGTATTATCTACAGATTCTACAGATTCTACAAATTCTACATTCTTTTTGAAAAAATTAATATATCTTTTTCCGTTTCTTGGATGTTTATCAGTAAAGAAAGTTATTCCATCATATTTTTTAAATAATGGTATTAGTGGTTTTATTCTTGATATATTTACTTTTGTATCAATTCCAACTGAATATTCTTCTTCTAATAAATTAGTAATATCTTTGTATGTTCCTCTCCAGATATTATTATCTTTTAATAAATGGTTTTTAACTATATATACTAGTGGGTCATTATAATAAGCATCTTCTTCTTTCATTTTTTTATTTTCTTCATACGATGAAATCATTTCCCATTTACATGCTTCTGAATTGAATTTAACAATATATTGATTATATTCAACATCTCTTCCATTTATAGATAATAATGTTGTTTCGTTTGCTCGAGTTTCTTTTTCTAATGTAATCATGGTATCTGCTGTTCCTGTAATTCCATTTGTCCCAGATACTTTATTAAATGAATCAGATTCATATCCTTTTTTCATGTGATGTATTACTATTATTGCCATTCCATATTTGTCAGCAAATCTTTTTATTTCACTCATTTCTTTATAATCATTTGCATAATTATTTGAACCCTTATACATGCCTCTAACTTTTTGAAGGGTATCAATTATTATTACTTTTATATTTGGTTCTTTCTTTTTTATTTCTTCTAATTCTTCAATTAAGCCATTACTAATATCATCACATTGAATTGCATATAAAAAATCAGCTGGTGCAATTTGATTATTTAATAATTTGTTAGTTCTAGCTTGTAATCTATTTTCGCTATCTTCTAGTGCTAAATATAATACTTTAGATTGAAGTGTATTAAACCCCATAAATTGCATGCCTCTTGATATACTTAATCCCATATCTAATGCCATCCAACTTTTTCCCATTTTTGGTGAACTACAGAGGATAGTTAAACCTTGAGGAATAAAACCATCAATATAAAATATAATTGGTGGTAAATCTCTTTTTTGCAATTCATTCATATTTGAATACTTAATTCCTTTTTTAGTGTTAGTTATAACTTCTTTTTTTTCGGCACTTTTAATTAATTCTTTTAATTCGCTATTATCAAGCTTATTAGAGAATATATTCTCATTTATTGTTCTTGCTATTGTATTAATATTAATGTCTGGGAATTGCTCTCTAATAGACAATAAATGGGCATATAAATAGTTATTTCTTCCATCTCCTTTAGTCATGCCAGAAAGTTTTTTTGCTTTTTTTAATGGGTATAATTCTTCTGGTAAATAAGGTATGTTATCAGTATTAAATTCTTGATTCATTTTTCTCAATTTTCCATTTAATTTAATTGTAGCAATACATTTTTCTCCAGTAAGATAATCACATTGAAAACCCAGACAGGAAAAACCATCAATTTGTTTTCTAAAATGATATTCTATAGGCATTTTATAATAAAAATGTTTTCCTCTAGTTGTTTCCACTATCAAAGTAGGATACTTTTTTTCTATATAATCTATAATTTGTTTTTCGTTCTTATTATCACCATCAAAATCAAGAACAATAATATTATTTCCTATAATAAAACCAGCATTATCCCATTGTTTAAAATCGGATTTATAAAACTGAGGATGAAATTGTGTTACAGGTCTTTTTTGATTGTTTAGTTTTATGAAGTTCATTTTTTATAACCTCTCTTTCTTTTTTTTCTAATTCTAAGAACTTCTGATATTCTTTTTTGTGAGTATCAATATATGAAATGACATCACTAATTGAAATACCAGAACAAAACTTATTAAGTTGCTTATCATTCATATATTGATATTCCTTTCTACATTATTGTTCTAAATTATTTAACTTTTCGGCTTGTTTTTTCCAAAAAGTCTCGTTATGCTTTTTAATTTTATCTTTATTCTTTTTTCTCCAATTTTTATAATATTCTTTTCTGGCTTCTGAATTAGAGAATTGACTTTTCGTAGCATTTTTTTTCATAAATTTCTCCTTTCTTTATCTTTTTGCTTGCAAAAATAAAATAAATGATATATCATAAGTGTGAAAGAAAAGAAATATCTCTCACAACTAGACTATACATTAAATAAAATAAAAGAAGTATAACTTTTACAAAATAAATATTTAATGAATTATTTTAGATTTCTTTCACGAAAGGATGATTAAAATGGCAAGAAAAAAAAGAAATGTTGATTTATCAAGTAAGGATTGGAATATTATAGAAGAAAATATCTCAAAGTATTCAGATGATATTGAGGTTAAAAAGGCATTAAGATGTCAAGTTGAAAGACTAACTGCAAGAATGGATGAATTGCAGATATCACAAGATGAATTATGTAAAAAAATAGGAATCTCACAAGGGGCTATGTCTAACTATACTTCTGGTAATAGATTAATTGAAGTAAGAACATTACCTAAAATTACAAAAGCATTAAATATATCAATAGATTATTTATTTGGTTATAGTGAGGTTAAGGATTATTCATATAATGAAATTGGTAAGTTGTTAGGATTAAATGATAAATCTATAGATAATATAAGTGTTCAGAATGAGCATGAAAATTTAAACTTAATTTTTGGGCATGATATTGAAATTGTTGGTTATTTTTTTGACAGATTAAATGAATATAAAGAAGAATTAGATAAAAGAACTAACAAAGATACTGATTTATTAAAAACTTTTAATAAATTAAATATTAAAGAAAAAAAGTTGTTAGTTAATGATGCTTTCAATGACTTGCTAGAGGAAAATATTAAAGATTATAAATAAGGAGGTGACACATGAGTAATAGAGCTGTAATTTATGCTAGATATAGTTCTCATAGTCAGAATGAACAATCTATAGAAACACAAGTTGAAATATGTAAAAATTATGCTAAAAGACATAATTTAGAAATTGTTCATACATATGAAGATAAGGCTAAAACTGGGACTAATGATAACAGAGAATCATTTCAACAGATGTTATCAGATAGTAATAAAAAAGGATTTAGCCATGTAATAGTTTATAATCTATCTCGATTTGCTAGAAATACTACCGATAGTATTATGAACGAAATGATACTAAATAAAAATGGTATAGATGTATTATCTACTACTGAGAATGTTAATGGCGATGATGATGACCCTATAGCATCTTTAATGAGAAATATCATGCGTGGTGTTAATGAATATTATTCAAAGAATACAGCAAAAAATATTAGAGATGGCTTAAGAACTAATGCAAGAAAAGGATTATCTATTGGAGGATTATCATTACCATTAGGATATAAATCAAATTCTAATAAAGAAATAATAATTGATGAAGAAATCGCTCCACATGTTAGAAAAATATTTGAAATGTATCACGAACATTCTTCAATGGCTGAAATAGTTAGATATTTAAATCTTCATGGTGTTAAAACATCCAGAGGAAATGAGTTTAATAAAAATAGTATTAGAAGAATTGTTACAAATCCAAAATACATTGGAAAATATATATTTAAAGGTGAAGAAATGCCTGTAGAATTACCAGCTATAATTGATAAAAAGTTATTTGAAGAAGTACAAGATTTAGTAGAACAAAAACATATTTCTCATAGTAGAAAAAGTGATTATTTATTAACAGATAAATTATATTGTGGTTTATGTGGTTCAAAAATGACTGGTGCTGTTGCTAAAAAGAAATATCACTATTATAAATGTGTAAATTCTAAAGGAAGCATGAAAACTTGTCATAAAGAAAAAGTTGATAGAGAATTTATTGAAGAGTTAGTAGTTAAAGAAACAAGAAAAATGTTAACAAAAGAAAATATCAAAATAATTGCTGATAAGGTAATTGAATTTCTTGAGAAAGAAAAGGATTTATCAGAAATAAAAAAACTTCAACATGCATTGAAGAAGTGTGAAAAAGAAATAGAAAGTTTATTAATTGGTGTAAGACAAGCTACAAGTGATAGTGTTAGAAATTTATTAATATCAGAATTAGAAAAAGCACAAGAACAGCAAAAAGGATTGAAAGCACAATTAAGCTATGAAGAAGCAAATAATATGCCAGTAACTGCATCTGAAGTTAGATTTTATTTAACAGAATTAAAAAAAGGAAATATCAATACTAAAAAGTATAAAAGAATATTAATTGATACATTTATTTATAAAATTTATCTTTATGATGAAAAAATGGTGATAAATTATACTACTCAAGACTCCAATGATATCAAGCTTCCAGACAGAAATTTGGTATTAAGTTCGCTTGAGGGTACAATAGCTCCACCAATGAAAAATAAAGACATTGATTATTCAATGTCTTTTAAATGTTTAATTTTATTAATTATGTTCTTTACAATATGGAGGTTTTCCATCGCCAATGGTTGTTCGATCAGGCTTAAATGATGATAAATCTATACCTTTTAAATATGCTTCTTCTATAATATCTTTTCCTTCTTCAGATAAATTATTAAACCATTCATCATACTCATTTATCCAACTTTTAAATTCAGAGGTCTTTTTTATTTTTTTCCCTTCTCTAGGTTTACCAGCATTAATTCCAAATCTAGATGCTTGTAGCATTATAAAGTCTAAAGCATATTTAATTTCTATGATAAAGTTATCTAAACTTTTTTTGTAAGATTTAGCTTGCTTTTGTCCTTTATTTTGTTCTCTTTCTTCTTTTAAAACTTCATTTAGATAAACTGATAAGTTAACATATATAAAAAATAGAGTAGTTTCATCACATTGTTTAATTTTTTCAGCTTGATCTGCAACAAATCCAGGGTATATTCCATATATTAGTTGTTGTTGATAATCTGCTAAATTTCTTCCACCATATAATGCGATTTTTCTAATTCGATAATCTTTTTCAATTCCAGTTCCCCCTAAAAGGCTTAGCAATCTAGCTTCTGGATTATAAGCTTTCGATTCAAGAGTTGTGGTATTTCCATTAGTTTTTAATATTTTTTTAGTATATAAACAAATTGGATCTTCTCCTGTTATCTTTATTAGAGATGGGCGTATATCTTGTAATAGATTTTGATATCTTTTATCAACAGATGCGATTAGTCTTTTTTCGGGATTATATAAAATATGAATTGCTTTTTTTCCAAGCATTGCTAAAATTTCTAGTTCATCATCTTTAAAGTCAATGCCAATTTTAACTTCATTTCCAAATCTTTTATATATAAGATCTATAAGGTCACTATATGGTTTATTTTGTAATTTTTCTATCATATCTCTAGATATTTCGTCTGAAGCATTTTCTTTTGTTTTTCCCATATTTTACATCTCCCTCGTTGACGCACTATTATAGCAAAATATTAAAATCTGTCAAATAAAAACTGACTTATTTTCCAGTTCTTTTTTTGTTTTCATCGAAAGTAATACTTGAGCTTAATTCAAATAATTCATGAGATCTTTTAAGACTATTAACATTCCATTCTATTTGAAATTTACTACATCCACTGCTAAATTGAAAATAATAATTTAAAAAACCAAATCCAGTAAAAAAGTGACTAATTTGTTGAGCTAATAATCGAGCTTTTTCTTCAAGTTCTGGTATAACCGAAATAAGAAAGTAATAGTCAGGAGAATAGGCAATAACAACATCTTTTTCTGTTAATCCATAAGGAAATGATTCTAAAGTATTTGTATTGTAAGCATAACTATAATTATTTCCAAAGGTTTTTTTAACAATATCAAGAATTTTGTTATGATCATAGTTAATTTTAGGATCCATAATGTACCTCCTAATATATACTCATTATATATTAATATTATTATATCTAAAAGTTTTTTTGAAAATATGATAGATTTTGACAATTTGTATAAAAAGTTATTTTAAAGAATTTTAAATATATCTTTTTTATGTTATTATTATAATAATGGTAGGATGGTAGAATATGCAGACAGAAAGTATTTTGAATATATTAGAGGGACTATTTAATAAAAGGGAAGGCTTTTCTAAACAGGAATTAGAAAGCATTAATACTCTTACAATATCTAGGTTATCTTTTGATAAAAAGATATTAGATGTTAATTTTTCTGATCTATTAAATTTTCCTTATTTAGAAGGAATAACTATCGATTCTTGTACTATTGATACTAATGTTATGAAGGTACTTGAACAATTAAAAAATCTTGTTGATATAAGTTTTTATGACTGTGAGGTTGTTGAAGATATATATCCATATTTAGAAAATATTCAACTAAGAAATGTTGTAATATCAAATACTAAACTAGAGATTGAACTTCTTAATGGCTATTATGAAACTTTAACTTTGGAAGGCTTTAATGTGTCTAATATTAATTGTTTTGGAATTACACTAGATATTTATGCATCAAATATTGATAATGTAAATTTTCTTGATGGTTATAATTTTGAAGAATATGTAATCTCAAGATCACAATATAATAAATATACAGAAGAGTTTAACAATGCGCTTAGAAGAGTGGTAGTAATGGAAGATAACGGACAGTTTATATATAAAAAGGTGGGATTTTAATGTCTAATCTTAGAGAGGTTAATACAAAGGAAACAGAGATATTTAGAGGTGCTAAATGTTTTTTTTCAACTGGTGTTTTAACAATGGATGATGTTTCTTTTATTAATTCATCTCAAGATAAAACAGTTGTTATAATGCAAAATACCAAGGGACAAAATCCTAGTGTAATAGGATACTTAAATCCTAAGATGGTTTTAATTAGTGTTCTAGGTGGTTTAGATTATTTTAAAAATACAAAGTATAATGTTCAAAAATATATTGAAAGAACTTTATTTAATCCTAAAGAATTATCATCGATTATTAGGGAATTTCAAAGAATAGAAAATGGAATTAATCCTAATTGGGGTGAGTTAGAAAAGGCGATGTATATTTATGGGATCTTATCTAAAAGAATACACTATCGAAGAGAATTAGATTCGGGCTATGGTAATGGTTTAGATATTTGTTGGTCCTTAAATGGAATTTTATATAAAAATAGCAATTCGGCTGGTTATTCGATGATCTTTAAGGAATTATTAGATAGAAATGAAATTTATGCTGAATATCAATCAAAGGCAGGGGACTATGCATGGAATATAATGATGATAAATGGGAAGTTTTATGGTGTTGATCTTACAAGAGATGCGGTAAATAAAACTAATTATCTACACTTTGGTACATTAGAGGCTAATGATTTTTATAGTGATTCCCATAGAACGGTTATTGACCAAGAAACAATTATTTATCCTTTGTCAGTTTTTTATAAAGAAGAGATTTTTAAGGCTTACGATAAAATTAACAATAAGAGAACAGAAATTCATATGGATGTATTAAAATCATATAATACTAGAGATAATCAACAATATTTAATCGCCCATTTAGGTGATATTGATAATTTATCTTATTATATAGACGCCACTAACGGTATAAGATCGTTTTATTCTCCTATAGGGAAATTAGAGGAGTTATTAACGGCAGAAAATATAAATAATCTGCCTAATTCAAACTTAATATTAGGTGGTGGTACGATAAAAGAAAGTATGCCTAAATTTAATAATTTTGTTAGAAGTGATGGCAGTAGTTTTGTAATTTTCCCCCAATCAGCAAATATTGAAAAAGGTATAAAAAGATATCATTTAATAGAAAGAGTTATGGTTGGCGGTAGACCAATGTTAAGAAGGATGGATGTTTCAAGCGAAAATGATTTAGAAGAGGTTAAAGATTTGGAAACTAAGACTTTAATAGGTGATTTTTTATTTGGCTTTGGTAGATTATATTCGCGAGTAAAATATTTTGGTGGATACCTTGGTCATATTTCTAAGGAGACTAGTAAATATTTTAATTTATAAAAAAGACAGGTGATAATTTGAAAAGTTTATTTTTTGGAGAGTTTAAAACAATTATAAAAAAAGCCAAAATAGAATATATAAAAAAGTTTTTGGTATCATTAGCTTTAAGAGGGATATTATTAGCTATTCCTCTTCTTTTTAGTACTTCTATTAATTATATTACTAAAAATGATTTTAATAATGCTTTGATATTTTTCATTATATCAATAGCGTGCCACGGCCTATATAGAGGGTTAGAAATATACAATCAAGTGGCTTATTATAAGCTATATAATAAAATATTTGCTCATTATAACAATATTGCACTATCAAAAACAAAGGATAATTCGATGTTTAGTTTATCGAGATTTTCACCTGGACAATATTCTAATATGGTAGTAACTGATGTTGATATTATTTCCGGGTTTTTATCAACCTTAGTTATTAGAGTAGTTCAAATGATCGAATTAATTATTATCTTTGGCTATTTTTATTTTTTAAATAATTATATATTTATGTCTGCGATTATAATTTCCTTGATTTTATTTATAATCGCACTAAAAAGTGGGCAAGGAGTTCAAATTCATAATGAAAAAAGGAAAAGAGAATTAGATAAAGTAGTTTCTTCTACTTATGATTATTTTGGTGGTATTAAAGAGGTAAAGAGCTTTAATATTTTCTCAAAGATAGGGGAAAAGTTAGAGATTAAAAGAGATAATTATTTAGAGGCAAATGCGAGATATAATATTGTTTTTCAAAGAAATAATATTTTAATCTTATTTATCTTTGAGGTCTTTAGAATATTATCGATAATTTATTTAGCTTACATATCAAATAGTGGAGCAGCGGTTGTTGGGACTTTATTAATAATTTATAACTATTATCAAAAAATAATTGATAATTTTTCAATTATTTTAACCTTAAACGTGGAATATCGTAATGTTAAGGTATCTATTCAAAGATTTGATAAGATTAGAGAGTATAGTAAAATAGCCGAAAATAAAGAAATGGAAGGTATTGATATTAAAGGAGATATTACTTTTAAAAATATATTATATGGCTTTAGAGATAATCCGATATTAGATAATGTATCTTTTAAAATACCAAAGAATTCAATTACAGTTTTAAATGGAGATAATGAAACAGCTGAACTAGGAGTTTTTGATTTGCTTTTAAAACTTAATAGACAGCATGAAGGTTCTATTAAAATAGATGATATCGATATCAATATGATAAATGATGATTACTATTACGATTTAATTTCTTGTGTAAAAAGAGAAGCTTGGCTTTTTGATTTATCGATAAAAGAAAATATGACAATGATAAATCCTAATTTTGATAAAATAGTAGAATTATTTGATGTTTTAGATATAGATAGTGATATAAATGGATTGGATAAGAAATATGACACTGTTCTTAATGAAAATACATCATTATCAACCTCTACTAGGAAGATGTTAATTATAGCAAGAGCACTCCTAAAAGATAGCAAGATAATAATGTTAGATGACATAATAAATTTATTAGATAAAAAACACGAAAGAAAGCTACTTGATTATTTGATGAGTAAGAAAGAAGACCATACTATTTTAATAATGTCTAATTCTAAAAGAATAATTGATAGAGCGGACCAGGTTTTAAATATAGATAAGCTAAAGGAGTGATATTATTAATACAAATATATTGGTTCTAGCATATTTAGGAGATACTGTTTATGAATATTATGTTAGAAGACATTTTATTGAAAAAGGTATAGGGCATGTTGATTCCTTACAAAAAGAGACCTTAAATTATGTAAGTGCGGTTAATCAAGCTAGAATATTAAAAGAACTTATAGAAGATAATTTTTTTACCGATGAGGAGTTATTGATTATCAAAAGAGGTAGAAATCACAGTGGTGGTAGAAAACCTAGAAATTGTGATGTGGTAACTTATCGTCATGCGACTGCTTTAGAGTCTTTAATCGGGTTTTTAAAGTTAGAAAAAAAAGATGATCGAATCGAAGAGATAATGAAAAGGATATTAGGTGAGTAATTATGATAGTTTATGGAAAGAATGTGGCAAAAGAAATATTAGAAAAAGAAAAAAAGGTTAATAAGATAATTTTAGAGAAGGGTTTTTCGGATAAAGAGATAATTTCTTTAATAGAAAAAAGAAAAATAAGACCTGAATATATGGAAAAAAAGGCTTTTTCTAAGTTTGATAAATTTCTTCATCAAGGTATAATTCTTGACATAGAGGAATTTAGTTATACCGATTATCAAGATTTTTTTGATATACCAGAGGCTAAAATAGTTATATTAGATCACCTTGAAGATCCTCATAATCTAGGAGCGATTATTAGAACATGTGAGGCGGCTGGAATAAGCGGAATAATTATTCCAAAGGATCGAAGTGTTGATGTTAATTCAACTGTTATGAAGACTAGTTCTGGTGCTTTAGAAAATATGAGAATTGCTAAGGTAACTAATTTGGTGGATGCGATTAATAAATTAAAAGAGAATGGTTACTGGATAGTTGGAACAGCTTTAGAAGATGCGGTTGATTATCGAGATATCGATTATACTGGAAAAATTGCTTTAGTTATTGGAAATGAAGGTAGCGGAATGAGCCCTTCGGTAAAGAAAGCTTGTGATTATATAGCTAAAATCCCTATGTATGGAAAAATAAACAGTCTAAATGCATCAGTAGCAGCAGGAATTATGATTTATGAGGTGATAAGTTTAGACAAGTAAGGGGGATTGTGTTTGAACTATAAGGAATACAATGATTACGAATTAGTCTATCAGATAAATGATGGAGATGAGGTTGCTTATAATGTTTTGATTTCCAAATATAAAAATTTAATTGGAAAGCTTGCTAAAAAATATTATGAAGCTAACAAAAATATTGGTATCGAATATGATGATTTATTTCAAGAAGGTATGGTAGCACTCTCAAGTGCACTAAAGGATTATGATCAGGATAATACTTTATTCTATACTTTTTTAATTTTAATAGTAAGAAGGGAAATGGAAAGATTAATTAAAACAGCTAAAAGATTTAAACATATGATTTTAAATGAGTCTTTATCGCTAAACGAGTTAATTATAGGAAGCGAAGATATTTACCTTGAAGATATAATTCCTTCTGATTATAACTTAGAAAACTATTATTATTCTAAAGAGGTAGCATTAAAGCTATATTATTATAAATACAATTTAAAGGATGATGAGGCTCTTGTCTATGAACTTAAGTTTAATAATTTTTCTATTAGTGAAATTTCTAATCTACTAGATATACCATATAAAAAAGTTGATAATTATTTACATAAAATAAGAAAGTCTTTGTCTCAATATGTTTTAACTTTTAAGTAAAGATGCTATTATTAAGATAGGTGATACGATGCAAAGTTTAAAAGATCAATTAACTTATTCGGAATACGATGATATACCGAAAATCTTTTATCGTGTATCAGAAAAACTTGAAGAAGTTCACTTAAATAAGAAATGTGTTTCCGATTTATCAGCTGATACGATATTTATTAGTGAAGAGGGAATTTCCTTTCAAGGGTTAATCGATTATAGCGATGATAAAAAAATTGAGAATATTAGAAAATTAACAAAATTAATGCTTGGATCTTATATATCCTTATCTTCAGAGTTTAGAGATTTTTCTATGGTATCTGATGGCTGGTTTAGAGAAAACTTCTATGAGATATTAGATTCTTTAAAGATGATTATTATTCCAGCAGAGCATATCGAAAGAGTAATGATAAGTGGAGTTGTTGAATATTTTAATAAATATTATGACTTTGAAAGAAGCCTTGTAAGTGCAAGTTCTTCTAAGAGTAATGAAAAGGTATTAGTCCTTAAAAAAGCTGGTTATAATTTACAGCCAGAAGAAAATAGTTTTTTTAAAGAGGATCTTTATAATAAAAAAAGTGCCTATGCTAAAGGATCGATATATTTATATATACTAGCAATATTATCTATAATTATTCTAATTTTATTACTATTTAAAGTTATTTAATGGTAGTATATGTAAAGGGGTGTTTAATGTGTCTTTTACAATAAGAGTAAAAAATGAAATATGTGAAATAGAGGTTGATAGAAGTGAATCTTTAGCAGAATTATCAGGTTTTTTAAGAAGTAATGCTAAATATGATAAAGAATTAATTGAAATTTCAACGGAAAATATTAAAGTTGCTAAAAGGATTTATCTACTTATTAAAGAGTTGTATGGTATTGATTGCAAAATAGAAAAAAGAAAATATTATAACTTTAGGAATAAAAACTTATATGTGGTTTTAGTAAATACAAAAATAGGTGAGATTCTTAAGGATTTACAACTTGTTGAAGAAGGTTTAGTAAAGTTAGATAAACCGATGGAGTTTTTAGTTGATTCAGACGAAGATAAAAAGGCTTATTTAAGAGGAAGTTTTCTTGCCAGTGGAAGTATTAATGACCCTAAGAATAACACATCATATCATTTAGAACTTTTTTATGATAATTCCGATGAAGCGGTATTTGTTCAAAGAATTTTAAATTTCTTTGATTTAAATTTTAAGCTAATAACAAGGGGAAATATCTTTGTTATATATATAAAGGATTCAGAGAAGATAAGCGATTTTTTAAAACTTATATCGGCTTTTAATGCGGTTCTTTACTTTGAAAATATAAAAGCATATCGAGAACAAAAAAATAATATTAACAGGCTTAACAATTTTGAACAGGCTAATATTGAAAGAATAATTGAAACTTGTAATAAACAGTTATCATATATAAAAAAAATAGAAGATAAGGTAGGATTAGACTATTTAGATGATAAGACTAAACTAGCGGCAATTTATCGTAAAAAGTATCCAGAGGCATCTCTTCAAGAGCTAAGCGAGATAATAAATATGGAGACAGAAGATAAAATAAGTAAATCGGGATTAAATCATCGTTTCAATAAAATAAAGGAAATCGCTGAAAAAATTAGATAAAATACTAAAATATATGTTAAAATAAGAATAAGAATAGAGGGATAAAATGATAGGAAAAATTAATGTTAAGGTTATGGGGGAACAAAGAGAGATTCCAATGGGGCTTACTTTTGATGATTTAGCAAATCAATATGAGAAAGCTTGTAAGTATCCAATACTTTTAGCAAAAGTTGGAAATGAATATAAGGAATTAAATGAGATGATTTCCGAAGGCGATGATATTTTATTTGTTGATTTAAAGGATTCAAGAGCTAATAAAGTATATGTAAATGCTTTGATATTGTTAATGACTTATGTGGTGGAACAGCTATATGGACATACGGCAAGAATAGAGATCAAGTATTCGATTGATAAAGGAATTTATATTGAAACAAATTTCTCTTTAAATGCTAATAAACTTAATGCGATAAAGAAAATGATGCTTGAGGTAGCTAACCAAAATATGTCTATTACTAAATGCTATATCGATAAAGATGAAGCGATAGAGTATTTTAATCTTCGAAAAGATAAGACAAAGGTTAATTCTTTAAAATATGAAACAAGCAGTTATTTGACATTATATAAACTTGGTGGAATCTATGATTATTTTTATGGTCCAATGCCTGTTTCTACAGAAGTATTAAAAAATTTTGATTTAACTTATTTAAATGATCGAGGCTTTGTCTTATTATTCCCAACGATTTATATAGATGGTATTAAGCCTTATGAACATCGCCCAAAATTGTTTGATGTATTTAATGAATATGATAAATGGGCTTCAACTCTTAAAATAGGAAGTGTACCAGATTTAAATCAGGTTGTATCCGATGGAAGAGTAGATGATATTATAAGAATAATGGAAATGATTCAAAGTAATACTTTATTTAATATAGCTAGAGATATAGTTTCTAAAAAGAATAATGTTAAGATAATTTTAATAGCAGGACCATCTTCTAGCGGTAAGACAACGACTTGTCGTAAGTTATCGATGTATCTTAGATCTTTTGGAATGTTTCCTAAAGAAATTTCAATGGACGATTATTTTGTTGATCGCGAAAAGACTCCAAAAGATGAAAATGGCGAATATGATTATGAATGTTTAGAGGCTCTTGATGTTAAAGCATTTGATAATGATATGAAGAATTTATTAGATGGTAAGAAAGTAAAGGTTCCAAAATATAATTTTGTTACTGGAATGTCAGAGCCCGGAAGAGAAGAAATACACTTGGGAAGAAATGATATTTTAATAATTGAAGGAATACATGCCTTAAGTGACAGAATTTTAAATAACATTGATAGAAAGCAAGAGTTTAAAATTTATTTAAGTCCTCTTACAATTTTGAATATCGATAGCCATAATAGAATTTCGCTAACAGATAATCGTTTGTTAAGAAGAATAGTAAGAGATAATAGAACAAGAGGGCATAATGTTGAGGATACTTTGACAATTTGGAAAAAGGTTAGATTAGGTGAAGAAAAACACATTTTCCCTAATCAAGAAGCTGCCGATGTAGTGTTTAATACATCCCTTATTTATGAAATTGGAATATTAAAGACCTATGTTGAACCTTTGCTTTATTCAGTAAGCTCAGAAAGTCCTGAATATGAGACAGCATTAAGATTAATAAATATGCTAAAGACATTCCTACCTATACCATCGGAGGCGGTTCCTAGCGATTCGCTATTAAGAGAGTTTATAGGCGGAAGTTGCTTTAAATAAAGGAGGAAATATGATTAAAGTAGCAATTAATGGATTTGGAAGAATAGGAAGATTAGTATTTAGAATAATGGATGGAGATCCTAATTTTAAGGTAGTAGCAATTAATGACTTAACAGATGCAGAGCAATTAGCATACCTTTTAAAATATGATACTAACCATCGTAATTACAAATTAGATGAAATTGGATTTGAAGGAAATAATCTTGTAGTATCAGGATTAAATATTCCAATATATCAAGAAAAAGATCCTTCATTATTACCGTGGAAGGATTTAGATGTAGATGTAGTATTTGAATGTACAGGTGCATTTACAAGTTTAGAAAAAGCAACAATGCATATTACAGCAGGAGCAAAAAAAGTAATTATTTCAGCACCAGGAAAAGGTGATATGAAGACTGTTGTTTATAATGTTAACCATGATATTTTAGATGGAAACGAACAAGTTATTTCAGCAGCCAGCTGTACGACAAATTGTCTAGCGCCAGTACTTGCAGTTTTAGAGAAAAACTTTGGAGTAGAAAAGGGATATATGACAACAGTTCATGCTTATACTAATGACCAAGTAACACTTGATGTTGCTCATAAAAAAGGAATTGAATCAAGAAGAGGTAGAGCTTGTGCTGCTAATATCGTTCCAACATCAACTGGAGCAGCGAGTGCAATAGGAGAGGTTTTACCTAGTTTAAAAGGAAGGTTAGATGGTACAGCTTTAAGAGTGCCAGTTCCAACTGGATCGGTAGTTGATTTAGTATTAGAATTAAAAAGAAATACAACAGTAGAAGAGGTTAATAGCCTATTTAAAGGAGCTTCTAATGAAACATTAAAGTTTACAATGGATCCAATTGTATCAAGCGATGTTATTGGAACGCATTATGGAGCAGTAGTAGATGGATTATCTACTAGCATTGTAGAAGTAAATGGCAAACAACTATTAAAAGTAGTTGCGTGGTATGATAATGAAATGGGTTATTCATATCAAATGGTAAGAACGGCTAAAGCGTTAATGAATAAATAAAAAAATACTCCTCGGAGTATTTTTATTTTTTATAATATTCATCGGTTGAAATTTTTGGAAAAAAATCTGGGTGTTTTAATTTATTGCCTTGTAAGTAGCTAGAATTAAGTCCGTTATAATATCCTAAACCATCTTTTCTTATTGCACTTGCAACAGTAGAGTCAAAAAAATAATATTTATCATTTAATTTTATTACATTCCACATGTGGTCATAACTCATAACGACCCATGATTCAATTCCAATATTTTGAAAAATAATTTGTGAGGTTTTAGCAAATGATGCACATACTCCTCCTCCTTTTACTAAAGAGTTATAGGCAGATTGATTTTTACTACTATAGGTAAAAGCAAAATCGTATTTAGTATTATCACCAATCCAATTATAAACATATTCAATTTTTTCAATATCTGTCATATTTTCGGTTGCTTTTCTAATATCTTCGACGATTCGTTGCATCTTTTTTATATGTAATTTGTTTATAAAATTAAAACGCGATAAATTATTTATTTCTATTTCTATAATTGAAGAATTATTTTCGTTTTCATATCTTAAATAGGTAAGTTCGATTAATTCTGGATGATCCATTGTTACAAAGAAATAAATATCGTGTATATTTACACTACAGCCTACTAATTTTTTACATCCATATTTGGTTAAATTAATTTTAGCTTTTCTTTTTCCTTCTTTAACATATTTAACGATATCATCATAAAACATTTTTTCTTGTTTATTTAGTTTGTTGTAATAATAAGCGTCACTTTGATAAAGATCATTTATATAATGTTCGCTATCTCTGTTGATCTTATTATTTATTTTTATTGGTCTTAAATAATTGTTATAGGAATAGATGGATGCCAATATCATAAAAATGATAAAGACATATTTATAAAATTTTCTTTCTTTCATAATTACCTCATATTATAAATATTATAACACAATATTATTTTAAACTTGTTTTAATTCTGTAAAATTATATAATATATATAATAGAGAGGGTGTTTGTATGGAAAGAGTTTTAAATGAAGAAAAGGTTAAAAGGTTAGATGAATATTTTAGGTTATCTAATTATTTGGCGGTAGGACAATTATATTTACTAGATAATCCGCTTTTAAAAAGACCACTTGAGGAAAAAGATATAAAGAAAAAATTAGTAGGGCATTGGGGGACAGTTCCTGGCCAAAACTTTGTTTATACTCATTTAAATAGAGTTATCAAAAAATATGATTTAAATATGATCTATGTTTCAGGACCTGGTCATGGTGGAAATGCGATGGTATCCCATACTTATATGGAGGGAACTTTTAGTGAGGTTTATCCTAATATTACAGAAGATGAAGAAGGCTTACAAAAATTATTTAAGCAATTTTCTTTTCCAGGTGGTATTGGAAGCCATGTTACTCCAGAGATTCCAGGTTCGATTAACGAAGGTGGAGAGTTAGGTTATAGTCTTGCTCACTCTTTTGGAGCAGTCTTAGATAATCCGGATTTAATTGCTGCTTGTGTTGTTGGAGATGGTGAGGCAGAGACTGGTCCTTTAGCAACTTCTTGGCATTTAAATAAAATAGTTAATCCTAAAACAGATGGAGTTGTTTTGCCTATACTTCATTTAAATGGATATAAGATAGCAAATCCAACGATTTTATCGAGAATATCACAAGAGGAATTGAAATTATTTTTCTATGGTTGTGGATGGGAGCCGGTATTTGTAGAGATTACCGCTTCTGAAAAACCATCATCATATCACGAGAAGATGGCTTCGGCGCTTGATTCTTGTATTGATAAAATTAAGAAGATTAAAGAGGTTGTTAAAAAGGTAGAAAAATTTAAAAGACCACTTTATCCGATGATTGTTTTAAAAACTCCTAAGGGATGGACTGGACCTAAAGAAAAAGATGGAAAGCAAATAGAGGGAACTTTTAGAGCACATCAAGTACCACTTTTAATAAATAATAAGGAAGATATTAAAGAATTAGAAGACTGGATGAGAAGCTATGATGTTTTAGATTTGTTTGATGAGTCTGGAAAGATAAAAAAAGATTTAAAAAAGCTTGTACCAACTGGTAATAAAAGAATGGGTGCTAACCCAGTTACTAATGGTGGATTATTATTAAAAGAATTAAGACTTCCAGATTTTAGAGATTATGCAATAAAGATAAAAACTCCTGGTTCAGTTGAAAAAAGCGATATGACAGAACTAGGTAATTATGTTAGAGATTTGATTAAGTTAAATCAAAAAGAAAGGAATTTTAGAATCTTTGGACCAGATGAGGCCGCATCTAACAGACTTAGCGCAGCTTTTCAAGAAACTACTGCTCAATTTAATGGAGAATTAATTGATAATGATGAAAATGTTGGAAATGACGGAAGAATAATCGATTCAATATTGTCTGAACATGCTTGTGAAGGTATGCTAGAAGGATATTTATTAACTGGAAGACATGGATTTATGCATTCTTATGAAGCTTTTATTAGAATAATAGATTCGATGACCTCACAACATGCTAAATGGTTAAAGATGACAAAAGAACTTCCTTTTAGAGAAGAAATATCATCGCTTAACTATGTTTTATCTTCTCATGTTTGGCAACAGGATCATAATGGATATACTCATCAAAATCCAGGATTTTTAAATCACCTGGTTACTAAAAAGAGCGATACAGTTAGAATGTATTTACCACCTGATGCGAATTGTCTTCTTTCTTGTTTTGATCATTGTATTAAAACAAAAAATTATATAAATGTAATTGTGGCATCTAAACACCTAAGGCCACAGTGGTTAACGATGGATGAGGCGATAAAGCATTGTACAGAAGGAATTAGTATATGGCAGTGGGCTAGTAATGATCAAGGGCATGAACCTGATCTAGTAATGGCATCTTGCGGCGATACGCCAACTCTTGAGGTTTTAGCAGCTATCTCAATCTTAAGACAATCTTTTCCAGAATTAAAAATAAGAATGGTTAATGTCGTTGATTTAATGAAGTTAGAACAAGATGAAAAACATCCTCATGGTTTAACAGATGAAGATTATAATTCAATATTTACTAAGGATAAACCAATTATCTTTGCTTTCCATGGCTATCCATCCTTGATTAACAAACTAACTTATACAAGAGTTAATCAAAATATGCATATCGCAGGATACGATGAAGAAGGAACGATTACAACTCCTTTTGATATGAGAGTACAAAATAAGATGGATCGATATAACCTTGTTTTAGAGGCATTAAAAAGATTAACAGTGTTGGGAAATAGAAGTTCAACTCTTGCACAGTATTGCCGAAATAAATTGGTTGAACATAAGCAATATATCCATGAACACGGTGAAGATATGCCGGAAATTAAAAATTGGAAGTGGGACCTATAATTTAGGTCTTTTCTTATTTTAAATTTGTAGTATAATTTTATTATAGAGGTTAGATATATGGATTTGAGAGAAATAAAAGAATTCATTAGGGATTTTTCAATCTATTTTATAACGCTTTTTATAATTGTATTTGTCTTAGTTTTTATAGTATCTTTTAGACCAATCGCTGGTAATTCAATGTTACCTAGCCTAAACGATGGCGATATAACTCTTGTATCTAAATTGTCATATCTTTTTTCAGAGCCAAAGAGAAATGATATCGTCGTAGTAAAGGTCGAAGGAAAATATTATGTTAAAAGAATTGTTGGTCTTCCTGGTGAAGATATAAGTTATTTAAAAAATGTTTTATATATTAATAATATGCCATATAAAGAAGGTTTCTTAAAAAAAGGCACAATAACTACTGGTTTTGTAATGAAGGATATATGTAAAAAAGGTGAATGTATCGATAATAAAATACCAGAAGATAAGTATCTGCTTTTAGGAGATAATAGAGAAGAATCACTTGATAGTAGATCGCCTGATTTTGGATTAGTAAGCATTAAAGATATCAAAGGAAAAGTTTTTTTAAGAGTATTTCCAATAAGCAATTTTGGAAAAGTTAAATAAGGATAATAAAAATTCTATATAGCAATTATCGATTTGTGTTGACATTTTAGATTTTTTTATTACAATATATGGACATAGAAAGGTGGGTTAGGTATGTTCAATAAAAAAAGAATGCTGGTCTTCATTGTGTTTATCTTATTTATGTTCTTATTTATTACATTCGCCGGTGGCGTAACAGAAAATCAAGCTATAGCTACAAGAACTGTTACTTTTATCGACGGATTTAATGATAAAGAATTAAGTAAACAAGAAGTAATTGTCGGTGAAGACGCAGAAGAACCAGAAGTACCAAAACATGAAGGTTATGCTTTTGGTGGATGGTATTTATTTGAAGACCTAAAAACGAGAGTAAAGGACTTTACTAATATCCTAGAGGACCTTAAGGTTGTAGGATTATATGGTAGAGATCTTAACAATAACGGAATAATCGATACCGAAGAGGAAAGATTAACTGTTACTTTTGTTGATGGACTAACAAATAATACAGTATCTACACAAAGAGTATTACCAGGAATGGATGCAAATCGTCCAGCTATACCAAATCATTATGGATATGCATTTGATAGGCTAGATGGAAACTACAAAAACGTAGAACAAGATGAAAGAGTAGTAATATTGTTTACTAAACTAGCTACTTATAAGGTTACATATAATAAGAGTTTAGTTGGTGTTACAGGAAATCTTCCTGTAGATAATAAAGACTACTTAGCAGGAGAAGTTGCAACATTAAAAACAAAAGGAGATTTAGCATTAGTTGATGCTGCTTTTGTAGGATGGAGCACTAAAAAACCTGCAGGAATTCTTCAAAGTAAGGCTGAGGAGACAGCAGCAGGTAAATTACCAGCAACAATGGTAATGCCAGGAAACAATGTAGTGCTATATGCATTATGGGGAGTAGACAAAAATAATAATGGAACTCCAGATTATAATGAAGAAAAATACAAAGTTACATATGATAAGGGATTAGAAAATGTAACTGGAGAAGTACCAGTAGATAATACTGAATACTTAACAAATCAAAATGTAACATTAAAAGATAAGGAAACACTTGCACTTGAAGATGCAGTATTTATGGGATGGTCAAAGACAAATCCAGGGAAAGTATTAACAAATAGTGTTGAAGCAGCTGAAGTAGTATTTGAAACATCGCCATTAAAAATTACAAATAAAAATGTAAAATTATATGCAGTATGGGCAGAGGATGTTAATCATAATGATATCCCAGATTATGAAGAAGAAAGATATTTTGTTATTTATGACAGAGGATTAGATACAGTAACAGGACAATATCCAGAAGATAATATAGAATATCTAACAACTCAAGAAGCTACTGTAAAAGATAAAGGTGAATTGGCATTAACAGATGCAATGTTCTTAGGATGGTCAAAAACTAATCCAGGAAAAGTATTAACAACAGAAGCTGAAGAAACTGGAGCTGGATTAATTGCAGTAGGATCAAAAATAATAATTGGAACAGAAAATGTAACATTATATGCAGTATGGGGAGTAGACAAAAATAATAATGGAACTCCAGATTATAATGAAGAAAAATA
>CAYMAV010000015.1:0-25985 GCA_964388545.1 uncultured Clostridium sp.
AAAACTACATTCGCATTACATGCTATAGCAGAGGCTCAAAAGTTAGGTGGTAAAGTAGCATTTATCGATGCAGAACATGCATTAGATCCAAGCTATGCTAAAAATTTAGGGGTAGATATTAATGAATTATTACTTTCTCAACCAGATACGGGAGAGCAAGCTTTAGAAATTGTTAACGCATTAGTTAAGAGTGAAGCTTTAAATATAATAGTAATCGATTCAGTAGCAGCTCTAGTACCAAAAGCTGAAATTGAAGGAGAGATGGGAGATTCTCATATGGGACTTCAAGCAAGACTTATGAGTCAAGCACTAAGAAAATTATCAGGTATTATAAGCAAGACTAATACTATCTGTATTTTTATAAATTAAGAGAAAAAGTTGGTTTAGTTTTTGGAAATCCTGAGACAACAACAGGAGGTAGAGCTTTAAAATTCTTCTCAACGATTAGACTTGAGGTTAGAAAAAATGATCAAATAAAGGTTGGGGATAATGTGGTTGGAAATAAAACAACTGTAAAAGTTGTTAAGAATAAAGTAGCACCACCATTTAGAACGGCTGTAGTTGAAATTATGTATGGAGAAGGAGTTTCTAAAGAAGGAGAGTTAATTGATTTAGCAGTAGTTGCTAATGTCCTTGAAAAGAGTGGAGCATGGTATGCTTACAATGGTAATAAAATAGGACAAGGTAAGGAAAATGCTAAAATATTCTTAAAAGAAAACAAAAAAATCTATGATGATATAGAAAAGAAAACAAGAAAATATTTTGGATTATTGACAGATAAGGAAGAAAAGAGTAAAGAATAAAAGTCATTCTCTTTTTTTTGATTTTTAATATATTATAATGATCTTATAAATAAAATAGGAAGGAATAGAAAATGAAATTTAATAGAAAGAAGAATAAGAAGATAATAGGCTTTACTCTTATTGAGTTGTTAGCAGTTATCATAATACTAGGAATTTTAATAACGATAGCAGTAGTAGGAGTATCTCGTTATATAAACGATTCGAGAAAAGCAACTTATGTAGCTAATGCTAAAAAGTATGTTGAGGGAGCATCATTTAAAGTAAATGCAGGAGAATTAGGAATAAATGCTACAGACACTACATATTATCTACCATATAAAATGATAAATATAGAAAAAGGTGGGGGTTCTCCTTTTGGTGAACTAAGGGATGGATATGTTGTAGTAACATATGACGGAAAAGATTATGATTATTATTGGACAAGTTCAGATAGTCAGAAAATAGGTTTTTATTTAACTTATGAAGTAAATCTTTCAACGGATAAAATAGCCCATAATATTGAAGTGGATACTGATACTGGTATAGGTGGAAGAAGTCAAATAGTGGTTTTTAATGATGATGGAACGATAAAGGAAACAAAGGAAGCATTAAATAACATTCAAGATGGATATGATTATTCTGCTTCAGCAATTGATTCATTATTTGTTTTTGATAAGAATACCGGAACAATAATGGGAGTAAATCTCTATAAAATTAATTCTGTAAAATGTATTAAAATGTTAACAGATAAAATTGAAATTTCAAAAACAGATGCTGCTAATTGGTGTTCTTATGATCAAACATATCTTTATTATGTTTTAAGCCAACATTATACTGAAGGGGAATTAATGGATGTTATAACATTTAATGATTTAAATCATATCGTTATACCTGAGTCAATTGATGGAGTAACTGTTAGAAAAATTAAAAGTATTAATGTAGAATTTAGCTCTCTTTATTCTCCTTTATCTTATATTTATATTATAGAAATACCCAAAACAGTTGAGTCTATTAATAACAGTGCATTTACTTTTAATCCTTTTTTATATAATGTTGTAAACAAAACTGGCAAATCATTTAATTGGGATGGAATAGTTTATGATCCATATTCTTATGGCGAAAATTCATTTATTTCAGGTAAGTTTAATAATGGAAACAAAATTTTATATATAACTACCTCTCCTGTATCTTACGACTTATATCATATTTTTACTTTATCGATTGATGGTAATCTTAGGATTAATAATAAAAAAGGATATATTATTGAATTTTTGAATATAGATAATATGGCTTGGTTAAATGCTGAAATTGGTACGAATTATGCTGTTGGTTGTTGCCCTAACGCTGTAGGTGCTATTAGAATAAGAAATAATGAAGATGTTTTGTTTTCAAATGGTTCTTTTTATGCTTGTTGTAAATAACAATAATTGTAGCCTTGTTATTAATATGTTATAATTTTTATGAAATGGCGCATTATTCTAGTCAATGTTGTGTTACGAAGACGAGGGTAAAATATCGTTAAAAGGCATATCGATGAAGCTTTTGGTGCTTGCTTTAGACGCCCAGTCTAGGGTGGGTGCTGAATTTAAGGGTTTATGGACAATCGTAAAGGCATACGGCAACTGTTCCATTTATTCGCGGAGACCTATTCTTGTAAATAACTTACGACTTAGGATTGAACCTACTATGTGGCTAAAGCTATGTGTAGAGTAGCCCGGTTTGAGTGGTAATAGGGGATTGAGACATCTTTAACACTTGGTGTACAACTTTTGTTAAGAATTGCTACTTGAAACTATTATTGCAAAAAAACATTAGTAACGTTAATATTGCTGAGGAAAACTCCTAGAGTGTAGATTGGATAGGATTGCAGTGCGCACTAAGTGGTAATCAAGTCATAGGTAAGGTAACTGTCTATTTAGATTTTTCAAAGGGAACTGCTATATTGGTAACGATATAGTAAATCTAAGGGAAATCCAACTTGACCTAAAGGCGTAAAGTTTACTATTTCAATGCCATTTCATTTATTTAGGAATTATATGAAGAAAAAAGAGAAATATTCAAATAAAACGTTAAAAAACCATAAGAAAAAAAGTATGGTTGATATAAAGTGGATAATAAAAATAACTATTATCACCTTTTTTATTTCTTTAATTTTTTCATTTATAGGGGAACTGGCAATACCAAATATTTCATTATTTTTAAGTGTTTTTTTGCTTTTATTATTTATTTTGCTTGGTATTATCTTCGATATTATTGGAATTAGTATTACGGTTAGCGATGCTAGTGTTTTTAATTCTATGGCAGCCAAAAAGATAAAGGGTGCTAAACTTGGACTTAAACTAATTAAAAATGCTGATAAGGTATCTAGTTTTTGCAATGATGTTATTGGTGATATCTGCGGAATTGTAAGTGGATCAACAGGAGCTACTATTGCAATTATGTTAGCCAATAGATTTAAGCTTTCTATAGTTATAGTGGCTATTATAGTTACGACTATAATTTCAACATTAACTATTGTTGGTAAAGCGATGGGAAAGACATTTGCTATTAATAAGAGCAACTGGGTTTTATATACGATTGTATCTTTTTTGTCTTTTTTTTATAAGGAAAAAAATGAAAAAGCATAGAAAAATAAAGAAAAATATAAGATTTATTTTCACATTATTACTGTTAATATTTTTAATCTTAACAGTAATTTCTTATAGGGGTAATTATATAGCTGAGAAATTATTTGGAATATTTATAACTAATAAAAAAGAATATAATCCAGAAAAACCACCAGAACTTCTCGAAAAGAAACTATCTATTATAATGGTTGGAGATTCCTTAATTCATGGAGCGGTATGGCAAGATGCAGAAATTGGCAAAAACCAATATAACTTTTATAAGATTATCGAGCCGATAAAACCTATTATAAAAAAACATGATCTGGCATTTTATAACCAAGAATCAATATTAGGAGGTACATCTTTAGGACTTAGTACATATCCTAGATTTAATTCCCCACAGGAAGCAGGAGATGCTTTTGTTGATGCTGGATTTAATTTAGTATCACTAGCTAACAACCATACTTTAGACAGAGGGGAAAAAGCTATTATTTCTTCTTCAAAATATTGGTCTACTAAAAAGGGAGTTATCACAGCAGGTAGTTATACAAGTTGGGATGAAAGAGGAAAAGTTATAATTGGTGAGAAAAACGGTATAAAATATGCCTTATTATCATACACTACTTTAACAAATGGATTAAAGACTCCCACAGGTAAAGGATATTTAGTAGATATTTATTCTAATGAATTAGCTAAAAAAGATATAGAAAAATATCGTGATAAAGTAGATCTTCTAATGGTATCCATGCACTGGGGAGTTGAATATTCCCATAATCCAAGTAAACAGCAAAAAGAAATAGCAACCTTCCTAGCCAATAATGAAGTTGATATTGTAATAGGACATCATCCACATGTTGTACAACCAGTTGAATTTATTAATGATACGATGGTAATTTATTCTCTTGGAAATATTGTTTCAGCCCAAAGAGGAATATCAAGGCTAACTGGACTTATGATGTCGGTTACGGTAGTAAAAAAAAATAATGAGAAGATAAAGCTTGTTAATCCTAAGGCGGAACTTACTTATAATTGTCCAACTAGTTCTGGAAGTAAAAGAAATTATAAGGTTATTCCTTATGGAAAACTTAATAATAGTTTATTGCCAAATTATGAGAGTTATTATAATACTTATATGAAAATAGTAACATCTAAATCAGATAAGATAGAGAAAATATTTAGAAGGTAAAACACTTGTTTAATAAATGATGTGCGATTATAATTAATTATAGAGAATAGTGGTTATGGAAGATCAAAATATAAAAAAAATTGAATTGTATAAAATAGAGATAAGTGAGATAACTGATAGTTTAGTTAGTGAGAATTTATTTGCTTTAAAAGATGGTTGGGAAAGTTCTGACGCAAAGGTTTTTTCTCAAAAATTATCCGAATTAGGTGATACAATTGAAAGGGTTAAATATAGTTTAGAAAAATTAAAAAATGATTATATTAACTATATAAATAATAAAAATGGATAGTATTAATGTAAATATTGAGGTTTTAAAAGAGGTATTAAAAAAACTTGTTGATAAAGAAAAAAGATTGATTGATTTAAAAAACAAAATTAAAAACAGTGAATTTTTATACATTAATGACAGTAAAATTAATGAAGATTTGGTAGAAATAGAAGATGTTTTAAATGATTCTATAAAAAAATTAGATGAGTTAAATATGCTGTTTGATAAGTTTGTTGTTAATAGATATGAAGATAGTTATATTGATATAAAAAATATGTTTAATAATGAATTGATTAGTGGTTTAAAAGATTTAATGGGGGAAGCTAATGAATAAAAAAAAATTAAAAGAATATTAACATAAAGCGAAAATAAAAAAGTTGGAGTAGCTTTTATCTTTAAAAAAGAATTATATAAAAAACCTCAATTAAATCAAATCTTCTTTGAGGTTACTTCTAGATGCAATGCTAGATGCAGACATTGCGGAAGTAGTTGTGGAAACAATATTGATCCTAATGAGGTTAGCTTAGAAGTTATGAAAAAAGTACTTGATGATGTTGCAAAAAGGTATGATGCAAGCGGAATTTTTTTAGATATTACAGGTGGAGAACCATTGATGCGAAAAGATTTGTTTGAGTTTACTAAGTATGCTAATGAACTTGGATATGGATGGGGAATGACAACTAATGGTATGTTAATAAATGATAGAATATTAAAGCAAATAGAAGAAACTAAAATGGCATCCGTATCGGTTAGTTTAGATGGATTAGAAAAAACGCACGATGAATTTAGACAGGTACCTGGAAGCTTTAATAAAATAGTTATTAATATAAAAAAATTATTAAAAGTTCCAACAATAAATGCTGTTCAGATTACAACAGTTGTTAATGAAAAAAACATTGAAGAATTAGAAGAATTATATAAATTAGTTTTAGATTTAGGTGTTAAATATTGGAGAGTAATAACTATAGATCCGATTGGTCGAGCAAAAGGTAACGATGAAATATTGTTAACGAAAAAGAATTTCAAGAGAGTACTGGAAGTGGAATATCTGTTAAATCATTTGACAAAATAAAGACAACCAGTGCATTAAAAAGCGGTATACTTAAAAATTCAAAATACAAAACGGAGGCAACAGGATTATATGATGTTATGTCTGGGCCTACAAAACAGGTGTCTGGACAACGAGTACTTTTTAAACCGTTAGTTTATGGTCCGCCACCAATGCTGACAGTTTTACCAGTAAAGCCGGTGGTATATGGTCCGCCACCAATGCCGACAAAATTACCAGTAAAACCAGTAGTATATGGACCAGCACCAATAGATCCATCAGGTGGAAGAACAGATTTATTAATTACTTATGAACAGCTACAAGAAAATATTAAGGTACTAAACCAATCTTCTCAAGAAATGAGAACTAATTGGAATTCGATTAAAAACAAAACATTACAGTCAATATCTAGTTCATGGGTTGGAAAAGATTCAAGTGCTTTTGTTAATAAAATAAAAGAAATGGATAGAGAAATCGAAAACTCTTTTAGAGCGATAGATTTATTATCTAATACTTATAAAAAAGCATCTAATAAAATGTTTGAAAGTCAACAAGCCATTATTGACATGATAAATAGGTTATAGGAGTGATGATTGATATGAATAATGATATGAAGGTTAATTTAATAGAACTAAATAATGCTGCAAATGAGTTAAAAAGGCAAAGTAGTCAAATATTATCCACTTTTTCTACAAAAATTTTGCCAATAATTGAATCAAGTAAACAGTATTTTATGGTATCAGGGATTGATTATTCGACAATTACCTCATCCTTTACTAGGATATATTCAAAATTAAATTCTAGATTGGAAGCTTTATCTGATTTAATAACTAATAAAGTTATACCTCAATATACAGAATTATCTTCAAACATTAATAAGATGTTTAATAATGAATTTGTATCAGAGATACAACAATTATTACCAGATGTTAAAACTATTGAAGGGCAAAAATAGTAATGACTAATAAGAAACTTGATAAATTTATTGATGTGTTTTCTCCAAGTGAAGATCTTGAAAAAGTTGATATAAATTTAATAAAAAAGTTTTACCAAAAGAACTTATTAAAATATGGAAGGACTATGGTTTTGGCAATTATTTATTTGGCTTTATCAAATTTATTAATCCTGATGATTTCTTAGTATATATAAAGGTGATTTTGGGATTAGATTCGTCAGAAAGCATACCGTTTATGATTGATTCTATCGGGAATATATTTTATCTTAATGAATGTAAAGAAGTTTGGGTTATAAATATAAATAGTAATATTGTTGATAAATGTACTGATAATTTTTCGGATTTTTTGGAGTTAATGGTTGAAAACTTTTTTATAAAACATTATCTTTATAAAGATATATTTGATTTAGAGATAATTAAAGAAAATTTGCTAGAGAATGATGAAATATATGTTATTAATCCACCTAGTTTTATGAATGCTGGTAATTTTAAGCCCCTTGTTTTAAAAAAGAATATTAAAAAGTATTATGATTTTATAATTCCTTTTTTAACAATTGTAAAAAAGGATTAAGATTAAAAAAAAATATGATATAATTTTATAAAGGAGAGAAATATGGAAATTGTTTTTAAAAAGTTATACCAAAGCGTTGATGACATGAACGACTATGAAGGTGCTAGTCCGTTTGAGGTAGCAGCTCAAACTGTAAATGTAATATGTAGTTATAATCCATCAAATACAGAACCATTTTATGAGATGCTAAAAAAATTAATGGGAGAAAATCAAGAAATATCAAATCATTTGAAATCTAATATTAAAGATAGAATGGTTGATAAATATAATTATATAGGAGAGTCTTATTTTAAGGGTGCTACTCCTGAAAATGACTATGTTGCTAGTGAACCGTACACAGTTGTTGTGGAAGAGAATCCTTATTCTTATGATAATGAAGGATATGCTAAATTATATGTTAAATGTAATGGAGCAGATAGTCCAAGACCAGTAACACTTAGAAAGCAAAAAGATGGTAAATGGGTGCTTTGGAGCGATGCTATTATTCCTTTGTTAACAGGAATAAGAAAACCAGCAAAAAACGATCCTTGGGTTTAAAAAGTAAAACGGCTTTTAAAAAAAGTCGTTTTTTTATGGAATTGTGATATAATTTAGTAAAATAGGAAGGTGAATGAAATGATTAAGATTTTTAAAGAAAAAATAAAAGAATCGCTTATATCTGTTCTTCCTATTGTCTTTATAATGTTGCTTTTTATAATACTTTATAATAAAAGTAATCTTATAAATTTATTGCCATCTTTTTTAATAGGGAGTATTTTACTGATTTTAGGAATTACTTTATTTGAAATAGGTTCTGATATGTCGATGATTGATTTAGGATTTAAAATAGGAAAACATTTAACCAAAAAAGGAAAATTGTTGTTTATTTTCGTTATTACTTTTTTAATAGGATATATTGTTACAGTAGCGGAGCCAGATTTATCAGTTTTAGCAAAGCAGGTTCCAAATATAAATAAAAATGTTCTTATTAATGTAATTTCGATTGGAGTAGGTTTTTCTTTGGTAATAGCAGTTTTAAGGATTATTTTAAAATGGAATTATAACTTAATTATTTTTAGTATGGTATTCATAAAGTTTATTTTAACAATATTTGTTCCAGCTGAAATGATTCCTTTAGGATTTGATATAGGGGGAGTTACTACTGGACCGATAAGTGTACCATTTATGATTGCACTTTGTGCTGGATTATCCTATAAAAGACATGATAAAAATCGTAAAGATGATACCTTTGGAATGATATCTTTTTCGTCAATTGGACCGATTGTAATCTTTTTACTATTAGGTTTGATATATAAGGGGAAAGCAACTTATGATTTGATTGAAATACAGCATTTTAATACTTTTGGTGAGATATTAAGCGCTTATACAAAAAATCTACCTCCCTTTATGAAGGATGTTTTAATTACCTTGTTGCCAATTGCCGTTTTGTTTATTATATATAATTTTCTTTATTTAAATTTAAAGAAAAAAAGATTAATTAAGATATCTTTTGGTCTACTTTATTTATTTATTGGTTTATCATTATTTGCTTTAGGCGTTAATATTGGCTTTTTACCCATGGGATATCTTTTTGGTAAGGAATTTGCAAGTAATACAGTATTAATTCTTCTAATCGGAATCTTTTTAGGTTACTATGTAATTAAAAGCGAGCCAGCTTTAAAGGTTTTAGTTAATCAAATTCATGAGATATCCTTTGGTTATGTAAATAAGAGGCTTTTAGGTATTTCGATTTCTGTTGGGGTAGGTATTGCAGTTGGCTTATCTATTTTAAGGATAATCTATGAACTACCGGTTGTTTACTTTTTATTTCCGCTTTATTTTATAGTTTTTGTTTTATCTTTTTTTACACCAAAGATATTTACCCGTATCGCATTCGATTCAGGTGGAGTAGCAAGCGGATCTCTAACAGCAGGATTTATACTTCCATTTGTAATAGGAATAGCAGAAGCTTTGAATGCTAATGTTTTAGTCTATGCTTTTGGGGTAATTGCGATGGTAGCAACAGTTCCACTTATTACTATTCAAATAATTGGTTTAGTTTATAAGTATAATTATGACAAGAAAATAAAAGAAGATACTATTAAAAAAGTAGAAATAGTTGATTATTAGGAGGGTTTATGAGTGAGGTTTTAAAAGCAAGAATTTTATTTGTTATAACGGAAAAAGAAGAAACAAAAAAGTTATTAAGACTTTTAAAAAAGTATAAACTTAATAATTTAGTTAATATTTCTGCCAAGGGAACGGCAACTTCTTCTATTCTATATTATTTTGGATTAGATAATACAAAAAGAGATGTATTAATGGCGATAATTCCAGAATTTTTAGAAATTGATATACTATATGATATTTGTACAAAATTTAAAATGAATGAGCCAGGAAAAGGATTGGCATTTACAATAAATATTACAAGTGGAAATAAAGATTTGTTTGATGAAGAGATTAGAAAAATTTCCAAGGAGGAGTTTTATATGAAAAAAGATAAAAAGTATGAACTAATTATTTCGATAGTTGGAGAAGGATCTGGAACACTTTGTATGGAAGCGGCTAAAAAAGTAGGAGCAGGCGGAGGAACACTTATAAATGGTATTGGTCTTGGAAGTAAAGATGCGATGAAATTACTAGGTATTACCATAGAGCCAGAAAAAGATATTGTCCTAATTCTTACAGAAAAAACTAATAAGAAAATGATTATGGAAGAAATTAGTGAGGTTATTGGTTTAAATGAGAATGGAAGAGGAATCTGTTTTTCTCTACCGGTTGAAAGTACTATTGGTTTAACGGAAAAAATTGAATTTGTTCCTGTTGAAAAAGAATAGAAATATATACTTTTATTTAATTTTAATATATAATTAATATATAATTTTGGAGGATAATATGAACAAGAAATCTAAATTTAGAATATATAAATCAGGAGAGTCGATATTATTTGTAGTTCTTTTTCTAGTTTTGGGTATTATATTAATAACTAATTCACAAAAGGCAGTTTTATATACAACTGGAGCATTTGCCTTAATAATTGGAGTTTTTAAACTATTACTATATTATAAATTACCAGAAAATGTAGAGGATAAATTAGAATATAAAAAGACCTTATTAAGCGGTATGTTTTTCTTAACATTTGGTTCGGCAGTAGTAGTTTCTACTTCGGTAGTTTTCAGTACCGTAGTTAATGTTTTATTTTTAATATTGTCGATTTATTTTTTATATGCTGGGATTTACCAAACGGTAAGGGCTTTTAAAGTAAAAAAACAAAAAAGAATGGCTTATTTAATTGTTGCAGGAGTTGTTTTTCTTTTTGGAATTTTATTATTAATTTTAAGAAATGATATGCCAACGATAATTACAGGGATATTCTTAATTTTATATGCGATAACTGAAATCTTTTATTTTGTAATTGCAAAAGAAGAAAAACCAGTTAGGGATGTGGTAAAAGAAGTTGAAATCATTAAGGCTGAAGATGTTAAATTAATAGAAAAAAAGGAGAAATAATATGGATGTTAATATTTTATTAAACAATGGAGTAAATGTTAATGCAAGTTTAGAGCTGCTTGGTGATATGGAAATGTATAATGAAACTTTGGCAGAGTTTAAAAAAGAAGTATATACCAAACTAGAAAACATAAAAAAATATAAAGAAATTGGAGATATTCCTAATTATCAAATATTAGTTCATTCATTAAAAAGTGATTCTAAATATTTGGGTTTTACTAAATTAGCAGAATTATCATATAATCATGAAATGGCTAGTAAAGCAGGAGATGTTAATTATATAAACCAAAATTATAATCAATTAATGGAAGAAGCATCAAGAATTTTAAGGGTAGTAGAAGCTTATGGTGGAAATACAAGAACGCAAGTAACTAATACACCTATTGCTACAAAAAAGATCTTAGTAGCAGATGATTCTAATATTATTCGTAACATTGTTCAAAAAACAGCATCCGCAGATTATGAGGTTTTGGAAGCTCATGATGGAGCCCAAGCGATAGAGGTTATCAAAAAGGAATATCAAAATTTAGTATGTTTATTACTAGATTTAAATATGCCGAATGTTGATGGTTTTGAAGTATTAAGCTTTTTTAATAATAATAATTTATTTCAAAGAATTCCTGTTACTATAATAACTGGAGATGATTCTAAAGAAACTGTTATGAAGGCTTTTAACTATCCAATAGTAGATGTATTAAATAAGCCTTTTAACGAAAAAGACGTTGAAAGAGTTGTAAATAAGATGATTAATTTTAGTTCTTTAAAATAAAAAGGAGGAAACATGAACGATAATAATAAAAACAATATATTATTTGAACCGCCAAATTCAAGATCTAATAGAGGTCCAGTTAGAAATAGACCACCAAGACCACCATTTCCACCTAATAGAGGAGTAAGACCACCAAATAGAAGACCAGCACCACCTCGACCTAAAAATAAATTTATAGATGAGAATTTGTTTAGCGATCCAAATTTAAATAAAGCTCCTAAACCAAAGAAAGAGTTACCAGAAAATTTTGTAGTTATTATAATAGCTGTTATAATTGGTTTGGTTGCGATTGGTGGGATAATTTACTATTTTGTTACAAGAGAACCTTCAGAAAAAGAACCTGAAGTTGTAAAAAATAAAAATATTTTTGTTGGAAGTTGGAATTGTAAGGAATTTTATACCGAAGATGGTACAAATTATAAAGAAGGTAAAGATTATATACTTAGTGTAGCATTTGACAACAATGATAAATTTATTTATGGAAGCTATAAGGATTTGGATAATAATCATACAATAGGTACTTATCAATACGAATTATTAAGAAATGAAACAGATGATTTACAAATATATTATCTAATATTATCATCAAATAAATCAGTTAATAATGGTAAAATTCAAACTGGTGATTTTAAGTCGCAATATCAAACTAAAATAAGTGTTAAAAATGGAAATATGATGCTTGCAAATGTAAAAACCAAAGATATGTTTGCTTGCACTTCTCACGATAGAACAAATCCAAAGATAGAAGGTTAAAATGGAAAGATTACAGAAAGTTATTGCGAACAGAGGAATTACTTCTAGAAGAAAAGCCGAAGAATTAATTCTTGAAGGACGAGTTAAGGTAAATGGAAAAGTCATTAAGGAATTGGGAACCGTAGTAAGTCAAACTGATGATATAGAGGTTGATGATATTATAATTAAAGATGTAGAAAAGGTATATTATATTTTAAATAAACCTCGTAATGTTATAACTTCTAGTAGTGATGATAAAAAGAGAAAAACAGTGCTTGATATTGTTAAATCGGATGAGAGAATATATCCGGTTGGAAGACTTGATTATTCAACAACTGGGCTACTTATTTTAACAAATGATGGGGAACTAGCAAATTTACTTATGCACCCTAAAAATATGATTGAAAAAACCTATGTTGCGAAGATAAGAGGCAAATTAAGCCCTACAAAGATTATGATTCTAAAGGGTGGAGTAACATATGAAGGTGTTAGATATTCAAGCGCTAAGATAAAGCAAAAAAGATATAATAAGGATACTGATACTTCAATTGTTGAATTAACAGTTCATGAAGGAAAAAATCATCAAATAAAGAATATGTTTAAAGCGGTTAATCACGATGTTATAAAATTAAAAAGAGAAAGGATAGCATTCCTAACTCTTGATGGTTTAGCTTCTGGAGATTATCGTAAGTTGACGATAAAAGAAGTAAAAACTTTATATTCACTAGTAAAAAAGTAATGATTTAAAATCATTACTTTTTATTCTTTAACAATTGCCGATACCGGACATATTGCGATAGCTTCCTCTGCTAATTCTTCTAGTTCTTTTGTTATTTCTGGTACTGTTACTTTAGCACATCCATCATCATCATAGTCCATAATTTCTCGAGCAGTTCCAACACAAGCCCCACATTTTATACAATTTTCTTTTATAACTTTAATTTTCATATTAATTCCTTTCAATAAATAAATTATATAATATTGATTATTAAAAAACAATGGTAAAACTTTACAATTAGAGCTTTATATTATATATTATACATATAAAAATAGATGGAGAAAAACATGAGAAGAAGCGATAGGTATAAGAATATTGGTGATTCAAAAGTTAGCCGTGTTGATAAAAATAGACATTCTTATGATGAGATTAATTCTAAAATAGGATACGATACAATTCCTACTTATGACGTTGATAAAAGAATTAACTTGTCTTCTTTGAATTCTCAAAATTTAAATAGAAGTGAATACCATAAGATAAAGGAATATAAGGATTTGCTTGATCATGATCTAGGGCTTCCACAAGATGAGGTTAGACCGAAAAGAGTTTCTTCTATTAAAGAATATGATATTAATAAGGTTTTGGATGAGGCTAAAAAAAATAGAGAAATAGATGAATTAGAGGGTAAAAGAAAAGTAGATAGATTAAATACTTTAGATTCTTTAAATAAGAAGTATTTGTACCAAAAAGGTTTTACTGAAGAAGATAGTCAAGAATTAAAAGATTTGATTGATACGATAACAACAAAGAAATTATCGGATGACATAAAAGATGAAGAAGAAAGAGAGCTGCTTAGTGATCTTCTTGCTACGACAATAGATATAAAGTTAGAAAAGGAATTATCAAAAGAAGATTTTGATAGATTATTAGAGGAAAAATCAGGATTAACAAGTTCTTTTTATACTAAATCATTAGAATTAACCGAAGATGATCTTTTAAAAGAAAACGAGGTTGAAGAGGATGAAGAGGCATCTAAAAAAGGCTTTAAGATAGTTCTTATATCAATATTTCTTTTTGGAAGTTTTATAACAATATTATATTTTTTATTAAAAATACTAAATATAATTTAATTTCAATTTGTATTTATTAGGAATATGTTATTAAAACAATATATTCTTTTTATTTTTATTATAAACCTATGGTATAATAATTATGGTGATATTATGAAAAAGATTACTATTAATAACAAAGATTACGAAATTATTAAAGATGATAATGATACTATAAATATAGAAGAATTAACCTCTCTTATGACGGATTATTTTGATTTCTATGATTATATACTTGGAGATTTCTCATATAATAAGTTAAGGTTAAAAGGTTTTTATGATGATAAAAATAAAAGGGCTACTCCTATAAATAAGTATTCATCAAGGGATAACTATATAAAAGATTATTGTGCTTTTGGTTGTAAGTATTTTATTATTAAAAAAATAATGGAGAAAAAAGATGAAAGAAAGAATTAGTGTATTAACCTATAAATATCGTATATCAATTTTATTTTTTATGTTTATGTTTTTAATATTGTCGTTAGCACCCCTTAGTGGTGATGTAATCGATAATTATTTAATTAAAGACTATAAAATAATAGATGTTTTAAAGGGAAGTTTTTCAAGTTTTTTAATTAGTTTTTTTAGTCATAATAAATTAATATTTAATCTTGTTTTTTCTTTTTTATTTGCCTTATTTATCAATAACTCAAACTCAATAATAAAAGAAATAAGAAATAAAAACTTTTATTTATTTATGGTAATAGTGGTTTTAGCAGTAGGATATTTAACTTTTTCATATAATTATATGTCGATAGAAGGTGTGGTGTTATATACGATTCCTTCCTTACTGATTTTCCTTTATTTTATTAATTTTTCTAAAAACGAAAAGGACTATAGAAAACTTATTTTATTTCTTTTTCTATCCATAGTAATTATCAACTTAAATATTGTATTAGGTATTTCGTTTTTTATAGCCAATATTATTTATTTATTAATCAATAAGAAAATGGATAATAAAACGAAGCTAATTTTTATAGTAGTTCAATTGATAAATATTATCTCTATAATAGGTATAAAAAATATTAATTTTAACTTTGTGATAACGGATTATATAAATATAAAAGATAATATTAGTTCTACTATTAAAAACTTGTTTTCCAATAATATTTTACTTTTTGTACTTGGAGCAATCCCGATTAATTTTTATTTAAAAACACAACTAAAAAGTAATATGTATCGAAGAATAAAGATATTTTTATTTAATGTTCCTTTGATATTTTCTCTTATTTACAATTTTGGAAATTATTTTCCGGTTAATATCGATTTAATTTTGACAAGATATTCGGGATTTTTTGCGGTAGAGAATTATTACTATATAGGATACTTTCTAGTATATTTTTATTTTCTTATTAGGAGTATTAAACACTTTGTTAAAGACAGAAATATTTTGATATTTTTAAATGCATTTCAATTAATAAGTATAATACTTTTTGTTTTATCAATATTTACTAAAGATTTTCAAAGCCCAGTATTTATCTTTGTAATTTTTAATATTTGTTTAACTACTTTTATTTTGTTAACTGAAATTAGAGTTAAAATTTATCCAAGATTAACGATCTTACTAGCCTCACTTATATTTATTTATTATATTTTGTCATTTTTAACAATTAGAATAATTGAAAATAAAAGGATTGATTATATTAATAAACAGTTAGATGAGAAAAAAGAAAAGATAATAATTATGGCTAATCCGATAAGATTAATTGTAGATAGTAATCCTAAGGAAGAAAATTTTGATTTAATAAAAGAATACTATAATATTCCAAAAGAAAAGATTATTTATGTTGAGTATGTTGGAATATTTAAAAAAATAGAAAGTAAGGTGAAATAATGAAGAAAAAAGAACTAATTTCAATAATAGTACCTTGTTATAATGAAGAAGAGTCGATACCATCCTTTTATGAAGAAGTAATAAAGTTGGAAAAAGAACTTAAAGAAGTAGATTTTGAATATTTATTTGTTGATGATGGTAGTAAGGATAAAACTTTATTAAAATTAAGAGAATTAGCTAAAAAAGATAAGAAGGTAAGATATATCTCATTTTCAAGAAACTTTGGTAAGGAAGGTGCGATGTATGCTGGACTTAAGGGATCAAAAGGAGATTATGTTGTAATAATAGATGCAGATCTTCAACAACCCCCAAGTTTAATTGCTGATATGTATAAGGAAATAACAGAAGAAGGATACGACATAGTCGGAACTAAAAAAGTATCGAGAAAAAAAGAATCCTTTATTCAAAAATTCTTTGCTAGAGCATTTTATAATGTTATGGAAAAGATGAGTATGGTTAAGCAAGAAAAGGGTGCTGGTGATTATCGATTAATGACGAGAAAAGTAGTTAATTCAATCTTAGAATTAAAGGAATATAATCGATACACTAAAGGAATCTTTGGTTTTGTAGGATATAAGACAAAATGGATCGAATTAGAAAGTATTGAAAGGGCAGCCGGAGAGACTAAATGGGGATTTAAAAAATTATTAGTATATGGATTTAAAGGAATATTGTCTTTTTCTGTAGTGCCATTGGTTGCAATATTAACAATTGGTATTATAATGCTTATCGCTTCATTTATTATGTTCATAATATGGTTAGTAAAAGTAATCGGAAACGATTATCCTACAATTTTAGGACTATCAACTTTAATGGTATTTTTAACAGGAATTATTGTAACTTGTATGGGTATATTTTCGCTTTATTTATCACAGATGTATCTTGAAATTAAAAATAGACCTATATATATAACAAAAGAAACAGAGGAAAAGAGGTAATTATGCAAAAAATAATGGATGGTAATGAAGCTTGTAGTTATGTTACTTATAATTTTACAGAGCTAGCTGGTATATATCCAATTACTCCTTCTTCACCTTCATCGGAGTTATTAGATGAATGGTCAAATGAAGGTAAAACTAATTTTTGGGGAGATAGGGTAAAGGTTGTTCAAATGCAAAGCGAAGCAGGGGCGATAGCAACTGTTCATGGAGCATTGATGAACGGTGTTATGGCAACGACTTTTACATCGTCACAGGGATTATTATTAATGATTCCAAATATGTATAAGATTGCAGGGGAACTTTTACCTTGTGTAATTAATGTCGCATCACGCACAGTAGCATCTCATGCTTTATCTATTCTGGGGGATCATCAAGATATTTATGCGATTAGATCAACTGGATTTGCAATTTTAGCTAATTCATCGGTTCAACAGGTTATGGATCTAACAAGTGTCAGCTTTTTATCGACAATTAAGGGTAAAATTCCTTTTGTTAACTTTTATGATGGTTTTAGAACGAGTCATGAATTACAAAAAATTACTTTAATGGATATGAAAAAAATTTACCCATTAATAGATAAAGATAAATTAACAGAGTTTAAAAATAGAGCTTTAAGTATTAATAATGTAACAAAGGGATCTAATATAAATGATGATTTATTCTTTCAAATATCAGAGGCTAGAAATAAATATTATGATGAGCTTCCAGATATTGTTAATAATTATATGAAAGAGATAAATAAGATTACAGGAAAAGATTATAAACCATTTAATTATTATGGTGCGAAGGATGCTACTAAGATAATTATTGCAATGGGATCGGTTTGTGGAACTATTAAAGAGACAATTGATGCTTTAAGTAAGACAGAAAAAGTTGGATTAATTGAAGTTCATCTTTATAGACCTTTTAGTAGTAAGTATTTTTTAGATGTTTTACCAAAGACAGTTAAAAATATTGCCGTATTAGAAAGAACTAAGGAAAACGGAGCGAGTGAGCCTTTATATCTAGATGTATTAAATGTATTAAAGAATCACGATATAAAAATAATTGGTGGTCGTTATGGAATATCTGGAAAAAATACAGATATTGACGATATTAATGCCGTTTATCAATTCTTAGATAAAAAGGATAATTTTACAGGATTTACAATTGGTATTAAAGATGATGTTACTAATCTTAGTTTAGAGCCAGTAAAACTTGAAAGGCCTAAAACAAACTGTGAAATTCTAATTTATGGTTTTGGATCAGATGGTATGGTAAGTGCCTCTAAAGAATTAATTAAAATAATAGGTGATAATACTAAAGCCTTTGTTCAAGGATACTCTGAATATGATTCTAAAAAATCTGGAGGGGTTACTAGAAGCCATATAAGACTAGGAAACAAGGAAATTAGAGAAGAATTTTATATTAAAAATCCTTCAGTTTTGGTATGTACTAAGGATACTTATATTGAAAAATATAATATGCTAGATTCTATAAGAGAAGAAGCATTATTTATCTTAAATACTTCTAAGACTAAGGATGAAATTATTAATACATTATCAAATAGAGATATAAATATTTTAAAAGAAAGAAATATTAAGTTTTATTTAGTAGATGCTTCAACTATAGCAATAGAAGAAGGACTTTCTGGTAAAATAAACACAATTGTTCTTTCGGTAATTTTTAAACTTGCCAAATTGATTAATTATGAGTTTGCAATTGATAAAATAAAAGAATTTATCAGTATATCTTTTGCTAATAAAGGACAAGAAATAATAGAGAAGAATTTAAAAGCGATTGATAGAGCACTTGAGACTTTAGTCAAAGTTGAATTAAAAGAGCTTAAAGAAAAGAAAACAAAGGATAAAGAAAGTAAGGATGTATTTGATTTAATAGTTAAAAGAGAAGGATATAATATACCAGTTAGTAAATTACTAGACTTTGTTGATGGGACTTATAAGGGTGGACAGTCACATAAAGAATCAAGAGATATAACAGAGGTTTTACCAAGCTACGACTTTAATAACTGTATAATGTGTAATATGTGTAGCTTTGTTTGTCCACATGGGGTAATTAGACCTTACTTATTAGACGAAAAGGAAGTTGAAAATGCCCCTAAATCACTGAAGGGAAAATTAAAGGATGCTTTAATTAAAGATCATAATTACAAATTTGTAATTGGTGTTAATATGGATAAATGTACAGGATGCGGAGTGTGTAGTGAAACATGCCCGGGAAAAGCCGGAAACAAAGCCCTTGTTATGGAAAAGGTTAAAGATGTTAAGACTAAGACTTCTTTAGAAGAAATAGATTATTTACTAGAACATGTTAGTAAGAAAGAAGTGATGGATACAAATACTATTAAAGGAAGCCAGTTTGTAGAGCCTAAATTTAAATATTCAGGTGCTTGTGCTGGATGTGGAGAAACTCCATATTTAAGACTTCTTACTCAACTTTTCGGTAATGAGTTAGTAATCGCAAATGCAACGGGATGTTCATCTATCTATGGCGGAAGTATTCCTCAAACCGCTTATGAAGTTCCTTGGGCAAATTCTTTATTTGAAGATAATGCCGAGTTTGCTTATGGTATATCAATATCTGATAAATTACATAAAGAAAGAATAAAAGAATTAATTAAGGATAACTTAAAAAAGATACCAAAGAAATATAAGAATATTGTAACTAATTACTATAAGGATATTAATTACATTAATTCTATAGAATTCTATAATGTTGTAGATAAGTTAAAAATAAAAGAATTGTCGGCTTTAAAAGAATTTATTAAGACTAAGAGCATATGGGCGATTGGTGGAGATGGATGGGCATATGATATTGGATTTGGTGGACTTGATCATGTTATGGCTAATAATGAAAATGTTAACATTTTAGTTCTAGATACGGAAGTTTATTCAAATACGGGTGGTCAAAAATCAAAATCAACTAATATTGGTAGCGTATGTAAATTTGCATCAAAAGGTAATGAGATAGCTAAAAAAGATTTAGCAAAAATAGCTCTTACTTATCCAAATACTTATGTTGGTACTATTTCAATGGGTGCTAATATGATGCATACGATAAAGACTCTTAAAGAGGCTAAAGAACATAATGGACCATCTATTATAATCGCTTATTCTCCATGTATAGCTCAAGGTTTAAAAAATGGTATGGTGAGTTCTATTAAGGAAGAAAAAAGTGCTACAGAATCAGGATATTTTCCATTATTCAGGAGAAATCCAGTAACAAAAGAGTTTAATATGGATTCTAAAGCTGACTTTGATAAGTATTTTGATTTTCTTGAAGGAGAAAGAAGATATTCATCTCTTTCAAAGATTAACAAGGATAAAAAGTTAGAATTCTATGAAGAAAATAAGAAGAATGCTATGGATCGATATGAATATCTTGAAGGACTAAAAAAAGAAGAATAGTATTTTCTTATAAAAAGATATATAATAAAGTTATAATAAAGAGGATTTATGGAAAAAGAATCAAAAAAAGCTGTTGGAAAGGTTGTTGTTTTATTTTCTATTGCATTAGTAGCATTTATCCTAGGATATTTCTTTGACATTATAAGAGGAATAAAAGGTAGTACTAATGATAAGGAAACTGCAAATGAAAAATGCAAGGATACTTCTGTAAAAAAATTAGATGTTTCTGATGAAAGGATCAAAAAAATTGTTGATACCTATAGTGAGACAAAGTTTTTAGAACCAGGATTTATTTTAATGTCTACGGATTATGGGAAATCTAGAGGAGATGTTTTCTTGGACGATTTTATACTTGGTGGATATATAAAGAGTAGTAATTATACTTTGGTTGAAAAAAATTATGATTGCGATAAAAATTTTGATGAATATCTAAATAATAAAACATTACTTGCTTATATTACAGAAGATAAAGTAAAGGAATCATATAGTGAATTAGGATCTATGAAATATTATGAGACACCTGAGCGAATTTATGATTTAAAAGGAACTTTAGTTTATGAATATAACAAAGATAATAAAAGATTTGAAGCGCGTAATTGTTTAGGTGGAATAGGATATGTTCAGCAATATAAATACAAATTTACAGTTGAAGAAGCAGAAGAAATTTGCGATACTATTAAAATAAAATTAAAGATAGTAAAAACTCCTCATCCAGATTTTGGAAGTGGAGTATATCCTTCAACAGAATATCACGAATTCTATTTTGTAAAAGAAAATAATAACTATGTTTATGACAAAGGATCAATGATAAAATTAGGATAAGAAAAAAGGTAGAGGAGTTCTTCTATCTTTTTGTGAGGTAAAATATGAAAAAAAAGTTAATAATAAATTTTAGTATATTATTTATAATAGTTGTTATAGCATCCATTTTTATAGGTGGGTATTTCGATGATAAAAATAATAGTAATAATTTAGTTAATAGTGATGCCCAAGTAGTTTTATCTTTAGAAGATGATATTAAAAATAATGCGGTTTGGTGTGGAACAATGAATCTAGTATGGAATGATTTAAAAGATGAATTTGTTAAACAAAATATAATATTTAATCCCCAACCAAACGAAGTTGATAATCTAAATAAATCAACCTTTAATGTAAATTATTTGAGTGAAGATGACTATTATAAAAAGTGGGGAATTAATACTTTAGAATTAAAAAAAGAAATAGAGAAAGCAATTGATGAAAAATTTAATGAAAAAAGTGACATTTTAGATGATTTTGAATGGAATGGAGAAGGATATTTCTTTTATAGTATACTTCTTAAAAAATTTGAATTTGAATATAAATTTGATGTAATAGAAGGAAAAAAGTTTAATGGAAAGTCTGCTAAATTCTTTGGAATAGGGAAGAATTCTAAAGAAGAATTAAGAAGCCAGGTCAAAGTTTTAAATTATTTAGATGAAGGTCATTATGCAGTTATGCTTAATACAAAAGGAAAAGATAATCTTATTTTAGCTAAAGGACTTGAAGGGAAAAATTTCTTAGAAATGTATAATAACATTAAGGTTGAATCAAAATATAATAGTGGATTTAATTATGACGACACCTTAGAAGTTCCTATGTTAAATTTTTCTATTAAAGAAAATTTTGAAGTTTTAAAAGGTAAACCATTTTATAATTATAAGAATGAAGAATATGTTATTACCAATGCTATTCAAACAATAAAGTTTGAGTTAAATGAAGCGGGCGGAAAGTTAAAAAGCGAAGCTGGTATTGGTATAAAAGAAACTGCCATGGAACCAAAACCTTCTAGACATTTTGTTTTTGATAGTGATTTTACGTTATTCTTAATTGAAGAAGATAAAGACTTACCGTACTTTGCAGTTAAAATAGACAATATAACAAAATTCCAATAAAAAAAGGATTGAGTAATCAATCCTTTCTTATGCCTTAATATCTAATAAAATTGGTAATATTATAGGTCTTCGACCGGTTAATTCATAAATATATGGGAATAACTCTAAAGTTAATTGGCCTTTAATATCTGTGAAGTTAACATTCTTTTCGCTTAGCTTATCCCTAATTATTCTATCAGCAGTATATTCTATTTTCTTTAATAACTGTTCATTTTCATTAATTAAGATAAATCCTCTAGATGTAATATTTGGTCTAATTAGTAATTTTTTATTCTTAATATCAATATTAGCTATTACTACCAATATACCATCGTTTGACATTATTTTTCGATCTCTTAGAACTGCCGTATTAATCTCTTCAAGTTTGTTATTACCAACATAGACATCGCTTGAGGTTACTGGCTTACCTTTAGTAATCTTATGATTATTTAAAAGTAGTACATCACCGTTTTCAATAACAAAGATATTCTCTTTTTCTATACCACATTCTTCACCAAGATTAGCATGTGTTTTTAACATACGATAATTTCCGTGGAAGGGCATTAAATGTTTAGGCTGAATTAGTCTAATCATTAGTTTTAATTCTTCTTGATTAGCATGTCCTGATGTATGTATTTCTGAGAATGATTGGTTAGTTAATACTTTAACGCCGTTAAGATATAACTTATTAACAATACGTCCAATCGATAAAGCATTACCTGGTATTGGTGATGAAGAAAATACTACTACATCATCTGGTCTTAATTTTATTTGTCTATGCGTACCTGATGCCATTCTTGATAGTGCTGCTAACGGCTCTCCTTGGGAACCGGTACAAAGAATTGCTACTTCATTTGGCTTCATATTGTTAGCTTCTTCAGGCGTTACAATTATCTCTGGATGATCGATATAGCCACCTTCAAGACTAATCTTAAGATTATTTTCCATACTACGACCAAAAACACATAATTTTCTTCCCATGTTATGACATGTTTCTACAATATGTTTTAAACGGTAGATATTTGATGCAAATGTTGCAATTATAAGTCTTCTTGTAGGATATCTTTGAAAGATATCATTTAAAGCCGTATCAACTTTCGCCTCACTCATACTAATACCTTCGTTGTTAGCATTAGTAGAATCACTTATTAAAAGGTCAACTCCCTCAACTCCAATTTTAGCCATTTTATATAAATCAGCCATTGGGCCAATAGGAGTAAAATCAAATTTAAAGTCTCCAGTTGCAACAATATTTCCATTTGGTGTTTTAATTAATATTCCATGTGAATCAGGAATAGAGTGAGTTACTTTAAAAAATTCTACACTCATATTTTTAAGTTTAATTACGGTTTTATCATCATAGGTAATAATGTTATCATATCTAATATTTCGATCTTCTAATTTAAGCTCTATTAATTTACTAGCATGGTTAGGGGCATAAATATTTGGAATACTAATTGCTTGTAATAAGAACGGAATTCCTCCAATATGATCCTCGTGACCATGTGTTATAATTAAAGCTTTAATCTTTTCTTGATTGTCTTTTAAAAAAGTGTAATCTGGTATTAAATAGTCAATACCTAATAAACCTTCATCAGGAAAACTAATTCCTGAATCGATAATAATTATTTCGTCTTCATATACTACACAGTACATGTTCTTACCAACTTCACCCAAACCTCCTAAAACTACGATTTTGGTGTCGGTTGTGTTTTTATTCATAAAATCTCCTTTCTATATATTCGTAAAGCACTAACTATGAAAGTATACACTAAAAAAAGAAAACTGTCTATATTAATAATACGACAGTTTTAATTAGTTTATATTTTACGAGTATATTCTTTTACTTTAATTTTATTCTTATCTTTTTTTACTTCTTTTTTTTCTTCCAGCATTCTATACATTAAGGCGAGTTCATATACTTTTGATATAATTTCATCTTTATGAAAAGCAAATTTAGAAGAATCTTTCATCTCTGTACCATTAGGTAAGATGATTATACTACTATCGTTTACCTTAGTAACTTTATGTGTTCCATCTATAAATATCATTCTATTATGTGTTCGATTACTTAAAAAAGCAACTGATATAGCATTAATAGGATCGGTTGTTAATTGGGTACCAGTCCATCCTTCAATAGCAAAACTTTTGTTACTGGCAGCATAAGGTATTTCTGTCCTTTCTTTTATTTGATTTACCACATAAGCTAAATAACTAAATGTTTGTGTTCCCCATAAGGCTTTAGTATCTTCTTTTTTATATAATTCTCCAACTTTTTGTGTACCTAAAGCATCCACCATATTTTTACTTAAAATGGTATTATCGATTAATCCCTTACTAAAACGAGTTAAATCACCACTTGTTGAGAATAAACCAGCATGCCCTGGAAGTTTTCCTTCAGGTTGACCTAATGCTTCAGCTTTTTTATCCGATGAAATACCAGGTTTAACTTCTCTGAAGGTAAGAATTCCGTTTTTGTCGAGAGTTCCAATGTGTCCTGTATGTGCAACTCTATCTCTCTCTTCATTAGGTATACTTACATATGTATCCCACATTTTTAAAGGTTTTAGGATATTTTTTTCAATATAGGTATAGAAGTCATATCCGGTTTTCTTTTCAACAATATATTTTAAAACAATTGGTGCGAAGTCATTGTAACGATCCATATTAGTTTGCCAAGCTTTATGAGTAGCATTAAATAAAATATTTTCAGCTTCCTCAACGGTGTTAGCATTATCAACTCTTTCATTAGTTTGAATAATAGCATACATTAATAAATCTTCAATTGTTAGATGACCAAGATTAACAAATCTGTCATCGTGTTTTGCTACTGGATCTGATAGTTTAAGAGTTCCGTCTTCGACTAATTGCAAAATCGCAACAGCAGTAAATAATTTAGTAACGGATGCCAAATCAAAAATTGTATCTTGATTCGTCGCAATATGATTAGAAGTCCATATACCTTTATCATTAATAAAACCTTCTTGTTTGTTTCCAACATAAAAACACTCATTAAAATAAGGTGTACTTAATTCTATTACTCCACCTGATGCTTTTTTCTTTGAAATAAAAAAATTTTTTAATAATTCTCCAACACCTGAAAGGGTATAAATTTTTTTTCTAAGTTCAAATAGATCATCCTTTGGATTAGCATTTATTATTTTATTAACTATTTTTTCAAGATGTGCAAATTTTTCTGGTTCATAAAACTGTCCACATTTGATATTAGTATCATTTGCCATTTAAAAAGGCCCCCTTTAATTGAAATTATGGTATATTATATCATTTTTTCTCTTTTTTGTCGATTTATATTTGTTATTTAATCAATAATATGTTAAATTATTAACTGAAGAGGTGATATCTTGGATACATTATTGTTAGTAGTATGTGTTTTTTTAATAGCAATCGTCTTATTGCAGAGCAACAAAGCCGAAGGAGCATCACAAATTATATCTGGTGGTAATATAGATTTATTTAGTCAAAGAAAAGAAAGAGGACCGGAATTATTTATTAGTAGATTAACTTTTGCTTTAGGGTTTTTATTCTTTGCTATATGTATTATTATGAACATTAAATAAAAACAACATAAGTTGTTTTTTTTTGTGATAATTATGTTATAATAAAATCTATAATATGGAGATTACTATGAAGAATAAAAAAGGATTTACATTAATCGAG
>CAYMAV010000016.1:0-23034 GCA_964388545.1 uncultured Clostridium sp.
TTAAATGATGGTCCAGTTACTATTTTATTGGAAAAATAGGAGGGTTTATGTTTAAAGATAAAATTAATTTCAAATTAGTTAATATTTTAATATTAGTTCTTATAATTTATATAGGACTAAATACAGCATGGTTTTGGAAGGGACTTATTTCAAAGATACTAGAAGTAAGTATGCCTTTTATATTAGCTTTTGCTATTGCTTATGCACTATATCCATTAGTTAGGATGCTTAAGAAGAAAAAAGTTGGCCACAAGCTAGCAGTTACTATAGTAACAGTATTGGTAATTCTTATTTCGGCTTTGTTGATCGTTTTAACTTTACCACTTGTTTATGAACAACTTGTATCTCTTTCCAAATCGCTGGGTGGTATTATACAAGAATTATCAACAAATCTATCAGTTGATTTAGGTGGAATTGAACAAAGTTTAAGTAATGTTGTTAATGAACTTGTTACAATGATTGGAAAATATGTATCGGATGGTGCATTCCAGTTTGTATCTAAATCAGTTGTGCTTATTGTAAATATGTTTGTTACTTTTATCGTAGCAATTTACTTTCTTTACGATATGGAAAATATTAGAAAAGAGATAAAAAACATTTTAAAAAGAAAAAATGACAATGAAAGAATGTTTAAATATGTTAAATTATTAGATAAAGAATTAGGACAGTATTTAACAGGATTAGTAATTTTTATGGCAATTGAAATGGTTGAATATACAATATTATTTAAAATAGTAGGTCATCCAAATTGGTTGTTATTAGGAATCTTAACCTCTCTTACAACAGTTATTCCGTATTTTGGAGGGTTGTTTACTAATATCGCCGCTGTTATTCTAGCAAGCGTTGTATCAACTCCAGTATTTATTGGAACATTAATAGTTTGTTTAATCTTCCCACAACTTGATGGTTATATTATTTCACCAAAGGTTTATGGTAAAACAAATAAAATACATCCTGTATGGTCAATATTTGCACTAGTAGCAGGAGGAATACTGTTTGGATTTATAGGAGTTATGATATCACTACCTGTATATATAATTATAAATACAACATTTATTTACTTTAAAGATGACATATATGATAAATTAGCAAGTATTAGAAAATAAGGGATAACCCTTATTTTTTTTAGGAGGTTACATGAGGTTAGAAAGAGTAAAAAAAGATGAAAGAATAAAGTTAGAAAATGTGTTACAACTATATTTATATGATTTGAATTTTTATTTTCCAATACCATTTGATTCAAACCTGTGCAAGTATGAATATGATTTAAATAAATATTTTAAAGACAATTATGCTTATTTTATAAAAGAAGATAACAATATTTTAGGTTTTATTTTGATTGATAAAATCGATAAAGAAAATTATGAAATAAGTGAGATTTTTGTTATGAATGTATATCGCAAAAATAAGATAGGTAAAAAAGTTGCATTCATAGTTTTTGATAAGCATAAAGGAAATTGGATAGTAAAAACTGTCCCAAAATCTCCAGTAGCAGAGTCATTCTGGCATAAAGTAATAGATGAATATACTAGCGGAAATTTTACTCTAGAATATATCGGAAAGTATAATAGAGCAGTTTTTACTTTTTCTAATAAATAATAAAAAACTATTGCATTTTTCTTAACATTTTGCTATTATTCTAATTGACGTTTGCAAAAAAGATATATTGTAACTATGTACTACATGGATAAATGTGGTTTTTTTGGTGTAAGAAAGGAGGATTAACAATATATTTTTAAAAGATGTCAATTAGGAGGAAGTATGAGTATTATAAGTGTTAAAAATCTTAACAAAATATTTAAGGTTCATACTAGAAAATCGGGAGTAAGAAATGCTATAAGATCCTTTTTCAAAAGAGAATATAAAGAAATACATGCAGTTAACGATGTTTCATTTTCAATTGATAAAGGAGAAATTGTAGGATATATTGGACCAAATGGTGCTGGTAAATCAACTACCATTAAAATGTTAGCAGGAATTCTAAGACCGGATTCTGGTAGTATTAAAATAATGGGTAAGGATCCATTTAAGAACCGAATAGAATATGTTAAGGATATTGGGGTAGTTTTTGGTCAAAAGTCTCAACTGTGGTGGGATATCGCAGTTATTGATTCGTTTGAATTATTAAGAGATATTTATAAGATAAGTCAAAAAGATTATGAAAAAACATTAGAAGAATTAGTAGAGTTGCTAGATATAAAAGATTTATTATCTGTGCCAGTTAGACAATTAAGCTTGGGACAGAGAATGCGCTGTGAGATTGTCGCATCATTACTTCATCAACCTAAAATATTATTTTTAGATGAACCAACGATCGGATTAGATGCTATTTCTAAGGTAGAGGTTCGTAAATTCATAAAGAAAATTAACAAAGTAAGAGGAGTTACTATAATATTAACTTCACATGATATGTCGGATATCGAGGCTTTAACCAATAGGATAATCCTTATTGGAAAGGGAATTAAACTTTATGATGGTTCATTTTCTGATATCAAAAAAAGATTTGCAAATACGAAGAAATTGGAGATATTGTTTACTAATTTAAAAAAAGTTCCAAAGATAAAAAATGTAAAAGTTTTAGAAGAGTCCTCTAATAGAGTTTTACTGGGAATAGAAGATAAAAATATAAAATTGTCACAAGTAATAAGTGCCTATTCAGATGTTTGTGAGATAAATGATGTTAATGTAGTAAATGAAGATTTAAATGAAATAATAGTTAATCTTTATAAAGGGTATAATCTATGAAAGCATATTATTCTTATTTTAAAAAAGAAATCATTAGTGGACTTCAATATCGTTTAGTTGCCTTTTCAGGCTTAGCAACAAACCTCTTCTGGGGTCTTATTTATGCTACGGTTTATGTAAATTTTTATAAACAAACTACAATTCCAAATATTACAGTAACGGAATTAATGTCTTATGTATGGCTTAACCAAATATTCTTTTCCTTAACTTATTCCGTAGTTAAGGATGCAGGAATAATGAATTCTATTAAATCAGGTGAAGTTTCATATGAACTTTCAAGACCAATAAATCTTTATTGGTGGTGGTATTTAAAGATGTTAGCTAGTAGGTATGCATCGGTTTTGTTAAGGATGTTTCCAATTATAATATTATCTTTATTATTACCTTCACCTTATGGACTTAGTATGCCTTTAAGTCCTATATCATTTATTCTATTTATTGTTTCACTATTCTTTGCTAGCTTAATTGTAATTGGTATTAATATGATTATTACAACAATTGCTTTTTTCTCTAATGAAGATAAAGGAATTAGTTCTTTTTTTAATACAATAGGTTTATTATTTTCTGGAGTGGCAGTTCCACTACCATTGCTATCAAATACTTTTAATTCCATTGGTAATTATTTACCTTTTAGACATATTGGAGATACAGCTTTTAGAATTTATTCAGGTAATATCCCAACTAATCAAGCAATAGAGGTTATGGCAGTACAATTTTTATGGGTTTTAATTTTAATAGTAATAGGGGTATTGATAATGCAAAAAGCCCTAAATAAAATTACGGTACAAGGAGGTTAATATGAGATTATTTTTAAAGTATTTAAAAGTTCATTTTAAAATTACTATTGAATATAAAACATCATTTATTCTTTTAGCAATTGCTCAAGGATTAGTTTTATTTATGGAATTATTTATAGTAGATTCATTGCTTAGAAAATTTAAACTATTACAAACTTATGATCTTTATGAAGTAATATTAGGTTTTTCAGCCTTTTGGTTAGGGTTTTCCTTAGTTGAAACCTTTGCCAGAGGATTTGATGAATTTCATAAACTAATTGCAAAAGGAGGCTTTGATATTCTTCTTATTAGACCGAGAAACATCTATTTACAAATATTAGGTTCAAATATTGAATATGCTAAAGTATCAAGAGTATTAGGAGCCTTATATGTTTTCATTTTCTCATTAACAAAAGTTATTACCGATTTTACAGCATTAAAGTTATTGTTGATTGTTTTTATGGTAATAGGTGCGGTTAGCATAATTTTATCTTTATTTATTATTAGATCAGCTTTTGCCTTTAAAACGGTTTTAGGTTTAGAATTCTTTAATGTATTTACCTATGGGGCAAAACAAGTAGCCGAATATCCGTTTGAGATATTTAATAGACCATTTAGATTATTCTTTACCTTTATTATTCCAGTTTCGCTTATAAATTATTATCCGCTTCGCTATCTGGCTGGAAGAACCGATAATATATGGTATGTCTTTATACCATTGCTTGCAGTTATAATGATAGTTATAAGCATTCTAATATTTAATAGGGCAGTTAGAAATTATTGTAGTACAGGTTCATAATATGTTAATAGCAGTCGAAGGAATGGATGGAGTTGGTAAGACAACAATATGCAATTATATTGAAAAGAAATATAATTTTATTAATATTGAAAAACCTTGTAAATATCTACATGCTAGTGAAGAAGAATTTTATAAGTATTTGGATGTTATTTATAAAAGGAGTTCAAAAGAAAGAAGTATCTACTTTGGTAAAGGTAATGTAATAGCATCCAAAAAATATCCAAATAAAAATGTTGTTTTAGATAGGCATCTAGGATCAAACTATTATTAAAATGGCAATAAAGAATTAAATGAATATTTTAAAGAATTAATAAAAGAATGTGGAAGGCCTGATTTAACGATATTTTTATATGCTAGTTCAAAAGAAAGGTTTACTCGTATTAAAAATCGAGATAATAAAGATATAAATTTAGTTGATTTAACCGTTTGGAATGATGGTAAAGATAAATACATATACTTTTTTGAAAAGTTTGGACTAAATTATGTAGTAATAGATACAAGTAATAAAAAATTAGAGGATATATATAAAGAAATTGATATAATTATGAAAAAATATTAAAATAAAACATAGCATTTGCTATGTTTTTCTTGTTTCTAAAGTAAAATATGTGCCTCTAAAAGTCTTTTTACTTTAGCTCCACGTTCTCTATCTTTAAGACTTACGTTTTCTTCTGTTTCTTTTTGTTTCGCTTCTAATTCTGCAATTGCTTTTCTTAATAAGAACCTTGATGTGTGGACAGATAAAGCATCTCTTTCAAATGCCATTTCTAACCTTAGAAATTCTTTCTTCTTATTTTTATTTTCTTCAATATGGTCTTTAGCCATTGCTAAGTATCTTTTATAATCTAGATTTTCTCCATTTATACGTACTGGAATTTCAAAAGAAAGATCTTCATATATTCCTGTTCTTATACTAAAAGGAACAGTAACTAGAAAAGAATTATCATTTTTAAATGCTGCTAAAACTTGTTCTATATGATGATATAATAATAATATTTCATTTTCGGCAGCAGTTTTATATATATTTTTCTCCTTTATTTTCACTTAAGAAAGGGACTGCAACTTTTATTAATCCTGTTTTTTCATCAATAACCATTTTAAACCTCCTGAAAATTTATTTCTTAATATAATATAGTAAAATAATTATGGTAAAATAATAAAATAAGCAAGATATTAATTTTTTTTACAATAAAAAAAGTTACTATCAGTAACTTAATTTAAAACCTCTTTATAAATTTCCTTATTATAATTATGTTGTCCATCTTTTTTCTTTTCTAGCTCAACACTATCGATTAAAAAATAATCATGTATTAATGTATGAGATCCATCGCTCATAACTGGATCATCCCAAGTTAGATCTAGGTGATACCATTTTCCATTTAAATAAACTGCATTCCATACATGATCTTCGCTTTCTACCTTAAAGTTTGGAATGTCATAGTAGTGTAGAAATAATGACATTGTATCGGAATATCCACCACAGATGCCATAGCCTTCTAATAAAACTCCATAGGCACTATCAGATTTATATTTAATAATCTTTTTATTAGCACGATCGCTATCGTATTTTGTATTTTTAATTATATAATCGTGAATTAGTTTAATTATTTGCTTTTTATCTTTTTCATCTTTTACTACATTTTTAATTATCTCATTCATTTTAGTGTTAATCTTTTTTATTTCATCATCGGAATAGTTTCTTTCAATTTTAAGTTCTATTTTTCCGCTTTTGTAAGTATTTGACATGATATTATCAAAACTATTGTATGGATGAACGAAGGTGTTTATATAAGATATAAAACGATTATCACCAAGCAAATCTAGTGAATCATCTAAACACTCTTTATAGTCTTTTGGACAATAGAATGTAAAATCGCTATAACCACTATTTATAATCGAATAAACTAAATAGAGAAGGTGCTCTTTATCTTTAAAACTACTATCATCTAACTGTCTAACAAAGGAAAAATCTTTGTTTTGGGTATAATTGTTTTTGTTTTCAATCTTAAAAACTTGATAGGGATCTATTTTATCAACAATAAACATTGTTATTTCTTTCCTATAGAAAAATACTAATGCCCATATAAGAAGTAAAAAAATAAAATATCCAAATTTTTTCATTATATCACCATCTAAAGTTTAACATATATTAAAAAAAAAGAAACTATTTTGTTTCCATTTGATTAAGATTCTTTGTCAATTGTGACTTTAATCTAGCTGCTTTCTTTTTATGAATAAGGCTTGATTTTGTAGCTTTATCAATGTTTTTAATTGCTACATTTAATTTTTCTTCGGCTTCCTTTTTATTTCCAGCTTCTAATTCCTTATTAAAATTCTTAATAGCAGTTCTTGCTGTTGATTTTTGTCTACTATTATTAACTTCTTTTTTAGCACTTATTAGAACTCTTTTTTTAGCACTCTTAATGTTTGGCATAATTTCACCTCATCTTTCGTAAACTAAACATATATTAACAAAAAAACATATAAATTGCAAATACATAATATACTATTTTCATTTATTTTTTTGAATATTTTTGATAGAATTAATTAAGAGGTGTATTTATGGACAAAAAAATGTTGAAATATGTTTTTATAATAATAGGAATGGTAGCAGTTATGATTATATTATTGCTTATAAAAAACTCGGTTAAAAAGACGACTGCAACAACCTTTGTTGATTTAGAAAAAAGGGTAGTAGAAGCAACGAAAAGTTATTCTAAAAAGTATCCAGGAGCCCTTCCAAGTTTAGAAGGAACTTCAACTACGATATCTATTTTAACTTTAGTTGAACAAGGCTACATTAAAGAATTATCTTCATATATTAAAGAAGATGTAACTTGTAGTGGTACGGTAGAAATACATAAAAGTGTTTTTGGAGAATATGATTACAGTCCAAATATAACATGTGGAACAAAATATGCTACTCAAAAATTATCAGAAAAAGTTATTTATGATAACGATGGAGATGGTGTTTTATCGGGAATGGGTCTTTATAAGATGGTTAATGATAAATTTGTAACAACAATGGGGTCTCAACCATCAGGTAACTCAAAGGTAGAATATTATTTTAGAGGAGATGTAGTTAATAACTATGTTAAAATAGGTGATAATCTATGGAGAATAGTAGGTATTGATAATGATTATAATGTTATATTAATTTATCATAAGACATTTAGAAGAGCATTTGTATGGGATAATAGATATAATGAAGATGTAAAAAAGAGTCACGGTATAAATTTATATGAATCAAATGGTATTAACAGTAGAATTTTAGATACACTAGGAACATTTTTTGATGATGATGTTGAACTAGCAGATAAAGAAAAACTAAGTCCGATTGTTAAGAGTATAATAATGCCGATGGATGTTTGTATGGGAAGTAGAAATATGGATGATACTGATAAAACTGGTAAGTCAGAATGCAAGACTATTTTAAAAGACCAATATATATCTTTATTGCCAGCATATATATTTATGAATGCTTCATTAGATGAAAATTGTAAAACAATAAAGGATAAAAGTTGCGGTAATTATAATTATCTAGCAGCTTTTGGAGATGACTGGTGGCTTTTAACGGCAAGTTCTGCTAATACAACAGATGTATATTATGTAACAAATAAGCATGTGGAACCAGTTATTAGCAGTGCTAAAACATTAGTTAAACCGGTTGTAAAAATTAGTTCAAGAGTTTTATATAGCGAAGGTGATGGATCGCTGGAAAATCCATATACTATAAAGAATTATAAGTAATAAAATTACTCAATTGATTGAGTAGTTTTTTCAGTAAAAAATAGTTTTATAATGTAAGTAGTTATGTTATACTACTAATAGAATATACGAGGTGAGCTTATGGGAGGACCACAAGGCAGAAGTTGGATTATGGACTTGTTTAGAAGTGTGTTATCTTGGATAGATAGCCTTGTTTATCATGCGATTGAAATTGTGCTACAAGGTATATTTGATCTTGCTAGTTTAAAGACAAGTTCAGAACTTTTAACTGGAGTTTATACTAAAATTTATGTATTAGTTGGAATAGTAATGGCTTTTAAACTGTCTTTTTCGTTTTTCCAATATATTGTTAACCCTGAATCCATGGCAGAGGGTAAGGAAACGGGTGTATCTAATTTATTCTTAAGATTATTTATAATGTTACTTCTATTAGTTACTTTGCCTAGTATTCTTTTCGGTTCAAATGGAAGTAAGGGTCTGTTATCAGAAGCGCAAGAGATTATCCTTCCGATGATTCCAAATATTTTGTTAAGAGATGGAGATAATCCAGCTCCCCCAATTGATACGGCAAAAGATGCGGCAAAGCAAATAGCGGTGTCTTCTTTAAGTGCGTTTTACTTTCAGCCGAAGGAGTTAAAGGAAAAGTGTGATGCTCCACCAGTAAAAACCATCGAAGATTTTACTAAAACCGTAAACGCTAGATGTGGAAACTATTATCAATACTCATACATTATCATTGCAAACTTTATAGTAGGAGTTTTACTTTTATTAATGTTTTTAGATATAACAATTGATGTTGCTAAAAGGGTGTTTAAATTAGTTATATTAGAAGTTTTAGCACCTATTCCAATTATTTCTTATATCGATCCAAAAAGTTCTAAAGATGGAGCTTTTGGTAAATGGTTGCAAAGCTTAATTTCAACATTTGTATCATTATTTATTAAAATAGGAGTAGTTTATTTAATATTATTCTTTATTTCACAAATTGTTAAAAATGGACTATTTGAAGATTTCCCAGCATTTACACAGGAACCTTTAAGAGCAGCTTATTTAACAATATTCTTAATATTAGGACTTGTTTATTTTGCTAAGGAAGCTCCTAAATTTATTACGGATGCTTTAGGAATTAAAGATACTGGCGGTGGAAAGTTTGGATTCGGAACATTAGCAGCGCTTGGTGGTTCCGTAGGAGCTGCCGCGGCTTCATATAAAGCTAGTAAATTAGGTGATGAAGCTAGAGGTAAAACTCCTAATAAAGGTAAGGCTTTAATGGCTGGACTTTTAGGTGGAGCAGGAGGTCTTGCAGGAGGAATGTATGCGGCCTCTGATAAAAACAAATGGTCAGATGTTGCTAAATATCAAAGAGAAAGAAATGCTAGAGTTATAACACAAGCAGCTTCTGGTTCTACTTTTATGGGTAGATTAGGGGCGGGAGCTAGTCAAATGTTTGCTGGTGAAACAACAGCGGCAAAATATCAAAGAACTATTACAGGATTAGAAGCTGAAAAGACATCACTAAGCACTCTTGCGGATCATGTTAAAGGAAAGGTTGAAAAAAGTAATAAAACAAAAGGTAAATTTGGTAGTTTTCAACCGGGAGTTGACTTTAATTTACAAAATGTTCAAAGAAGTTATGAAATGGCAAAATCAACTAATGCTGATTTGATAAAAGTTTCAGATGGAAATGGTAATACTTATGATCTATCCTATGCAGAATATGATGCAAATATTAAGGCGTTGATAGGAAATAATAATGATGATTATATGCAAAATTATGTTTTAAATGTAAATGGAACTACAAGTGCGAGTGATATTGATACATATGCCGCAGATTTAGCTAAAGGAATAGAAGAATCAAATATAAAATATGTTGATAAGACAGGAGCGTCTTATTCAATTAATGATGTTATATCTGGCGCAGGTGGAACTAAACACTTATCGGATGCCGCAGAAGTTAAACAGCAAAATATTAATACTGAGAAAAGAAAACTTGAAAAAGCTAAAGCAAATGATAAAAATGCTGCTGGAAGCAAATAGAATAAAAGGAGTGTGATACGATGAACGAATATTTAATACCTGCTAATACAAAAAGAGGTAAGTTAATATTAGGATATTTTAGAATGATAGATATGATAATACTAGGAGTTGGAATTGCCATAACATTTGTATTACTGTTAGTTATGCAAAGTGCTTCAACTAATACAACACTAGCGTTAATAGCATTAATACCAGCTTTTATAGGAATATTATTAGTGCTTCCGTTACCGCATCATCACAATGTTTTAATATTATTAACAGAAATTTATAATTTTTATTTCGTAAATAGGCAACAATATATATGGAAGGGTTGGTGTAGTAATTATGGCGAGGACAAGTAGATATACAGAAGATTGGATTCCAGTTAAAGCAATTACTGGTGGTATGATCGTCTTAAATAATCAAGAAAAGGTAACAGGGGTCAAAATAGAACCTAGAAATATCTTTATCTTGGATAAAGAATCTCAAGATAGTGTTTTATTTAACTTAAGAAGTTTTTATAATCAAATAGATTATGAATTCTGGCTTATAGTAGCAGACCGTCCGGTTGATATATCGGTACATTTATCACAACTTCAATTAATGTATAACCAAGAACAATCACCAGCTATAAGAAAACTAATTCTAGAAGATATTAATAAAGGAAATTATTTTGTTCATAATAATGTTGTTGATACAGAATATTACATCCTTTTTAAAGAAAGAGATTTAGAAAAAATTCAAAAGAAAATAAGAAATTTAATTACATCTTTAGCAAGTGCTGGTCTGTCAGCTCAGCAGACTACTAATGAAGATTTAAGAGTTGTTTTAGATAACTTCCTAAATGGTGGTAAAACAACAGAGTTTAGAACGGTGGTGGGAGCATGAGTTTAAAATCAGAGTTAGCACCAAAAGGGTTGCAATTTTATCCAAGTGAATTATTTATAAGCGATAAATATGCTACTATTTTAACGGTAGTATCATTCCCTAAATTTATATCTCCTGGTTATTTATCTAGTCTTACAAGTATGCCAGGAATTAAGATATCAATTAAGCATATACCGGTTTCGTTTTCAACTATTTCAAGAATGCTTAATAAACAAATAGTTGATTTAAAACAAAAGTATCAAGAAGAAAAAGACCGTACAATCCAAGAAAGAATTAGAATGGATTATGAATCATTAGAATCTTTTGTAACGATGATCGCAGGTAGTCAATCAAAGATCTTTGATTTTCAAATGCATATTATGATTATGGCTGATAGTAAAGAGGAATTAGAATTAAAGAAGGCTAATGTTAAGAGTTATATCGAAGCGATGGAAATGAAAGCAGTAGCACTTCGTTTTGAACAAGAAAAAGTTATCAAATCAATGGTACCAATATTTCCTAAACAAGATATTGAAGAAAGAATAGGAACACCAATACCATCTCCTTCTATTTCAGCAATGTATCCGTTTATCTTTGATAGTGTTAAAGATCCAGGTAACAGTGCTTTATTAGGAGTAGATTTCTCTGGTGGAGTTATTCTATTTAATCAATTCTTATACAAAATAAAGAAAGAAAATAATCGTAATAATGCTAACTTAATCTTACTTGGAACATCCGGATCTGGTAAATCAACCGCAGCTAAATTATTACTTAGAAATCATATTAGAAACGGTTGTCAGATCGTAGCAATTGACCCGGAAAACGAACTTCAAGAAATGACTGATCAATTTGGTGGAGATACAATTGACCTTGGAAAAGGTGGAGAATATGGAATGATTAATCCGCTTCAAGTAATATTAGATGCTGATGAAGAGGACGTTAGTCAAGGTCTGGGTTATACGATTCTTACTAGAACATTACAATTTTTAAAGGCTTTTATGAAGTATTATGATCCTTCTATTGAAGAAGATGTTTTAACTTTATTTAGCGAAGTTGTTCAAGATACATATAAGAGATTTGGAATCGACTTTAATCGTGATTTTTCAGGGTTAAAACCAGAAGATTTTCCAACTTTTAGCGATGTATATGAAACAATTAAAGCAATTCTTTTATCAATGACTGATCATACTCATGAAAGAGACATAATGGAAAGACTTGAATTAAAGGTTAGACCATTAACAAAAGATTTAAAATATTACTTTGACGGTCATACAACAATTAGACCAAAGAGTGACTATATAACATTTAATATAAAAGAGTTAATGAATGCTGATTCCAATATTAAGAATGCTTTATTCTTTAATATCTTAAAATATGCATGGGGACTATGTCTTAATAGAGAAATTGATACAGTATTAATGGTAGATGAAGCCCATGTATTATTAGGAGATAACAATACATTAGGAATTGATTTTCTAGCCCAAGTTCAAAGAAGAGCAAGAAAATATAACACAGGAACAATTATAAGTACACAACAACCAAGTGACTTTATTGATTCCAGTGTTATTACACAAGGTAAAGCAATCTTTGATAATGCTTCATATTATGTCGTTATGGGGCTTAAGAAACAAGCAACTGAGGATTTAGGTCTGTTAATAGATTTAAATGATAACGAGAAAGAAAGTATTAAGCAATACTCACAAGGAGAAGCGTTGTTTGTTTGTGGAAACAAGAGAATGCGTATAAATGTGATTGTAACTCCAGAAGAACTATCATCATTCGGTAGTGGTGGAGGATTATAAAAGTCAATAACATATTTATTAGGGGGAAAAAATAATATGGAAACAAATCAAAAAAATAAAAATTTAATAATGTCTGTAGTGGTTCTACTTATAGTTTCGTTTGGATTAGGAGGATTTGTCCTATATGATAAAATATTAAATAAAGAAAACAATAAAAATTCAAATCAAACAACAGAAAATAATCAAAATAATTGCAAGGAAAATAAATACCAAATTATTAGAACTGATAGAATAGCTGTTGATGGTTTGGCTGTACTATATAATGGTGAGGTATTTGTTAATTTTTATGATGAACATATGATTTCTATTGAAGATATATATGGGGAAGGTAAATTTGAAAAATTAGTTGAAACTAGAAGGAATTATAAAGAATACAAATTTGGAAATTTAGAATTTGGAGTTAATATTGATAAACCTAGTTATTGGTTAAAAATAAATGTATCAAATGTTAAATCGATTCATTATAATATTTATGGTCAAGCATTGGCAGGAGTTGGTGCTGGTCATAACCCAAAATATGGAATTATAATGATTCATTATGATAAAACAGTTTCTTTTATTAATACAGGAGATTTAATTGACGGAAATGTAAATCCTATTAAATTAAACGTTTCTGATGTTATAGATATAGAAAATGTTTCTACACCAGGAGGAGGGGCTGTAGCTACTTATTTGATAAAAGCCGATGGTTCTAAAATAGATGCAAATACAATAATTAAATAATTATTTTAAAACTCTTTTTAAGAGTTTTTTGTTCTGATTTAATAAATCTTTAAGTTAAATTTGATACATGCTATAATAATAATTAGGTGAGTTATGAGTAGTGGCAATTTTTATAAAAATTCTAATAATCGAAATAAAAAAGGGTTAAGTTCTAACTCTTTTAATGCTGCTAATCATAATCCTAATGAAATTAATCATTTTCGTCGTATGGGTGCTTTAGATAACAAACCTAAGGATAAAGACATGCAAGATAGAATGCTTTCTGGTTCCCAACAAGTAAAAAAAGAGATGGCAAGAGAAACACTAGAAAAAGCTGCTAACACTAAAGGTCCAGTTGCAGGATTAGCAATGAAAGCTGCCTTAAGCACTAAAAAGGGAGATAAATATCTCGATGAATTTGCCAAAGGAGAAACTGCTCAAGAAGGTATAAAAAATGTAGCTAAAAAAGTGAAAGAAGATTCTCTAAAAAAGACGGCTATTAAGTTTTTTGCTTCTTTTTATGTTTTAATGCTATTGTTACTTTTACCAATCGCTGCCATTAGTAGTATTGGTGGTACAAAGATATTTAGTGTTGATAATGAAGGAACTGTAAAGTCTGAAGACTATAATTATGATGACCTAAATATTAATTTATTTAAGAACTTTCCTGGTTTATATGAGCATGTTGAAGAAGTATCTTTAAAAGTTTCAAAAGAATATAAGATGGAAATAGATGCTAACTTAATATTAGCAACTCTAATAAGTCCGATTGAATCAGGTTTTATTACACCTATAAAGGGTGATTGTGGAGAAGAAGAATGTTATAAATTTGATAATAAGGTTCTTACTTGGAGTGAATTTTTAAATAATTGGATGCAACAAGCTGAATATTTAGCAAGAGCACAAGTAATGACTTATGTACCAAAGGAATCTAAGGAAATAAAAGTTAACTGTGGAAGTGAAGAGACAATTGAACAATATTCTAAAAATGATAAAGAAATTAGTAAACCAGGGCCTTTAAGTTGGCTTAATCCATTTAACTGGTTTAAAGGTTTTACCGATGATAAGGCAGCCGAAGTAAATGCTAAATGTCCAGATATGCCTTTTGGTAAAAGTAAGGTTCCAATTGTTAGGAGATTGTCAATTGAACTTCCTGAATACTATAAAAAAGTAGATCAAAATGGTGATTTGGCGCTTGAAAAAGATTCAAATACTGGAGGGGTATACTTTTGGAATTTAGTAAATAAAGATGGTTTTATCCATAAATATTTAAAGGATTATCTAGATACTGCCTATATTGAAGATTCGGATAAAAACTATGAAATAAATAAAATGAAAATTGTTGATATTGCTAATGAAATTTATCTTTTTCATGAAACAACAAAGATAACTTGTGGTGATTACCGAGTTTTAGAAAGCACTATTAAAAACATAAAGGTTAAGCCAAAAGGTGCGAGTGATGATAATTATGAGGAAATTCCTTTTGAAGAACAATATTTAGGAGGAGTAATATTAGCCGAATATAATATGGGTCAAATGGAATCTGAAAAAGCTTTTGCTATTTTAGCAAGAGGTTATGCAATAGCGGTTGTTGGGGTTGATGGAGAAGGAGTAATTGAAAATAGTTCAAATAATCAAAATTATAATCCTAATTATTCTCCTGAAAAATATCCAAAAATAGCTCAAGCAGTTGAGGAAACAAGAGGGATGGTATTAACTAAACCTTTCTCGGCAAAAGTAATTGCCTCTGAATACGATGCTTTTTGCCCAGTAAAAAGAGATATGGAAAATGGTTTTTATTATCTACCTGATGGACAAAGAAATTTACCAATAAACCCAGCGGCTTTTAATGCAAAAATTGGTAGAGGATTTAATCCGCCAGAAAAATATTTATTATGTCCATGTTTTCAAAATAATGATAGTCAGCCTCATGATGAGATAATTGATAGGAAAAAGATAAAGTATTCGGAATCTCCATCACAACCGAATTTGGAAGCAGCTGGAACTCCACCACAAATAACATTTAATGAGTGCTGGACACCAACGGATTATACAAGAAATAATCCAGTTACAGGAGCTTTTGAATATGGATGGAAATATAAAGCAACCGGTGGGCATGGAAGAGGTGCTAGCCAATATGGACTTTATTATTTCGAAGGGTTTGGTTATGATTATATAGCACTTGATCGATTATTTTACGATGGATCGGTTATAAGATATTTATCTAGTTCAATAGATATGGCAGAGTGTCCTAATGCAATATACTTAAAGGACAAATAATTTAGAAAGAAGGGATATAATGGCAGGACATTCAAAATGGTCTAACATTAAACAAAAAAAAGGACTAGCAGATGCTAGTAGAGCAAAAGTTTTTCAAAAAATAGCAAGGGAATTATATATAGCGGCTAAAGAAACTAACGGAGTAGTCTCTGATAACCCTGCTTTAAGAGTGGTTGTAGAAAAGGCTAAAAGTAATAATATGCCTAAGGATAATATTGAAAAAGCGATTGAAAAAGCAGTAGGTGGAGGATCTAATGAACACTATGATGAAATTAGATATGAAGGTTATGGACCCGAAGGAGTAGCTATAATAATTGACTGTCTTAGTGATAATCGAAATAGAACAGCAATGCTTGTAAGAAGTACTTTGACTAAAAAAGGTGGAAATCTTGGAACAGATGGAAGTGTAGCTTATATGTTTTCAAGAAAAGGTGTAATTGTTATTGATAAAGTTAAATCAGAAGATGAAATAATGATAAATGCTTTAGATAATGGAGCAATCGATATAATAGTAAATGATGATAACTATGAGATTTATACTAATCCAGAAGATTTACTTAAGGTTAGAGATGGTTTGGAAAGTATTGGAATAAAAGATTTTGCAGCTAGTGAAATTACTTTTGTCGCTGATAATTATATTGAATTAAACGATGAAAAAAGAGATGTTGTTATCGAGTTAATCGAAGCTTTGGAAGATATTGATGACGTTCAAAATGTTTATCATAATTTAAGTATGTAGGTGATAATTTGAAGATAGCTGTTTTAGGAACAGGAGCTTATGGTATAGCTCTTTCCCTAATGTTTAATAAAAACCACAAAGTTCATATGTGGACAAAGTTTGAAGAAGAAAAAGAAGAAATCCTTAAATATCGAGAAAACAAAAAAGTTCTAAAAGATATTAAAATACCTGAAGAAATAGTTATTTCTACTAATTTTAAAGAGGTAATAAAAGAAGCTGATTTAATCGTTATAGCGGTACCAGCAGCCTTTGTTGATGATGTAAGTTCTTTAATTAACAAATATTATAAAAAAGATCAACATATTCTAATTGCTAGTAAAGGAATTGAAAGAGATAGTTGTCTATTTGTAGGAGATATTTTCTATAATAATGTTAAAACCGATAATTATGCCGTTATTTCTGGACCAAGCTTTGCAATTGATATTGTTACTAATTCACCAATCGGACTAACGGTTGCTAGTAAGAATGATAAGACTATTGAATTAGTTAAAAAGGCTTTTGGAAAAGAATCTATCAAAATAAGAGAAACCAAAGATATTGTTGGGGTTGAGATTTGTGGCTCGATAAAGAATGTAATTGCTATCGCTGCCGGTATTTTAGACGGACTTGGTTATCCTGAATCAACTCAAGCGATGTTTATTACGGAGTCTTTGCATGATATAAAAGAACTTATTAAAAAATTAGATGGAGATAAAAAAACCATTTTATCTTATGCTGGATTTGGTGATTTATTACTTACGGCAACCAGTAAGAAAAGTAGGAATTTCTCATATGGATATTTAATTGGTAGTGGAAGAAGTAAAGAAGAAATAGATGATTATGTAAAAAATACGACGATTGAAGGATTATATACGATACAGTCTATTTATAAATTATTAAAAGATAAAAGGGTAAAAATACCGATAATCGATTTAATATATGATATTTTAGAAAGAGGAAAAAATCCAAATTCATTATATGATTTTTTAATTAATAAAGATTAAGTGTTGTGGTATAATGATAGATAGAATAGGAATGATGTAAGTGAAATTGAATAATAAGGGATTAGTTTTTTCAACAATTTTATATGCTTCTTTAGCATTAGTAATAGTTATCTTACTTATGCTTTTAGCGGTTTCTAAATACTATAAAAAGGAAAATACTTTTTATAAAGAAGAAATTGAAAATACTTTAAATAGATGTATCGAGCAAGAAATCGAATTAGAAAATTGTTATTCTTTAGGCGGTACATGTAATAAGACAATGTATCATGCTTGTTTAGGAATTACTGAAGATAGTGGAGTAGAGGGTTTAATTGGAGCTGAATATTTAAAGGGAATAAATGGACAAAATGTTGTTTCTCCATCAACAGCTGGTCTTTCTCAAGATTCAACGGATAATAGAAGATATATATATAAGGGATTAGATACAGCGGTAAAAAATTATTTAGAATATTCATCTAAACTATTTAGGATAGTTAGTATAGAACCAGATGGTAGTCTAAAGTTAATTTATGTTGGAAGTGATGCACCTACTCTTATATGGGATGATTTATCTGGTAGGGATTGGAATACTAGTTCTTTAAAGCATTATTTAAATAACGAAATTCTTTCATCATTTGCTGATATTTCAAAATTAAAAAGCGAAAAATGGAAGAGTACAATTGTTTATCCATCTCAGAGTTTAGATGGATTAACAGTTGCTGAATACAATACGATGACTAATAATCAAATGGAAAATTTTACTAATAATATAGTAGGGCTTCTTACTATTGATGATTATATGAAGTCGGCTATCCCTACTAATTGTCAAAATAAAATGTTAACTGAGACTGGATGTACAAGTTGGTTATCTAGCTATTCAGGAATTACAATGAACATAAATGGAGAAGAGTTATCAAAAAACAATTTTTATTACTTTAATGGTACAATTAATCAATTAGAAACTAGTCAATCAAGAAAAGCTAATTATTCGGTAGTATTGGATAGAAATATCGTTATAATAAGTGGAGATGGAACAATTGGTAATCCATTTAAATTAAAGTAAACAAAAATGAAAATAGATGTTATAATATTAATAAGAAATGTAGGAGGAAAAAATGGGTTTAATTAAAGCTGCTTTTGGAGCAGTAAGCGGAACATTAAAAGATCAATGGAAAGATCTGATTAGCTGTGAAGATATGGGTAACGATGTCTTAATGGTTAAGAAAACAACAGAGAGTGGACAAATTACAAAAAATAGTAGGATTATAGTAGCACCAGGGCAAGTTGCAGTGCTATATGATACTGGAAAGGTAATGGATGCAACAGCCGAAGAGGGAGCATATACATTTGATGAGTCGACATCTCCATCTTTCTTTGCCGGTCAATTTGGTGCGGTATTTAAAGAGATGTGGGAAAGGTTTACTTATGGTGGAAAGGTATCAAAGGAGCAAGCAGTATTTTTCTTTAATATTAAAGAGATAAAAGATAATAAGTTTGGAACAGCTGCCCCAGTACCATTTCAGGATTGGTCACATCCAATACCTAATCAAATGACTGGAAGTCTAGCACCTATGAGAGTACAAGTTAGATGTTTTGGTAAATATACATTTAAAATATCTGATCCAGCAGTTTTTATGAGAAATCATGCGGGAACAGCAGATGTAGTAACTAAGGAAGATTTAACTGAACAGATGAGAACAGAAGTAATCGCTTCTTTCCAAAATGTATTAAATGAATTAGGAACAGTTAATTATAAGGTTCCAGTATTAGAATTACCTAGTCAAACAGATGAAATTAAAAAGACGATGGATGAAAAGGTATTCGATGAACAAATTAGACAAAGGGGAGTACAATTAGTAGGATTTGCAATTGAATCAGTTACTCTTGATGATGAATCATCCAAGAAAATTGATAACTATGAATTATCTTCTAACTCATTTATGCAACAAGGTACATTGGTTGGATCTTATGCAGATGCTGTTAAAGATGCTGCTAATAATCCAGCAGGAGCAGGATCAGGGTTCATGGGAATTGGTATGATGAACATGGCTAGCGGTGGAATGATGGGAGGAGCGACTCAAGGAGCCTTCCAAAATCAAGGAGTTAGTACTAATGTTGATCCATTTGCTAAAAAAGGCGGAGTGCCTTGTCCTAAATGTGGAACGATGATAGTTGGAAAATTTTGTACAGAATGTGGAGAACCAAAACCAGTAGAAAAAAAAGAAGTTAAAGAAGAAGTTAAAGAAGAAGCAAATGGACCTAAAAAATGTCCTAAATGCGGAGCTGAAAATACTGGAAAATTCTGTGTAGAATGCGGAGAAAAATTATAACAAAGTAAAAGATGTAGAAATACATCTTTTTTAATTTAATATTTTTTCGGTATTTTTAAAATTTAACTTAGCAACTTTATTTAGCATTTCTTTACCATATTTTTTAACTATTTCTTTACCGATTTTATCCACTTCAACTCCGCTACCTTTAGGAAGAGGTATTCCTAACTTTTCGGATAATTTATCAAATTCCTTTAAGAAGATATAACGACTTATTAAAGCACTACATGCAACCGCTAGGTTTTTATCTTCGGCTTTGGTAATAAAAGTAATACCTCTTTGAATATTATTAATTCCTTGTAGGTATTCGTAATATTTCTTTTGATTAACAAATTCGTCTACGATAATATATTTATAATCTAATTTTTCTTCATTAACAATTTGAAATAATGCTTTATTGTGCATAATAGCTTTTATCTTGTTCATATTAAAGTCACCGCTATGTTTTTTATTATATTCTTCATTATGCATAATTATACTCTTATATTTTATTCTTTTTATAATTTTAGGAACTAGTTTTAATATTTCTTCATCACTAGTCTTTTTGCTATCCTTAATTTTTAATTCGGTTAAGAAATCAATATCATCTTTAGAAACATAACTACTAGTAACAATAATCGGTCCAAAATAATCACCGGTTCCAACCTCATCTGATCCAATAGATGATACATAGTAATAATTTTTATCTATTTTTTTCTTATCTTCTTTTTTCTCTTTAATTTTGCCTTGTCCATCTATCTCGCTCCACATATTTGCATCCATATCAGCGTTTTTCCCTTGAAACATCGCTTTATTTGATTCATATAGAGTTATTACTGTATCAAAATCATCCGCCTGGAAAACGGCATAAGGTACTTTTTTATCCCTTATTTTATCAGCATAATATTTAATCATCTTGTTTTTAGTTTTATCGGATACTTTAATTACATAAGTATTATTTTTGGCCATATTAACACCTCAATAAAATTATAACACATTAATAAAAAGATTAATAAAGAAAAAAAGGGTTGACAACTTAATTTATATGTTATAAGATGTATTTGTAATTATTCAACCAGTTAGTTAATTTATTAACTTTACTAACCGTAATAATTACGCTTAAGTACTTAATCACTTCGGTAATTAAGTACTTTTTTATTTAAATTTACTTTGATAATGAAGCTCCTATAATAAAGTTAAAAGGACTAAAAAATATTCAGATATTAAAAGGTTTAAAATATATTGAAGAGGGTGCTACTTGCAAGGATAATTATGATGTAAGTTGTGTAATAGATATAATAGGAGTAGTTAATACTAATCTTGTAGGTAAATATATAATTACTTATAAGGCAAAAGATTCACTTAATCAAGAAAGTATATTAACAAGAGAAATTTTGGTATATGAAAAAACTGAGCCAGTAGAAGAAATCCAAGAAGAAATTGAAGAATCAGAAGAAAAAGAAGAAGAAACTAAAGAAGAGAATACAGAAAAACCTGAAGAAAAAGAAGAGACTAATGATGATTTTATAGATGTATATGAAGTAAAACCAATAAATTATCATAAATCATTATCAAAGGCTTTAATAAAATCAACAGGATGTTGTTTATTAACTTCTAATATAGAGCCACTAGATGTAAGTGATATTAAAAACCCAAGAAGAGTAAAAGTAGTTTCTGGATTAAAATATGAGTTAAATTGTAAGAATACAGAAGAAGCAACAGAAATAACTGTTAAGCTTGGAGAATTCTATAAAAATTTAGACAAATTAAGAATCTATACTAAAATAGATGGAGAATTAGTAGATATAACTGATGATGTTGTTATATATAATGAGGATGGAGAAACATTCTTTAAATATATGTCAAGCAATTCTAAAAATTTAGTAACAAGTATCTATATTGGAGAAAAACTACTATGTTATTGGTGGATAGTAATTATAATAATAGTTATTATATTATTAATAATAAGATATAGAAATCATAGAAGGGCGTTAAATAATTAATGCCTTTTTAATTAAATATTAAATTTTAATAAAAAAGCTTGACAAGGTCTAATATATGTTATAAGATGTATTTGTAATTATCCAACAAACACATTGATTAAATTCAATATCCTGTTTGTAGATAATTACACTTAAGTACTTAATCACTTCGGTAATTAAGTACTTTTTTTGTTTTTAAAAATATGATTTACAAATTAAAATAATTTGTTATAATAACTAACTATTAAAGGGAGGTTTTTATATAGAAAAGGTTGTAGTACCTAGCCCAATGCATTTAGGTGAGTATTTAGAAGAGAAATGTAAAGATAAGATAAAAATAGTATCAGATCCATTAAGTATGATGATAACGGGAGGTATAGAATGTATTTATAATGGTTACAAGGTTTTAATAACATATGTTGTAGGAGAAAGCATTACAGTTTCTTCTGAAAATAAGGGAGCTAGTGCCTTAGTTGAATTAAAAGATGCATTTAGTGAAGTAATGGGAGCAGAGCCCATTTGTAGTTATTTAATGTAGTCTATAGGATCTCGATTAGAAGATTCTAATCCTACTATGGAGTGAGATATTAACAAACCAGAAGAAAGAATTAAAGAAGTTGTAAATGGTAGAGCATTTCCTAACAAACCAGAAATACATAATATAGTTTTATATGGTGAAAGAAATATTGAGGATTATGTTGAAACTGAAGCCGAAAAACAAGCAAGAATAGCAAATGCAAGAATTTATGGAAAAGATCCTGGACATCTTACAAATCTTGAAATTTATGAAAATATGGCTGAGGTGGAATTATTTTTTCAAATTGATGCTTTAGGAGGACATATTTGGAGATGTCGTCATGATATGAAACCTGGAAGAATTCCTAAAATTGATTTAACAGAGGAAGAGTATGCGTTAGAATATCTAGTTTATCAAACAACAAGATTTGGAGTAGAAATACCTGAACCTGAAATAGATAATCATGTACAAGTTACTCCGTCATATCAAGCATGGTATAGTTTTTATAGCAATCATTTTAAAGAGGTTTTAACTCAAGAACAATGGGATGCTTTTATGCTAGCAAGAGAGGAAGGAAAGGATGTTTCGGCATTTTTACCTTCTGGAAGTTGACGAAATTTATTAGATCCAGAAAAAGAAATTGGTCCAAAAGAATAAATTTTAAAAAAGGGTTGACAAGGTCTAATATATGTTATAAAATATATTTGTAATTATTCAACAAACACATTGATTAAATTCAATATCCTGTTTGTAAATAATTACACTTAAGTACTTAATAACTTCGGTAATTAAGTACTTTTTTGTTTTAA
>CAYMAV010000017.1:0-6070 GCA_964388545.1 uncultured Clostridium sp.
CAGAAGTAGTAAGAGAAAAACTTCTTAGACTAACTAGAGAAGAAATACCTCATACGATAACTTGTATGGTTGAAGAATATAATGAATACGAAGACTATATCGATATTGGCGTTTTAGTAATAGTAGATAGAGAAAATGTTAAAAAGATTATTATCGGTAAACAAGGAAGTATGTTAAAAGAGGTTGGTATTAAGGCAAGAATTGATATCGAAGAGTTTTTAGGTAAGAAAGTAAACTTAAGAACTTATGTAAAGGTAATCGAAGATTGGCGTGAGAAAGAAAGATATTTAACCGAATTTGGGTTTAATTTAAGATAGTATGGCAGTAATTAAATTAAGAGGAATTGTAATAGGAGAGGTTCTTTATAGTGAATCTAGTAAAATAATTAGAGTTTTTAATGAGGACTATGGAATTGTTAGTATTATGGCTAAGGGCTGTAGAAAACCTAAAAGCCCTTTAAAGGAAGGAACTACATCTCTTACACTAGCAGACTTTGATATTTCTTATAAGGAAAAGGGTTTATCTCAATTATTAGGAATATCAAATATTGTTCATTTTAAAAATATTATCTTGGACTATAAAGATATAAAGAAGAAGGCTTATGCCTTTTCAATAGTAGAATTAACCGAACAAATAATAAATCAAAAAAATTTAACTAAAAAAGATATTAAGGAAATCTATGAAATTATGATTTCTTCTATATTAAAAATAGATGAAGGATTTAATCCAAAAATAATCTTTGATATAGTTTTATTAAAATATTTAAAATATCTAGGAGTTCTACCATGTCTTGATTGCTGTACGAATTGTGGATGTAAAGAGATAATGACTTTAAGTGTTACAGCAGGAGGATTTATCTGTTCTAACTGCTATGACGGTGAAAAAATAATTGACCTTAAATCTTTAAAACTTATAAAGATGCTTAACTATGTTGATATTTCAAAAATAAAAAAACTAGATATCGGTGAAGAAATAGATGATGTTCATAAATTTATCGAAGAATATTATGAGGCGCACACGGGAGTTTATGTTAAAATAAAAAAAAGACTAGAAATTATTTCTAAAACAGAAAATATTATATAAAAATGTGATATATTTAATGAGGTGATACGATGAATGTTAATTTTATTGTAAATGATTATGTTCTAGCATGGAATTTGCTTTTTAGACCTTCTATATCAAAAGAGATACAAATTCTAAAAACAAGACTTTATACTAATTATTCAGAACAATATATGAAATTAGAAAAAGAAAATGTTGAGATGTTAAAATATACTAAGGATTTTATACCTGATGATGATACAATTTATAATTTTGTAATTAGTAGTGAAGAATTCCAAAAGGTTAAGAGGGAAACTAACAAATATCGTTTGTTTTTAATGAAAATTTGGGATACTAATCAAAGACAAATAAGCAAAGAATTAGAAGAATTAATGAAATTTAAAATCGAAAAGGAATATACTATTTTAGTAATTCATCCTCATTTTGATAATATAGAATATCTAGTTAAAAATCCTAAAAAAAATATTGTTTGGGGTAAAAGAGAAGATATGAATGATGGATTAAAGGCGATTATTAGAATATTGTTTATTGTTTTAAAATATGAAATGTCGGATGCAAATCCTGAAAATAAAGAGATGGTGCAGTCTATACTTGACTTGATAGTATCAAATGAAATTTATACAAGAATTACGGGAAAATCAAAGTATGATGAAGGACTAAAAAAATATAAATTACTTAAAAGACAAATATATCCATATTTTTTAATGTATCAAGGTTGTGACCATGAGGCGATGGTAAGTTATATGATGAGAGATAAACTAGCTTTTGATATTGATAAATATCCGATAAATGAAGATTTGGAGGAATTGGATCTCTATGGTTTTATAGACTTTTGCTGTGAGAATCAAAGAGATATTATAAGATTAGAAGATTTAGATTTGTAGTAGGGAGGGTTTATGAGTGAAGAGATTAAATCAATATTAAGAGAATTAAATATTGATGCTAGATTTTATGAGGAATTTTTAAATCCGGAAATTCTTAATTACGAAGTAAACGATAAAGAAGAATATGCCTATATCGAGATGAAAAACGATATGGATATTTCTTTTTTATGCTATGAAGAATTGTTAACTAAATTCTCCAGCTATTTTGATGAGGCAAAAATCGAACTAATTATTATTAATGAAAACGAGGATTCTCTTAATTTCAAAACGAATTTTGATAAGGCAGTGGAAAATATAAAAAGATACCCTTATATTAATTCAGTATTAGAAAAAATTGAATTTAGAAAGTATAGTATTTATCTATCTGTTTTAAATGAAAAAACAAAAAGTGACTTAGAAAAAGAATTTAAAAAGTTAACTAAAGAACTTCTTAAATATGGTACGCATTTTAATTATAAAATAGTCATTGATGAAGAGTTGTTAAAAGAAGTTAAAAAGAAAATAAAAGAGGAGGAAGAAAAAATAGCTAGTCGTCCATTTGTTGTTCAAGAAGAAAAACCTTCCGCTCGTATAAATCGTTTAAAAGCGAAAAAAACCAAAGATGATGGGGTAATTTTTGGTAGTCTTATAAGTGAAAAAGAGGAGATAACAAAGATTTATTCTCTTACCTCAGAGATTGATAATGTAGTAATTGAAGGAAAGATTTTTAATGTAGAAGATGTTCCTAGAATTAGAATGTTAAAAATAAAGATAACAGATAAAACGGATAGTATAATCTGTAAAGCCTTCTTTAAAGATGAAAAAGATTTAGATTTAGTTAAATCTAAGTGCAAGGATGGAAGCTGGATTAAGGTTAAGGGAAGTACTAAGGAAGATGCTTATGAAAGAGAATTAGTATTAAACTTTAAGGATATTAATGTAAGTAATAAAACAGATGAAAAAATTGAAGATAATGCTTTGGTTAAGAGAGTTGAACTAAATGTATCAACAATGATGAGTCAGATGGATGGTCTATGTAGTATTGATCTTGATAAACATACTTGTGAAATAGTAAGTGAATGCATAAACATGGGATATAAGGCTTTAGCAATAACTGATACGGCTGGATGTCAGGGATTTCCAACTATTCAAAAGATTATTGAAAGACATAATAAAACGGTTAAAACTATTAAAGGACTAGAAGAAAAAATAAAGGAAGAGTCTGATGATGAGCGTAAAAAAGAATTAAGTGAAGAATTAGATGACTTATTAAAGAAAAATAAGAATAGAGAATATTTTAAAGGTATTTATGGAACGGAATTACAGCTTGTTGATGATACTATCGATATAGTTATAAGACCGACAGATTTAGAATTATTAGCTACTAAATATGTAGTATTTGATACAGAAACTACTGGATTTAATGCTGGTGGGGAAGATGTAATGATCGAAATAGGAGCGGTTAAGATTAAAAATGGTGAAATAACTGAGACCTTTGATATGTTTATCGATCCTAAAAGAGAAATACCAAAAGTTATTACAGATTTAACAGGTATTACTAATGAAATGGTTAAGGGTGCTAAGGATGAAAAAGAGGTTGTAGGTTTATTCCTTAAATTTGTGAATGATTTACCACTAGTAGCCCACAATGCTAAATTTGACTTATCATTTTTAGAAATGGCAATGAAAAGACATGAATATGGCGAGTTAAAGAACACAGTAATTGATACCCTAGAGCTTTCTAGAACCCTAGATCAAGGTTTTGCAAGACATAGTTTATCGGCGATTACTAAAAGATATGATGTTGAATTTGACGAAGAAGATGAAAGCGGTGAGGGAAGAAGCCACCACAGAGCAGACTATGATGCTGAGGCAACAGCTAAGGTATTTCATAAAATGTTACTTAAACTTTTAAATCAAAATTTTAAATTAATAAGCGATATAAATAAGTTAGTCTCAAAAGATGAAATTCATAAATTTGGTCGTACTTTTACATTTAATGCCATCGCTTTAAACCAAGAAGGATTAAAGAATTTATATCGTATGATTTCCCTTGCTAATACGAAGTATTTATATAAGACGCCAAGAATATTAAGAAGTGAAATTGAAAAATTAAGAAAAGGTCTTTTAATTGGAAGCAATAATTCTAGATCAGAGGTATTTATCGAAGCTAGAAGTAAAGAAGGGCAAGAACTGGCTAATGTTATTAATTTCTATGATTATGTTGAGGTTCAGCCACTTGATGTTTATAATTATCTAATTCAAATGGGTGATTTTTCAAATGAAGAGGAATTAAAAAATCATGTTATTAAGGTAATTAATTCAACCATTGAAGCTGGTAAAATAATTGTTGCAACGGGAGATGTTCATCATTTTAGAAAAGAAGATAAAGTTTTTCGAGAGATGATTATTAATCAAAAAGTACCAGGTGGTGGAAGGCATTATTTAGCTAGGGATAATATTACTTATATTCCATCTACTCATTTTAGAACAACGGAAGAAATGTTAAATGATTTTAGCTTTTTAGATCGTGATCTAGCTTATCAATTAGTTGTTGAAAATACTAATAAAATAGCCGATATGGTCGAGCAAATTGTAATTATTCCTGATACTAAAGGAATTCCTTTTTCTCCACGTGTAAAAAATGATGATGGAGAATATTTAGACTGCGCTAAGATGATAACGGATATTGTTTATGAAAGGGCAACTAAACTATATTCTTCACCACTTCCACATAATATTGAGGAGCGTATTTCAACGGAACTTTACGGTGATGTTGTTTATAAGATGTATAAAGATATTGTAGGTAAAGAGTTAGATGGAAAAAGTGAAAATGAAATAAAAGATGAAATTTTTAAAAGACTTCACAATACTTTGATTAAGGGATTTGAAGGAGTAAAAAAAGAACTTGGAGATTATTTTAAGAAAGGGGATTCTTCTTTAACAGAAAAGGAAGTAGAAGAAAAAATTGCTAAAGAATTAGGAGGAATTATTGGAGGAGGATTCGACTCTATCTATATAATTGCCGAGCGACTTGTAAAAAATTCAACAGATCAAGGATATATTGTCGGATCTCGTGGTTCGGTAGGATCAAGCTTTGTTGCTAATCTTCTTCATATAACAGAGGTTAATCCTCTTCCTCCTCATTATCGTTGTCCTAAATGTGGGCATAGTGTATTTGAAGATAAGGATGGTAACTCTCTAGGAGCTACTTATTTATCAGGATTTGACTTACCTAATTTAGATTGTGAAAAATGTGGTACTCTTTATATAAAAGATGGTCAGGATATCCCATTTGCCACTTTCCTAGGTTTTAATGCTGATAAAGTACCAGATATCGATCTTAATTTTAGCGATCTATATCAAGCATCAGCTCATGAATATACTAAAGTATTATTTGGAATTGATAATGTCTTTAGAGCAGGAACTATTGGGACAGTAGCAGATAAGACTGCCAATGGTTTTGTAAGAGGATATTTTGAAGATAATATTATGAGAATGATAATTGAGATCTTTAAAAGTATTGATAAGGATTATAAAGAGGTTTTAGATGTTGTTGATAAGGAAAAACCTCAGGAGATTGCTAGAAGATTTATAATAAAAAGCGAGCAAATTAGAAAGATGTTGCCGGAAGATATCAATTATAATTTCAATGAATATTTAACTAAGATAAGAAGGTATTCAAGTATTAGAAATACCGAAATAGAAAGGCTTTCTTTAGGTTGCGTAGGAGTAAAAAGAACAACTGGGCAGCATCCAGGAGGTATTGTTGTAGTACCTGAATATAAAGAGGTATTTGATTTTACTCCTTATCAGTATCCAGCAGAAGATCCTAACAGTGAATGGCGAACAACTCATTTTTCTTATAAGGCAATTGAAGAGTGTATTTTAAAACTAGATATTCTAGGACATTCCGATCCGACTCAGTTAAGACTTATCCAAGAGATGTCAGGAACTAATGTATTAGATGTACCGATGGATGATGAAAAAACAATGAGCATCTTCTCATCGACAAAGGCTTTAGGAGTAACTAATGAAGAGATTTTAAGTGAAACAGGAACTCTAGGAGTACCAGAATTTGGAACCGATTTTACAATTTCTATGGTAAGCGAGACTAAACCAAAAACCTTTGCCGAATTAGTTAA
>CAYMAV010000017.1:6080-22771 GCA_964388545.1 uncultured Clostridium sp.
ATCTCATGGAACCGATGTGTGGCTTGGAAATGCTCAAGAGCTTATAAAAAAGGGAATAGTACCTTTTAAAGATGTTATTGGATGTCGTGATGATATTATGGTTTATTTGATGTATAAGGGACTTCCTCCACTAGATGCTTTTAAAATAATGGAATTTGTAAGAAAAGGAAGACCAAGTAAAGAACCAGCACTTTGGCAAGAATTTGCTGATAAGATGAAAAAGTATAAAATTGAAGACTGGTTTATCGATTCTTGTCAAAAAATTAAATACATGTTTCCTAAGGCTCATGCTAGTGCCTATGTAACTAGTGCCTTTAGATTAGCATGGTATAAAGTTCATATGCCAGTATATTTTTATGCCTCATGGTTTTCATCAAAAGCAGTTGATGTTGATGTGGAAACGATGATAAAAGGCTATAAAGCGATTAGAGAAAGAGTTGAAAATCTTGTTATGATGGGTAAGACCGCTTCTAATAAGGAATTAAATCAATTAGAAAGTTTAAGAGTTGCCCTAGAAGCATCAGCTAGAGGAATGGTTTTCTTACCGGTAAGCCTAAAAGAAAGCGATTCAAAAAGATGGATAGTAAAAGATGATAAGTCAATTATCCCACCATTTTCAAGTATTGAAGGTCTAGGACTAACCGTAGCAAATGCGATTGTTTCTGAAAGAGAAGAAAGAAGTTTTACGAGTATTAAAAATCTTCAATCAAGAGCAAAAATATCACAAACGGTAATTGATAAGATGAGAAATATGAATATTTTTTATAATCTTGATGAAGATGATCAACTTTCCTTATTTTAATGATGTAAAAGATGGTGTAAAGCCATCTTTTTTTTAATGATATCAAGGGTATATATATGATACGATTAAATTGATAATGGAGGGTTGTATGAATAACAAGAAGAAAATGATAAAAAATATTTTATTAGCAATCACCATTGTTGTAGTTTTAGGAACAATTTTATATTTAATATATATAGAGGATAAAAAATTTAAAGAAAATTCTCTAAAAAATTATGATCGTCCAGTAATAATAAATCAAAACACTAGTTTTGATAGTAGGCTTGTTGAGATAAATCCTAATTTAGAAGATGAGATCTTTGATATAGATAGAATTAAAAAAATTGAAAATTTCTTAGAGGTTATCTATGGTTTAAATAAAGATAAAGACTGTGAACTAACAAATGTCATATTTAAAGAAAAAAGTGGAAAAATCACTTATGAGGAACTATTTACTCCATATAACTTTAAGTTATTAAATAAGGATTCTTTAAGAAAAGAAGAGTTTTATAGCTATGAAGGACAAGCAAAAATAAAAAATGAATACGAAAAGAAGATTGAAAAGTTTTTGTTTGATAATGGAAAAATTCAAGATATGAATATTAATTATCAAGTTATTAAAACCGATATTAAATCTCTTCAATTCTATAAAGACTACTTTGGTTTTACACCTTCTTTATCGGATATAAGCAATTATAGTAACATCGAAAACAAAATTATAAATGTCGAAGAAGATAATAATCATCTTCTAACCGCAGTTGTATTATTAAATAAAAAGGAAGATAATAAATGTAATCTATCGGAGGTTAAAAGAATCATTCGAGTTACTGAAGATAGCGAATATATCTATGTTTATATTTCCTATTTAAAATATGACTCTTCTAAATTAGATAAAGTATATGCAGTTGATAAAGCACTTAATAATGGACCAAATTATCGTTTGTTATTAAAAAAAGATAAGGATAAATACTATCTAGATAGATATGAATATTTAAAGTAAGAGGGATTAATGTGGATAATTATAGCTTAAATGATGTAAAAAAAATAAATGAAAATAAACTTCTAACGGATGAAATATTAAAAAAAATTATTTTAAGTGTTGTAAGAAGAGTAGATATCTATAATGATTATAGCGAGATTGAAATTTTGAAATATCTTCGTTCATCAGCTAATTTAAATCAAGAATTAATATGTGAAATAGATAATTATTTGTATAAATTTGAAGGACATGTAGTCGTTGAAAAGGAAAAAGAAAATAAGCGTAAAATATTGCTTATTATTCCTCTTATCTTAATGATTGTTTTGATAATTTATTTTATTATTAAGGAGGCATTATGAATTTAACTAATGAGCAAAACATAAAAAATTTACAAAAAAGAAAATATCTTAGATATTTAATGATCTTTTTGGCGTTATTGACAATTATTATTTCTTTTTTAAGCTTGGTTACGGAATTAAATTTCTTATATGCCCTTATACCAATAGTGTTAGTAAGGCTGGTTGAGGTGTACAGAAATAAGATACCAATTAATAAAAAAGATAAATAACTATTAATAATTGGTTAGTTTTGATATAATATAGTTAGAAAATAGGAGTTATAATATGGCAGATAAAATTGTATATAGCGAACAAGAACTAGAAGCAGCAAAAGCCAATTTAACCGAAGGCTTAAATATTTTAAAAAATGATATAGAGACTTCGATTAATAGCAATTTTTCAGTATTAGAAGAATTAGGTTTGTTTTCTAATGGAATAACAAAGATTAAAGCACAGACTGCTTCATTAGGAGAAGTTCATAATTCGCTAATAAATAAGCTTGCAAAACATGCACAGGATTATCGAGATCAAGAAAGTCAAAATCAAAGATTTATTGAGTATGCTCAAGATGGAAAAAGAATTAAGGATTCTCCTTATGCTGGGGGATCTACAAGTGGTAGAGAAGATCAGAATTTAGAAAAAGAAAGTGGAAAAGCTATCGAAAATTCTTACTTAAAAGAAGTTATTCCACTTTTTTCAAGTGAGAGTAGATTACAAATGTTAAAGAATTTACTTACCTATAATACAGCAAGTCTAACTGCTTTATTTACTGATGCTGCTAAGTCTAATATGCTTATATATCAATTAAAGAAGATGCTTAAAGATAATACTGCTGTTCAAAGTGAATTGTCGCTAGACGAGGAAAAAGAATTGCAAAAACAACTTCTAGAATCTATTGCAAAAGAAGAGAAAAATTTATTTCTTGAGGTTGATGAGGTTTTGTTCTTGGCAGGACTTTCTTATTATAAACAGGTAGCACTTAAAAATAATATGAATGTATCTGATTTATTAATAGATGAAAAACATGAAGAGCTTTTAATGAAGAGTTTTCATGATATGTATTACGATGGTGATAATCTAATTGATGTACCAAAAGAGGAAATAAAAAGAGTTAAAGAGTATTTTGATAATTTATCAAAGGCAAAGAATATTTCGGTTAATGATTTATTATCGGATAAAAAATATATGGAAATTATTAAGGAAGGTGTTATGAATGATCCTAAGAGTTAAATATGATGAATTAAAAGAAAAGGGAGATTTTATTGGTACAAAAAAAGAAGAAATTCTTGAAATTTTAGACAACATGGAAAAGATAATGAATAGAATGCCTGAAGCTTGGAAGGGAATAGATAGCGATGTTTTTGTTGCTAAAGCCTTGAATTTTATTAAGCTTCAAAAAACTAACACTAATAAGGTAGAAAATTTAAGCGAATTATTAAGAATTTTTTCTAGTAACTATAAAAATAAGGATCATGAGTGGAAGGAAGAGATGAAAAAGGGGGCGGAGTTATATGAAAATAGATATTAATGAAGAAAATTTAACTTCGATTATTACGGATTTTGATGCAGAAATTGATCGTTTAAAAAAAGTCTATGAAGAAATGGACAGTAAAACAGAAGTTTTAAATGGTAGTGATGATATATGGCGTGGTAAGACTCAAGAGAGTTATTATGAGTACTACAAAGAGGTATCAAGTGAATTTCCAGATATTGTTAAGGAGTTTGAAAGCCATAGTACTTTTTTAAAGAAGACATTGGAAAATTATAAGAGGGAAGAAGAACAAACTAAAAAGAGTTTGGATGAAAATAGTGAAAATCTAGATGTAAATTAAAGATAAGGAGGACCTATGGCTGTTTTTTTTACAAGTGTATATAAGCATTATTATGATAGTTTAACTAAAGCGAAGAATCTTTTAGTCAGTGCGATGTCATTGGAAGAAAAAGCTCAAGAGCTGATGTACAGCACTAATGCTTTAATAAAGATGTTAGAAAATTCGAGTTTAAATGAACAAGGTATATTGTATATGAAAGATGTTTATATACCGATGATAGGTTATGATATAAAAAATTTATCCGAAGAAAATATAGCAAAACTAAAGATAGCAGCTAATAAGTCTATTGTTGAACTCCTTCCTTTGCTAGAAGAGTTAAAAACTATGGATGAAGAATACGAAGCTTTAAAAAACGTTAAGGAAGAAGATAAAGATAAATCAAAAATTGCTAATTTAGAAGTTTTAATAAAAAATAAAATTAAAGAAATTGATAATAAAATTATTGAAATAAAAAATCTTGATCTTGGTTCTCACAGTAGTACAACCTATGTAAGTGCAAGTGTTACAAATACTGGAGAGGTTCCAAACTTAATTAATTCTATTTTTAAAAAGGGTATCGGTGATACTGGAGGATACCAGATTCCGATAACTCAAGGGGTTGGAAGTGCTACTAACCCTCCAGCTAAAAGTGGTGGTAAAAAAAGGATTATTACTGGTCCTAATCTTGCAGCGGGAAATCTTATCGATAGACCAGGTATAACTCATGATGGAAAAGCACCAGTAATCGAAGAGGTACCTTCTACTTCAACAACTGTAAATACGGATTTAGCAAATAATCCTAAATTGGTTAGAAAATCAATTAATGGTGGAAATTTCTATGTTGTAAAAACAGCTTATGATGTAGGAAGTTATGCCTCAGCAGCTCGTAGCGCAGGTATTAGACAAAATAGTAATACCGAAAGATATGGTGATCTATGTCTTGCCTTTTCTTATGTACATGCTTCAAATTTATATACTGGTCAAGGTGGAGATAATGCGGAATCTGCTTATCGTTGGAGACATGCTGGAGAGTTTACTGATTTCTTTAACGATGATAAAAAAGCTACTTTAGCTAAAATCTATGAACAAATTACTCAGGGAAAACCAGTAATAATGCAAGTTAATGGAAATAAAGCTGGAACAAGTAGGCACTTTGTAACGGTAGTAGGTTTTAAAGATACAGTATCCGGACCTGATTCCTTAACGGAAGATGATCTATTAATAATGGATAGTTGGGATGCTCAAATAGAAAGAATGGATACTCCACAATCGAGATTTATGACAACAGGAGCACAGACAAGAAAGAAATATACAGGGTACTATTTAAGAGTATTGAAGGGATAATTATGAAGGCTCAATATGAAAAATATTACAATTCATTAAAAAATGTTAATATAGTTGAAAAAGGTGCTAAACTAACTTCTTTTTGTGATGCTTTAGGAAATAGTCATACATATCTACAAAATAATTTAAGTGATAGTTTATGGCAGGAGTTAGGGAAAAATGAACTAAATGTTAATGTTATACCGACTCTTTTAAAAAATTTTGGTTATTTGAAAGCTAATATCGAAAAGTTAAATAAGGCTTGTGGATTAACACAAAATGATCTTTATAACTTATTGGTTAAATTAGATAATAAAGAGCGTGAAATAGCAGGATTAGAAGAGGAAGAAAAAAATAAAAGAGCAGGAGAAGTAACTAGTATAGAAAGCGAAATTGATTCTAAAATAAAAGAGATTAATTCTATAGAGGTAACTGAATTTGAAGCTTTACCTGATCCACCAGCAAATACAACATTAGATATGAGCAATTTACCAGCAGATATATTAGCAAAGAAAAAATTGTTCTTAGGAAATATCGATAATCCGAACGAATATACTCTTCATCCTAATTATGTTAAGATGATAAAACATTTAAGATTATTTAATAATAAAACGGGAGAAGAAATACAGCCCGGATCGGTTATTAGGTTGAAAAAAGGAGAAGAATTAATTGTTACGGTTAAATTACCAACAAATACTGGAATGATTGGACTTCTTCAAAGAACATCGGCAGATGGAGATGCTACTGCAAGATCAAAAAGGGTTGTTCATACTTTATCAGATGTTAACCCAGCTCCAAGTAAAATAGATTTTGTTAATTATAAACCATGGTCTAGACAACAACCAACAGGAGTTAATCTACACACTAATCATTACGATTGGATTATTAGGGGAACTGGAACTGGTAGGGCAACTATTTCACAGACTTGTGAATATACTGCCAATAACTCAATTATGGCTAAGGCGATGGCAACTCTTAAAGTAATTGTTGAAGATGCTTAAAATGATGAGACTGTAATTAGACAGTCTTTTTATATGCTTATATTTTCTATTAATTTATATTATTATAGGGAATTAAAAAAGGAGAGATAAATATGATGGGATGTAAATTAATATTAGAGTGTAATAATCTGTTTACAAAAGGTACTGAAAAATTTATACTTCACGTTACAGAAGATGGTCCAAATGTTTATCCACTATCGGATAATAAGGCCAAATGGTTAACTAATTCGCTAGAGGAAATCGATCGATTTACTTTAGGTATAAGAAATTTAGATAGATTTATGGATAATTATGGAATAGTAGGAGCATATATCAAACTTCCTAATGAAGATGCAACTTTAAAACCAATATTTTCCTCACCAAAATTACTTGAGGTTCTTGAAGATAGGAAATATAATGATTCAAGGTCTTCTGTTAAACTAGCAAAGGATTTATTAAGCAGAGTATTAGATTATATGCCAAATGAAGATACTTTAAAAAGCGAGAATAGTTCCTCTTTAACTCCTAGTGAATATATTGGTATTAATAGTCTGATCATTGAAAAACAAAGAAAAAAGGATACAAGAATTAGAATAAATCCAAGTGAACTAGCTGATAATTATTTAGGATTAAGATATCTTTATGAAAGAAAAAACCAAAAAGATAAAAAGGATGTAGCATTACCTAAGAAAGAGGTAAACAAAAATAATAGATGTTCATTAGTAATGGAAACGAAATTTGGTGATAAAAAGTACTACGAACCTAAAGAGGAAAGATTTACAGCATATTATGATAGAGTAGAGTACCACCAACGATTGATTTGATGGAAGTTGATTTATTAACCTCAAAGTTGCCATCTTTTAAAAGATATTATCCACTTAGCGAAATTGAAGATTCATATATAGAGTTTCCTTATTATGAAGGAGTTAGATTACCTATAATTTTTGATGATCCTAAATGGGAGAATTTAGCAAATGCCTTTATTGATGGCTCTAGAATTAATATTGATATGGCAAACGATTTTGTTTAAGCTTTAAATAAAGCTGTTAAAGATGAAACTTATATTGATTTTATTGATATGATGTTAAGTGATGATTATAAAAAAGGCACTCCTATAACTGATAGTGTAAGGGATTATTTAATAAAAATGAAAAGAGTTTTAGCATCACCAAAACATGAGAATTTCTTATATGAGGGTAAATATTATAGTAAAGAAGAGTATTTATATATAATTTCAAATTTAGTTGATATACCAATGGAATATCTTGATATAAGCGCCTTATATTTAAATCTTTGCTATTATAAAAAGAATGGATTGGTTCCTAAAGAAAATGTAAAAGTTAAAGTAAAGGAAGAAAAGAAGAAAATGCCAAATAGGTATAAAAAAGATAATTAATAAAAAATGAAGGGGTGTAATATGAAAAGATACGCATTAGTTGTAGAGCATGAAGATGGGGCTTGTGCTTTAATTCATATAACAAATGATAAAATTAAAGAGTATAGTCTTATGTCTTTTAAAGATCAACCAAAAGACATACCGACAAATTCTTTAATAGAAATAGATAAATATACTAGTTCTAACGAAGACCCTAGAATATTAAAAACGGGAATTAAGAATGTATATATTTTAGTTCAAGAAAGTAACGAAGTGCTTGATGTGATTTACTATGACCTTGATTGGCTAGATATCGTTAGTAGCACTAAAGATGGTAAAGCAAATACGGATTCTGTAGCTGTTAAATTAAATATTTTAGATTTAGTCGAAGTAGAAGAATATTTTCCGAAAGAAGATATTGTAGATGATGCTATAGATGAAGAAGCAGTTATAATGAAAATTATGCGTAAATATTATAAAAATAAAGAAGAAATTGATATTGCTACTTCTAAAGGAGATTATGAATTGTTAGATAAATTAGAGGATAAAAAAGATGATCTTCTGGCTTATTTAGAAGAACTTATGAAGGATTATAATGTATTTAGATATCTGTATAGGAAATTTTTAAATAAATTATCAATAAATAAGGAAAAAGAAAAGCCGATGGTTATGTATGAAGGAATGGCTCTTACTAAGAAGTAGAGCCTTTTTCTTGCGTTTTTTCATCTTTTATGGTAAAATATGCGAATAAATAAGGGGTGTATTATGAAAAAATATAATTTAGTAATTGAGTTAGAAGGCAATTTAAAATACTATGGAAGGTTTAATGGAAATTTGTTAGATATGTTTCCTTTTGAAGGAGAATATAAACCAGAATATTCCTTATTAGAAATCGATAGATTTACAGCAGGGAAGGCAAGTTTAGAAAAATATTTTTATAAACCAGAAGAAGTAGTTGATATAGCTATTTATGATAGTGAAACTAAAAAGAAGATTAGACCGCTTTTTAATGATTTAGAATTACAAAGTATTTTAAATGAATATGATGAAGAAAAATCATATCTACAAAGTAGAGAATATATGAGTTTAGTTGGTAAGATAAGTCTAGAATTACAAAAGGGAACTTTTAATCTTAAACAGATAGCTAATCAGCCTGAAAACAAGGATATAGCAAAATCTATTATGGAATTAGAAGATTTACTTTTATCTATTAAAACAGCAAGAAGAGAACTAAAAGAAAGCGCTGAAAAAGATAATGAAGATCAATATGGTTGTGCTATGAGGGTTAATGGACTACAAGAGCAACTATTAGTATATATATCTGATTACCGATTCTTAAGAATGTTATATCAGGAAATGAAAAAAAGGGATTTAGAAGATCTTAAACTGCTTTGTAGTGATTTAACTAATGAAGCTGGTGCAAGATATTCACTAGTAGCCCTAGATAGTTTAAACTATAAAAATTATTATGTACCTTCTTTGGATTTATTTATGCCAGAAGAAGCTTTAAGAAAAGATTTTATTCCTAAAGATAGATTAGTAAATCTTGATAGAATAACAGCAAATTTACCTAATTTTGATTCAATAGGAGGATCACCAACTAATGCAAGAGGTTATATCTCTTATCAATATGGCGGTGAAGAAATTAAAATACCGGTAATATTTAACAATTCCTATTGGGCATACTTTTCTAAAAATTTTAGTGGTCTTCTAAATGTAGATGATGGTGTTCTAAGAAGTGCTTATGATCAAGTTTATAAATTGGTTTACGATAGAACAAATCCAGATTTTTTAACAATGTTAACCTCAAGCGAATATAAAAAAGGCTCTCATATTAACGAGAGATTACAACAAAAATTAATTGATATTAGCGATAATTTAAAAGCGGTTGAATCAAAAGTTTTAAGTCATGAAGATTACATTGAAAAGAAGACATTATATAGTCAAAAGAATATGTTAGCAAGTGACTTATTAACGATATTAATAACTGAATATAACAGTTTTAGATCAATGTATTTAAATTATGCATATTATATGAAAAACGGTTTGGTTAGAAAAGAAGACGAGGATAAACAAAAAATATAATTATGGATAAACAATATAGTATAGTATTTCTTTTTGGAGATAAAAAGCTTTATCTTGATCCAAAGAGTTTATTATTAAAAGAAGATAAAACTTTTATGTCTTTAATGGATATTGATTTATATACCGCTTCTACTAGTTTGACTAAATTAAAAAAAGTATTAGGAATTCCAGAAAAAATTGATGAGGTTTATATTGAAGATAGTAATGGAAATATTAGACCGGCTATTTTTAGTAATCCTTCGTGGGTTGATATTATTAATAATTTTTCAGATACTAAATATAAAAAGAAAGAAAATTATACCAATGATTTTATTCAACAAGTTTTTCCAAGTATGAGCGAGGAATTAGTCAAATCACTTGTTGATAATGCTGATTCATCTACTGCTCAAGGAAGAGAAGTAATTAATAATAAATGGTTATCAGATGATAAGGGTGAAAGTTTAAAAGCTTTTTTATATATTTTATTTACTGGGTTAAAGTTATATAATAGTAGAGAAAACGAAAAACAAAGAGATTATAAATTAGAAAGAGATTTTGAAAGACTTCATGATTATATAATGCATTCTAGTAGAAAAAATTATGAGGCATTAAGAGCTATGTATGATATCGAAGAAGAATATAAAGGGAAACAAAAGAAAGAGGATTACCAAAAATAGTTCTCTTTTTTATTGATATATTTGACATATTTTATGATTTTTTCTTTAAAAAGGCTTTTTATTTGTTATAATTATTATGGAGCTGATAAATATGTCAACTAAATACGATGAACATTCGATTAAAATATTAGAAGGATTAGATGCAGTAAGAAAAAGACCGGCAATGTATATCGGGTCTACTGATAAAAAAGGACTGCATCATTTAGTGTGGGAAATTGTTGATAATGCAACAGATGAGGTTATCAATGGTTATGGAAATTATATAAGAGTTTCTATTAATAAAGATGGAAGCGTTAGTGTAGAAGACCATGGAAGAGGGGTTCCAGTTGGAATGCATGAAAGCGGTAAATCAACGCCTGAGGTTATCTATACAGTTCTTCATGCTGGTGGTAAGTTTGAAGAGTCTGGTTATAAAGTTTCAGGTGGCCTTCACGGTGTCGGAGCATCCGTAGTTAACGCTTTATCTAAATGGATGGAAGTTAACATTAAAAGAGATAAGTTTGAATATTTTATCTCATTTGAAAATGGTGGTAAGTTAAAAACACCTTTAAAGAAAATTGGTCCTACTAATAAGACGGGAACAACCGTAACTTTTATGCCAGATGATTCGATATTTTCAATTACTAATTTTTCTTATAGTACGATATGCGAGAGAATGCAGGAATCAGCCTTTTTACTTAAGGGCATTACTATTGAGGTAGTAGATGAGGTAAATGGTAGAAGTAATAAATATAATTATCAAAATGGATTAAAGGAATTTGTTGAATATTTAAATGAAGATAAAAATGAAATTCATCAAACTATTTATTTTGAAGGTATAAAGGATAAAATCGAAGTAGCAGTTGCTCTTCAATTTACAGATACTTATCAAGAAAATATTATATCTTTTGTTAATAATGTTAAAACATCAGATGGCGGTAGTCATGAAATTGGTTTTAAAACTGCTTTAACCAGAGTATTTAATGATTATGCTAAGAATAATGGCTTTTTAAAGGCAAAAGACTCTAATTTAGAGGGTAGTGATGTAAGAGAAGGATTAACAGCAGTCTTAAATTTAAAAGTACCAGAGGCTTTATTACAATTTGAGGGCCAGACTAAATCAAAACTAGGAACACCGATAGCTAGAACAGTAGTAGATTCGATTGTTTATGAAAATTTACAATACTTTTTAGAAGAAAATAAAAAAGTTGCAACCGATATTTTAGAAAAATCTTTAAAGAGTAGAACTGCTAGAGAAGCGGCTAGAAAAGCAAGAGATGATGCTCGTAAGGGAAAAAGTAACAATAAGAAAGAAAGAGCACTATCTGGTAAATTAACCCCAGCCCAAAGTAAGGATAAAACTAAAAACGAATTATTCTTGGTCGAAGGAGATTCGGCTGGTGGTTCAGCAAAACAAGGTAGAGATAGAAAATTTCAAGCAATTCTTCCACTACGTGGCAAGGTTATTAATACCGAGAAAGCAAAAGTTGATGATATCTTAAAAAATGAAGAGATAAATACAATGATCTACACGATCGGAGCAGGCTATGGTCCTAACTTTGAATTAAGTGATTGCGAATATGATAAGGTTATTATCATGAGTGATGCTGATGAGGATGGTGGACATATCCAGTGTTTACTTATGACTTTCTTTTATCGTTATATGAGACCTTTAATCGAGGCGGGAAAGCTATACATTGCGATGCCACCGCTATTTAAAATTCAAAGTGGCAAAAATATCGAATATGCTTACACCGTTGAAGAAATGCAAGAAAAATCAAAAGGTAAAAAATGCGATATTCAAAGATATAAAGGTCTTGGAGAGATGAATGCTGATCAGTTAGCAGATACAACGATGAATCCTAAGACTAGAAAGTTAATAAAAGTAAAGATCGATGATGCGACTTTAGCAGAAAAAAGAGTAAGTGTTCTTATGGGGGATAGTGTTGAACCAAGAAAGAAATGGATAGAGGAAAATGTTGTTTTCTCTTTAGAGGATGATTATAAAATAGAATAAGAGGGCATAATGGTACTAGATAAAAATAGAAGTAAGAAATTAGTTAATAGATTAAATGAATTTACGGAATATGGAATGACTCTATATTATTTGTTAGAAGAAGGTAGAACAGATATTAGTGAGTTAAAAACTTTGTTTTTTTCAAGCGATGATGATAAATCAACATTCACTTATGGGATGATTATAAGAAATATTGGGCTTAATGATATTAAGAACTCTAATGATAAATATAAGGAAGAGCATCCAAATGAAGATTTAAAGAGTTTAAATGTAATATATATAAAGAAATTACTTGATGAAGTAGTAGTAAATTTTGAAGGGTTAATTGATGTTAATTATATAGATACCTATAATTATCTATTAGCAAAATACTAATCGGGGGAATATATGAAGGATATAGTTGAGAAAATATATGAATATTCACTAGAAGAAATAATGGGTCTTCGTTTTGGTAGTTATTCAAAATATATTATTCAAGATCGTGCGATTCCTGATGTAAGGGATGGTCTAAAACCAGTACAAAGAAGAATTATTTATTCGATGTATAAGGAAAAGAATACCTATGATAAGGGATATCGTAAGAGTGCGAAAACCGTCGGAGATGTAATTGGTAATTACCATCCACATGGAGATACATCAATTTACGATGCGATGGTTAGAATGAGTCAAGACTGGAAGATAAGACTTCCTTATATTGATATGCACGGAAATAATGGTTCGATCGATGGGGATAGTCCAGCAGCTTATCGTTATACGGAGGCTAGACTTTCAAAGATTAGTAATGAATTAGTTAGTGATCTTGATAAAAATACTGTTGAATTCTCACCAAACTTTGATGATACAACAATGGAACCGACTGTTCTTCCTGCAAATTACCCAAATATCTTGGTAAGTGGATCAAGTGGAATTTCAGCAGGTTATGCAACTAATATCCCACCACATAATCTAGGCGAGGTAATCGATGCAACTATTAGAAGGATAGATTCACCTAATTCTTCGCTTGAGACCATTATGAATCATATTAAAGGACCAGATTTCCCAACTGGTGGTATTGTTGAGGGGTATGACGGAATTAAAAGTGCTTTTGAAACAGGTAAGGGTAGAGTAATTGTTAATGCAAGATATGAGGTTGTTAAAGAAAAAGGAAAACTTTCAATTATTGTTAATGAAATTCCTTATGAAGTTAATAAAGCTCAATTAGTTAAAAAAATAGATGATATAAGAATAGATAAGAAAATAGATGGAATTACTGAGGTTCGTGATGAATCAGACAGAGACGGATTAAGAATTGCAATTGACCTAAAAAAGGATGCTAATACCGATTTAATAATAAATTATCTTCTTAAAAATACCGATTTACAAGTAAGTTTTAACTATAATGTCGTAGCAATTGATAATCGTACGCCAAAGCAATTAGGGCTTTTAGAGATTTTGGATGCCTATATTCTTCATAAAAAAGAAGTTGTTTTAAAAAGAACCGAGTTTGATCTAGCTTTAGCTAAAAAAAGACTGCATATCGTTGATGGATTAATTAAATGTATTTCGATATTAGATGAGGTCATTAGAGTAATTAGAGCCAGTAAGAATAGAAGTGATTCCAAACAAAATATCATTAATGAATTTGGTTTTACCGATGAGCAAGCCGAAGCAATTATTACTTTACAACTATATCGATTATCTAATACCGATGTATTACTTCTTGAAGAAGAAAAGGTAAAGCTATTAGAGTTAATTAAGAATTTAGAGCTTATTTTAAATAGTGAAGAAGAGTTAAAAAGAGTTATGAAGGAAGAATTAAGAGAAGTTAAAAAGGAATTTGCGGTTCCTAGAATGACGGATATTAAAGAAGAGATAACAGAAATTAAGATAGATGCTCAAGATATGATACAAAAAGAAGATGTAATCGTAACTTTATCAAAAGATGGATATATTAAAAGAACTAGTCTTAGAAGTTATCAGGCAACAGAAGAAGCTCCAACCCTAAAAGACGGAGATTATCTAATCGGATTCTTTGAACTTAATACAATTGATAACTTAATAATATTTACCTCATTTGGTAACTATTTATATGTTCCAGTTCATACGATATTTGCAACGGTATGGAAGGATCTTGGAAAACATGTTAGCAATTTAGTTAAACTTGATGAAGGTGAAGAAATTATAAGTGTTGTACCAGTAACTGATCCTGATAGTGAACAATTAGTGTGTCTTGCAACAAAGGACGGAATGATTAAAACCGCAGTTATAAAAGACTTTAAATCAACGAGAATATCTAAACCGATGGTATGTATGAAGCTTAAAGGAAAAGACAAATTAATCGATGGATTCTTAGTAGAAGGAAATGAAGTGTTTATCTCAACTAAGAACGGATATGGACTTTGGTATGATCTAAGTGAAGTTCCAACGGTTGGACTAAGAGCATCTGGAGTAAAAGCGATTAACTTAAAACAAGATGAAGTGGTATCAGCAAATACCTTTAATAATAGTGATGCTGAACATATCGCGGTTATAACTGTTAATGGAACGGGAAAAAGAGTTAAGATTAGCGATTTTGATAAAACAGCTAGAGCAAGAAGAGGTCTTCTTCTATTAAGAGAAGTTAAGACTAATCCATATAAGGTGTTAAAGGTGTTTATCTCTAATAATCGATTATCTCTTGGAGTTAAGAATGGGGATATAAATATTATTAAAGCAACTGAACTTCCAATAGCAGATCGTTATTCAACTGGTAAGGAAATAAGCAAGAAGAAATTAACTGATGCATTTGTGGTAAGGGAATTAATTTCTAAAGAGGAAATAAAAGAAGTTTTTAGTGAGGAAAAGATCGAAGAGATAAAAGAAGAACCTAAAAAAGAAGAAAAATCTCATATGGAACAGATATCTTTAAAAGAAATAGATGAGAAATTATTAACGATTGAAGATATCTTAAATAGAGATTAATATGGATATAGAAATAGTTGATTTATTAGATGAGATTACGGATTCAATTAATGAAGATTCTTTAATAAAAGATTATAGAAGATTAAAAAAAGAGGTTTTCGGTGATAAGGATTTAGTTAATAAAATAGAAGAGTTAAAGAAATTAGATATTTATTCGGATAAATATAAAAAACTTAAAGAAGAAATTTCATCTGATAAGAAGTTTTCTAAATATAAGAAGCTAGAGACTGAAGTTTACTTATTGCTTTTAAATATTAATAAAGAACTAAATCGTTTGAGGTGTAATGATGAAGATAATAACAGGGAAGTTTAAAGGCAGAAGATTTAAAAATTTAGAAATTGACACCACTAGACCAACAATGGATAGGGTAAAGGAATCTTTATTTGCCATGATTAGTGGTAATCTTTTAGACTCTGTTGTTTTAGATTTATTTGCAGGTAGTGGAGCCTTAGGGATTGAGGCTTTAAGTAACGGTGCTAAAGAGGTTTGTTTTAACGATAAAAATATAAAGTGTATAAATTATATAAAGAATGTTGCAAAAGAACTTAGCATAGTAGATTTATGTAAGTTCTCTTCAAGCGACTATTCTTCTTTATTTGAAAGATTAGGTAAAGATAATATAAAATTCGATGTTATTTTTTTAGACCCGCCATATGCTTTTAATAAGATGAATGAACTTTTAAAGATGATAAAGACCTATAAGGTTTTAAATGATAGTGGTATAATTATATGCGAGGTGTCTAATTTATTTGAACCAATTGATTTTCAATTAATTAAAGATAGAAGATATGGAGATAAGCATATATTAATTTTAAAAAAATTACATTAACAGAAAAAGGGAAATAAATCTCTTTTTTGCTTGCATTTAAAAATTAAATAGGGTATATTATTAATAGGAATGATTATTAATAAGAAAATTATTATGAAGAAAAGAAATACAAAACAAAAAGAAATAATATTACAAGCGGTTAGATCTTCTTGTATACATCCAACCGCTGAAGAAGTCTATCTAGAGGTTAATAAAATTGATCCTAAGATAAGTGTTTCAACAGTATATCGTAATTTACAAGAGATGGCTGAGGATGGTCTAATTGAGAAATTGATCGATAAATTTGGTATTAATAGATTTGATGGTATGAACTGCAAACATTATCATTTTGTTTGTACTAATTGCGATAAGATTTTCGATTTGGGTATTCCTTATAACGAAGATATTAATTCTTTAGTAAAAAAACATCATGTAGATTGTCACAGTATTGTATTTCGAGGTATTTGTAATGATTGCCATAATCATAAATTGAAAGGAGAAAAATAATGGAAGAAGCAAAAGAGTTTAACAGAATGCCAACAATAGGGGAGAAGGCTCCATCGTTTAAGGCAGTAACAACACAAGGGAATATTAATTTCCCAGAAGACTATAAAGGAA
>CAYMAV010000018.1:0-5049 GCA_964388545.1 uncultured Clostridium sp.
TAAAACCTTAATAGCAACCTTCCTATCTAAAAAAGTATCATGTGCTAAATAAACATTAGCCATTCCACCTTCACCGATGTTTTTAATTATTTCATATCTTTCATTTATAACCTGATCTTTATTTAGCAATTTATTCACCACTTTCTGTTGGAAATTCTAGGTATGCGATAGAAATATTATCTGGTCCCCCTCTATTATTACTTTTCTTAATCAATTGAACCACCTTTTCTTCTATTTCCAATTCTTCATCTAATAAAACTTTTTCTATTTGTTCTTTATCTAGCATCGTTGTAAGTCCATCACTACATAAAAGGATTGAGGTAATATCCATATCACAATCAAATATATCAATATCGATTGGATTATTAGCTCCTAGTGCTTTCATGAGAACATTCTTTTTAGGATGTTCTTTAGCTTCTTCAGGGGATAACTCACCAGCTTTAAGTAATAGATTTACCAAAGTATGATCATAAGTTACTTTATGAAGCTTATTATTTTTCATTACAAACCCGGATGAATCTCCGATATTACCAATTAAAACATATTCTTTTGTGATAAGGGCTATTACAATAGTTGTTCCCATTCCCTTTCCTTCAGGATGATTTTTAACATAGTTAAATATCAAATCATTAACCTCTGTTGTCATCTCTCTTAACCAGTCAACAGCTTTTGTTTTTTCCATATTGCAGAACGATTCATTAAAACATTTACTAATATGAGTAATAACAATACTTGATGCTACTTCTCCAGCTTTATGTCCACCCATACCATCTGCTACTGCCATTAGATAATCACCACTAGGGTTTTTAGTTATTATTACACTATCTTCATTATGTGTTCTTATTTTACCAGCATCCGTTAAATAAAATGTTTTCATACTTCCTCCTTAACGCTTCTAAGTTGTCCGCAGGCAGCGCTAATATTGCTACCAAATTCTCTTCTTATCGTAACACACATATTATTCTTCTTAATTATATCATAAAATTCCATAATTCTAGAGTTTTTACTCCTTTTATATTCCAAATTATTTGTTTCGTTATAAGGTATTAAATTTATATAGCAATTAAGCCCTTTTAAAAGCTTAACAAGTTTTACTGCTAAATCAGGTTTATCATTTACTCCTTCGATCATTACATATTCAAAAGTTATTCTTCGATTAGTTTCATTATAATAATATTTTAAAGCCTCTATTAAATCTTTAAGTGGATAAGCATTATTAATAGGCATTAGGCTACTTCTTAATTTATCATTTGGAGCATGTAAGCTAATAGCTAAATTTACTTGATAAGGAAATGACGCAAATTCCTTGATTTTAGGTACAATTCCAGCGGTTGAAACCGTTATATGCCTACTTCCAATTTCTAAAGCTTTCGGATTATTAATAACCTTAATAAAATTCATCACATTATAATAGTTATCAAAAGGTTCTCCAATTCCCATAATAACAACATGAGTTATTCTTTTTTTGATATCTTCTTCAACCTTTAATATTTGAAGAATCATCTCATAAACTTCAAGATTTCTAACCTTTTTTAACCTTCCACTTTCACAAAACTTACACCCCATGTTGCAACCTATCTGACTAGAAATACAGATACTATTACCATAATCTTGATACATTAATACTGCCTCTATTGTGTTTTCATCATCAAGTTCAAAAAGATATTTGTTAACTAGTTTATCTTTTTCTATCTTTACTATCTTTAATCCTTCAAGGATAAATTCTTTCTTTATTATTTCTATTAAATCCTTTTTCATATCCGTTATTTCATCAAAAGATTTAATTCTTTTTTTATATATCCACAAAAAAAGTTGAGTAGCTTTATATTTTTTTTCACCAATATTAACAAAATATTCTTCTAATTCTTCGATTGTATAATTGTATATATTTTTCATTCAATCACCACTATTAATTATACCACAAAAGAAAAAACATATTGCTATGTTTTTATAGTTTAAACTGTGAATTATATAAATCAAAATAAAAACCTTTTTGCTTCATTAATTCTTCATGTTTTCCTTGTTCGATAATATTACCTTCATTCATTACTAATATTAAATCGGCATTCTTAATCGTTGAAAGACGATGTGCAATTATAAAGGACGTTTTATTTTTAGTTAATCTATCCATAGATTTTTGAACTAATTCCTCTGTTCTCGTATCTACATTGGAAGTCGCTTCATCTAAAATAATAATTGAAGCATCATCAAGAATTGCCCTAGCAATTGTAATAAGTTGCTTTTGTCCAGATGATATCGCTTCCCCTTCAGTCATCATTGAATCATATCCTTTTGGTAAGGTTTTAATAAAGTGATCTAATTCAATAGATTCACATATTTTATATACTTCATCATCACTAACATTTTTCTTGTTATAGATAATATTTTCTTTAATTGTTCCTTCAAATAGCCAAGTATCCTGAAGAACCATTGTAAATATTTCTCTTAAATCTTTTTTAGATATTTCCTTAAATGATACTCCATCTATCGTAATATCACCTGATGTTATATCATAGAATTTCATAAGAAGATTAACCATTGTTGTTTTTCCTGCTCCTGTTGGACCTACTATTGCTATTTTATTACCAGGTTTAACAATTGCATTAAAATCTTTAATAGTCAAATCCTTATTTTCTGGATATTTAAAAGATACATTTTTAAATTCAACATGACCTTTAATATTTTTTAGATCTAATTTCTTATTTGTTTTAACATCTTTAGCCATCTCCTCTTCATCTAGGAAGTTATAAATCCTTTCACTAGAAGCGGCGACAGTTTGTAAATAGGTCATTCCTTGAGCAATTTGTTGCATCGGACTAGTAAATAGTCTTACATACATTATGAATGCTATTATGACACCAAATGTAATCGTTCCATTTAAAGCTAGAATTGACCCTACAATACAAACAACTACAAATCCGAAGTTACCAATAAACATCATCATAGGCATCATAAGACCTGATAAAAATTGGCTCTTTTGATTACTAATTCTTAACTTACTATTATAGTTATTAAAAACTCTCATCGCTTCTTTTCCACCATTATAAACTCTAACAACATTCAAATTAGAATATATCTCTTCAATATGACCGTTTAATTCTCCTAATTCTTCTTGTTTTTGAGTAAAATATTTTTGAGAGTTCTTCATCACTACAACCATAAAGATGAATCCTAAAAGACTTGAAAAAATTGCTGATATTGCAAGGATCCAGTTCGTATAAAACATCATAACAATTGCACTTAGAATCATTACTACACTTGAAATTAATGTTGTTGATGACTGACTTATTGTAAAACTTATATTATCTACATCATTGGTTACTCTTGATAATATATCTCCCGACATATTCTTATCGTAATAATTTAATGGAAGTCTATTAATCTTAGAAGAGATATTCTCTCTTAAACTATATGCATATTTATTACCAATTTTAATCATAATAATAGTTTGAATATAGTTAAATAAGCTACTTAAAATATATAGGACTCCTATTAATATTGTAATTTCAAAAATTTTTTCTTCATTCATTTTAGGATTTGTTATTTCTTTAATACTATCGGGAATATTGTTAAGATTTTCCTTCTTAAAGTCTTCTTTATCCATTAAAGATACTATTGATAAGAACTCCTGTTGATCACTTATACTAATCTTTATATCATTTATTACTAACTCTTCATTATTACCACCTTTAAGATTCAAAACTATCTTATTAGTAACATCTTGCATTACTTCTTGGGAAGGTGCTAATCCTTTAGCAATTTCATCTGTCAGACTAGATAATCTCTTAGGAGTTGCAATAGTAATAATCGCACTAAATATTGAAAGAATGGTTGCTATTATCATTGCTTTTTTATAGACTTTTAATTCGCTTATTATTCTTTTAACGGCTCCTTTAAAATCCTTTGATTTCTCTTCTTTTCTCATTCTATTTCCCTTCATTATCTAATTCCTCCTTAGATAGTTGTGAATAGGCAATTTCCTGATAAACCTTACATTTTTTCAATAACTCTTTGTGAGTTCCCATACCCACTATTCTTCCTTGATCCAACACTACTATCTTATCAGAATACATAATAGTACCTATTCTTTGAGCCACTATTAAAGTAGTAGCCATACTAGTATACTTTTTTAATCCTGTTCTAAGTTTTAAATCTGTCTTATAATCAAGAGCTGAAAAAGAATCATCAAAAATATAAATAGATGGTTTCTTAGCAATCGCTCTAGCAATAGAGAGTCTTTGCTTTTGTCCTCCAGATATATCAGTACCACCTTGAGCAATTTTAGTATTCTCCTTACTTTTCATATTCTTTACAAAATCTTCTGCTAATGAAATTCTTAAAGCATCATTAATCGTATCTTTTTTCATTTTCTTACCATAAGTAATATTATATTTGACACTTCCACTAAAAATAACTGCTTTCTGAGCAACATACCCTATCTTTTCATTTAATACGCTTTCCTTATATTCTTTTACATTTATTCCATCTACTAATATCTCTCCATCAGTCACATCATAAAACCTTGGAACTAAATTTATTAATGTGGATTTACCACTTCCAGTAGAACCTATAAAGGATACTGTTTCTCCTTGATTAACTTTAAACGAAATATCTCTTAATAAGTATTCATCAGCATCTGGATACTTAAAAGATACATTTTTAAACTCTATTGTACCCTCTTCTTTAGTCTTTCCATCAAATTTTCCTTCAATTACAGACACTTCAGTATTTAATACTTCATTTACTCTTTTAGCGGATACTTGTGCTCTTGGAAGCATCATAAAAATCATCGCTAGCATTACAAATGACATTACTACCTGCATTGCATAAGAACTAAATACTACCATATTTCCAAAAATTGTTATTTTATCTAATAGGCCTGCTCTTGCTATTAGGATTGATCCTATAAAGAAAATTCCTAAAGTTAAAAAATGCATTAGTGTCATCATTGAAGGTTGCATTATTGCAAATTTCTTTTGAGTAAAAAGCTGTACATCTCTTAATTCATTATTAACTTCTCTGAATTTCTTTTCTTGATATTTTTCTGCA
>CAYMAV010000018.1:5059-7144 GCA_964388545.1 uncultured Clostridium sp.
ATTAAACTTATTCTGTTGGTAATCTTCAGCATTAAACGCTCTTACTACTCTAATCCCAGTTAAATTTTCTCTTGCAACACTATTTAATTTATCTATAGTCTTTTGAATAATTTTAAACTTAGGAAAAACAAAATAAAATATCATTCCTATAATAGATAATAATATTACTATTGTGACACCTGTTAATGCACTCCATTGCCAACTCTTATTTAGAATTTTACTAATTGCCCAAATAGCCGTAATTGGTGCTTTAATTAACAATTGAGCTCCCATAGCAACAAACATTTCCATTTGATTAACATCATTAGTTGTTCTTGTAATTAAACTACTAGTTGAAAATTCCTTTATTTCCTTCATAGAAAGATGAGTTACTTTATCAAATATTCTTTCTCTAATATTAAATGAAAAGTTACTACCAATCTTAGAAATAATGTAACCATTAATGACTGCTACTACTAAACTTCCAAAAGCACATAAAACCATATATAGTCCATTTAACAATATATCATTTAGTTTTCCGCTTTCACTTTGAATTAGAACTGTAATCTCTGACATAAAATCTGGTAACTTCAAATCTAAATATACTTGAGTCACAATAAATATAGTCACTACAACAAATAGTAACCATGCTTTCTTATTTAAATACTTTAAAATCTTTATCATAATACCTCTTTAACAAAGTATATTATAACAGATAATATACTTTAATAAAACAAAAGAGGATCCATTAAGGTTCCTCTTTCTGATATAAATATACTAAAAATATTTAGAGTTGTCAAGATATTTATATTAAATAATAAAACCCTTATTAAATAAGGGTTTCTGTTTTAAAATGGTGTCCCAGAAGAGATTCGAACTCCTGACCGATGCCTTAGAAGGGCATTGCTCTATCCAGCTGAGCTACTGGAACATGTATATCTAGTATTAACTAGAAATACATTAAGATTATATAACAAAATATTGATTTATTCAACATTTTAGTAAATTTTTATTTAAATAAATTTTTTACTGCATTTATTACGGCAATTTTTCCATATTCGTAAGTTAATCCACCCTGTTGAAAGGCAATATACGGCTTTCTTAATGGACCATCACATGATATTTCTATTGATGAACCTTGAGTAAATGATCCAGATGCCATTATAACTTGATCTTCGTAACCTGGCATATCTCCAGGAATTGGAGCAACATTAGCGTCAATTGCTGATGCTCCTTGGATACCTTGAACATATTTAATTAGTTTTTCTTCATCGTTAAAGATTATATTTTGAACAATATCGCATCTTTTTTCATTATATAGAGGTTCTACCTTATAACCTAATTTTTCTAATAATCTACTTGTAAATATCGCTGTTTTAAGACTAGATGCAACCGCATTAGGAGCCATATAAAGCCCTAAAAGAATATTCTTATTAATTCCAAGAGTGGGTCCTACATCTCTACCCTCACCTGGTACTGTTAATCTATCGGCAACTAAATCAATTAAATCTCTCTTTCCAGTTACATAAGCCCCATTAGGAGCAATTCCACCACCAAGATTTTTAATTAATGAACCAATGATAATATCAGCAGGATTATCAATTTCTAACGGACTTTTTTCCTCAGTAAACTCACAATAGCAATTATCGATCATGATAATTAACTCAGGATCAATTTCTCTAATATATTTTATTACCTTATCAATTGGCTCTAATCCAATACTTTTCCTTGTTGAATATCCCTTACTTCTTTGAATTTCAATAACTTTTATTTTGTTTTTAGTTAATACTTCTTTTATTTTTTTATAATCAAAATCATTATCTATCAAATCAATTTCTAAATAACTAACTCCAAAACTCTTTAAAGAACTAGGATTTTCTCTAATTCCAATAACTTCATCTAAAGTATCATACTTAAAAAATCCATAGCTCCTGTCTAACATAATTCCATTATCAGTATAATACCCCATTTCTGTATACATACCTCTACGCTCTTCATCAAACTCAACTATAAAAGACTTCTCAAGTTCATCTGAAAATACTTCTACCTTAAATCCATCCATGAACATAAAATCGATACTATAATTAAAACCTTCTAAAAGATTAA
>CAYMAV010000018.1:7154-20486 GCA_964388545.1 uncultured Clostridium sp.
TAACTTCATCTAATGTATCATAAGGTTTACCAGTTATACTAAGTAAAGTATCTCCTGGCCTTAAAAGTGCAAATAAAGTAACCGTAAGAGCATGACTTCCAGAAATAAACTGATTTCTAACAAGAGAATCTTCTCCCCCTAAGATCATACTAAATACTTCTTCGATCTTTTCTCTTCCGATATCTCCGTATCCATATCCAGTAGTAGATGAAAAATGAATCTCTAATACATTGCATTCCTTAAAAGTATCAATTACCTTCTTACTATTTAAATAAGCTAAAGAATCAATATATTTTAATTCATCTTTAATATCATCTTCTACTTCATTAATTAGTAATTCTAATTTTTTATCACTCATATCTACCACCATCTATTCTTATTATTTCATCATTGATATAATCTGCTTTTGAACTTGCTAAAAATAAAACTAAATTAGCTATATCTTCACAAGTAGCAAATCTATTAAGTAAAATTTTCTTACTTTCTTCTTCGATAAACTTATTATCTAAATAATTATCTAATTCTATTATTTTAGGAGTTAAGATAAATCCTGGTGCGACTGCATTCACATTAACAAATGGTGCATACTCTTTTGCTAAATTATGAGTTAGAGAATTTAAAGCTGCTTTTGATGCATCGTATTCTAAAGTAATCGGATCACTTACATTAATCCCATTATTACTTGAAATATTAATTATCTTACCCTTTTTATTTTGATACATCTTATTACCAATTTCTCTAGTTAAGAGAAAAGGTCCGACTAGATTAACTTCTAAAGTCTTCATAAAGTTTTCTTTAGTCTTATCGTTAAATTCATCATTTATCTCAATCGCTGCATTATTAACTAATACATCGATATCATCTACCTCTTTATATAATTCATCTATAAAAGAGCTAATAAATCCCTCACTTGTTAAATCACAATAAAAACCCTTGCATCCTTCGATATCAAACTTATTTTTATAATAGGTATAGAAAACATTATATCCTCCTTTTTTAAAAGACGAACATAGAACTTTTCCTAACCCACTACTTCCACCAGTTATCAATACATTTTTCATATATTACCCCTTCAAAAGAAAAAGAGCTTTAAGCTCTTGATACATACTTTCCATCAGAAGTAGAAACTAATATACTTTCTCCTTCATCAATAAACATAGGAACTTTAACAACAAGTCCATTTTCTAATTCTGCATCTTTAGTAGCTGTTGATGTAGTATTACCCTTAACTGCTGAATCAGATTTAACTATTTTATATTCTATTTTATCTGGAAGGATTGTGCCAAGTACTTCCCCTTGATAAAAGGATATGATAACCTCTAAATTTTCTTTAAAATATTTATAATCATCACCCAAACTAGACTTATCAATCTCAACTTGATCATAAGTTTGCATATTCATAAAGTAATAAGTATCACCTTGTGAATATAAAAATTGCATATTTTGTTTTTCAATATGAGCTGTTTCTAATTTAACATTCGTATTATAAGTATTTTCTGTTATTGCACCAGTCCTTAGATTCTTCATCTTTGTACGAACAAATGCTGATCCTTTACCGGGCTTAACGTGTTGAAAATCAACTATCATAAATAAATTATTATCAATCTTTATTGTTAAACCATTCTTAATATCATTTACGTTTATCATGATATACCACCATTATTTTTTCTCTTTGTGTACTGTATGCTTTTGGCATCTCTTACAATACTTACTTAGTTCTAGTCTATCAGTTGTATTTTTAATATTCTTCTCTGTTACGTAATTTTCTTCTTTACAATCTTGACATACTAAAGTTTTACCTTGTCTATTTCCAACTTTTGCCATTTAAATCCCTCCTTGAATAATTATACAATCATTTAAATACTGCTAGTTGATTATAACATATTATTTTTTTAAAATAAAGCCTTTAATTAAACTGCATGTAGCTTAACTTTTTGTTGTTCTTGTTCATCTTTATTTTTACATAATATTTCAACAATTGTTATTTTTAAAATATCTATATTTCTACTATTACCATTTTTTTGAACTACAGCTTCTACATTACTTCCTTCTGGTTTACCATAAATTGCTCTACCTATTGGACTATCAAGAGTAATATTTTCAAAATCTAAAATATCTTGATTTCTATATAAACCTGTTAAGTTATACTCTTCAGTTTTACTTTCACCATCAGGATAAACTATTAAAAGTTTTACTCTATCCCCCACATCAACTAATCCATTTATATTATGGGGTTCTAATACAACACTATTTCTTAAATCATTTTCATAATCTAATAAGCGCGCTCTTAGCATATAAACTTCGTTATTACTAGTATATAGAGTAAAACTTACAGATAAATTAGCATCTCCTCTTTCGTTTATACCATCTATTGACTTTCTTGAACCATTAATTGCTGCTCTTGTTTTATCTATTAAATCTAATAGTTGGTTTTTCCCTTCAATTGTATAATATTTTTTGTCCTGCTCTAATTTCATATAATCTCCCCCTTAAGCGTAGACTATATTAGCACAAAAACTCTTATTTTTCAACACTTTCTATTAATCTTTTTCTAATATTTGTCTTTCTTATGTCCTGTTCATTATTTTCTAAGGCCTTTAATAGACTATATTCACTACCTACAATAAATAATTTCTTTTTACTTCTTGTTATCGCTGTATAATAAAGTTTACGATAAAGCATTCGATAATAAGAATCAACTACTGGAACAATTACAATATCGAATTCACTACCTTGAGCTTTATGAATACTTATAGCATAACCTAAAGTAAAATTACTATAGTTAGCAGGAGTGTAATCTATTTTTACTCCATCGAAGTCAATCGTTATATTTTTGTTATTTATTTCTTTTATAAATCCTATATCGCCATTAAAAATCTTTTCATCAGGTATATTTATCAATTGAAGAACTTTATCATCTTCTCTAAAAATATTATCACCTATTTTAATCTCTTTTTTTCCTATTTTTTTAGGGTTAAATAATTCTTGAAGTTCATAATTTAATCTATCTATTCCATTTATCCCTTTATACATAGGTGCTAGTACTTGAAAATCATCATGTAATTTTAACTTTAAATCTTTACATATATCGATAATATCTTTTACAGTATCTTTTGAATTAACAAATATTAAATCATCATTATTATTAAATAAACTAGTATCTAGAATCCCATTATTTATATTATGAGCAAACTCAACAATCGATGAGTCTTCTTCTTGCCTATAAAGTCTTTTTAAATATTCTATATCGACTAAATCACTTTCTATTAAATCCTTTAGTAATTGCCCTGGTCCAACGCTTGGTAATTGATTATAATCTCCTACCATGATAATACGACAATCATTTCTAACACCTTTTAATAAATTATCAAATAAAAGATAGTCTAACATACTAGCCTCATCAATAATTAAAAGCCTAGCATCACTTCTGTTATATTCATTAACCGAAAAACGGTTATTTTCCTTATTCCATTTTAAAAAACTATGAATTGTACTAGCAGGATATTTTGATTTTTCAGATAACCTTTTACTCGCTCTTCCAGTGGGTGCTAATAAAATTACTTCCCCCAACATATCATCATAAGATAAGTTATTAACTTTTTCATACATTGAAATAATCGATCTAACAATCGTTGTTTTTCCAGTACCTGGTCCCCCTGTAATTATTAAAAAATTACTATTTATAGATTTTAATATTGCATTTTTTTGTTCTATATTATATTTTATTTTGTTCTTGTTTTCTAATTCATCTATTAATTTTTCATTATCTTCGTTTTTTATTTTATCCTGCTTCAAATTAATTAGATGAATAACACGATCAACAATATTTTCTTCGGCTTGATACATATCTCTTAAATAATATTTATCTTCATTTTTTATTATTAAAAACTCAACAATAAGTCTATTTAATACTTCACTGAAGATATCTTCATCAATATTAACCCTTAACAATAGATTAGTATAATGATAAAGCTCTTCATAATTAAGATATGAGTGACCTAAAGCATTAGTATATTCCAATAATACCTGCAATATACCTCTTTCTACTCTTCTTTTATCATCAATTTCATAACCATTTTTAAGAGCAATTAAATCGACCTTTTTAAAACTTAAGCTATCCAAATCTAGAAAGGTATAAAGATTTTCATCGATAATACTTTCAGCTTCTAACTTATAGTTTTTATAAATTAAGGTACTTTCTTTTGTTGAAAAACCTAATTTATTAAGTCTTAAAATAATATTATAACTTGCTGAATATTCATTTAAGGTCATAAGAATATTATCTTTAACTTTTTTACTTAATTTTACTCTATCTAAGTTAGTTGAGTCCTCTAATATAAGCTTAATAGCATTATCTCCCAATATTTTTATAATCTTTTCAGCAGTTTTTTCACCTACTCCTTTAACACTTGTTAAAAAATCCATTAATGAATCTTTTTCATCGGGAATCATCTTCTCATAATGACTAACGCTAAATTGTTCACCATATTTAGGATGAATTACTATTTGACCAAATATTTTAAGATTTTCCCCTTCTACTATGTCATAAAAATATCCCGTTATATATATATTTCTTTTATCAAATTCATCGTCAACAGAATCTTTAACACGAAAAAGCCCAACAACATAATTATCAGGACTTTTAAAAATTATCTTACTAATCGTTCCTATAAGAGATTTTTCCAATATATCACCAATAATTATTATAACATGTTTAATGCTAGAAATATTCTAAAATATATGTTAAAATTTATCACATCGAGGTGATACGATGCTTAAAACTAAAGATATTTTAGATGAAAAAGATAAAAGATTAAGAACTATATCTAAAGAAGTGACTTTTCCAATGGACAATAAAGATATAGAGACTATTCATAAAATGATTGAATATTTAACTAATAGTCAAATTCTTGAATTATCAGAAAAATATAATTTAAGACCAGGAATGGGAATGTCTGCGATTCAATTAGGAATTCCTAAAAGATATATTACAATTGTTCACGAATATGAAGAAGGAAAGTTTAATGAATATATTGTAGTTAATCCAAGAATAGTTAGTGAATCTAAAGAAAAAATATATGTAGAAGAAGGTGAAGGTTGCCTAAGTGTAAATAGAGAAACTATTGGGATTGTTCCAAGAAGTGCTAGAGTTACTATTGAAGGACAAGATCTTGATGGAAATCCAATTACCATTAGAGCAAGAGAAGAATTAGCAATTGTTTTCCAACATGAATTAGATCATTTAGAGGGAATTCTATTTGTTGATCGAATAGATAAAAACAATCCGTTTAAGGGAGAAAATATATATAGAGCATTATAAAAAAAGAGTTTCCTCTTTTTTATTTTGTTTTAATATTTAAGAAATTATCTATTAAGTTATTATCAATTTCTTTAAAGTTTTCTAATATTATAAAATATGATAGTTGATTATTAATCTTTTTAGAAATAATTACACTTTCCTTATCTAAATATTTTATTTTTATAAAATTAAAATCTGCTCCATACTTTTTCTTTTCTACCTCAAAATTTTCGTAATTTCCTTTAATTTTTTCTAATTCTAAATTATTCTTATGATTTATATCTTCATCTGTTAAAAATACTTTTACACTACTATTATCTTCCTTATTGTTAAAAAATAAAGAATAAGGAGAGGAATTTGAATAACATTCTTCTATAAAGTTTAATCTTTTAAAACTATAATCCACTTCTAACTTATTAGGATTATTATTTTTATCATAAATTAATTTACCTTTATAATAGTCTCCTTCTATTTTAGAATTTAAAAAATCATCTTTTTGGTTAATCTCTATCTTATTTATAAGTTTTTCTAAAGTATCTTCCTTAAACTTGTTATTAACTGTACTATATTTTATTTCTACCTTTATTCCTTTTTCAATACTTATAATAATATAGAAATTTTCTTCATATATATCAACATCTTCTTTTCTTGTATTAACTATTCTAAAATAATCAACATCATAATTTCCTATTTTAGCCTTGCCACTAGAAAAACTTTTATTTAGATAAATATCATTATCATATTTATTCTGCATATATTTTAAAACATCATCGGAATCTAAAAAGAAGGTCCCTACCGATGTTTTTAAAGTACTATTAAAATACATTTTCTTGTAGTAATTATCATAAAATTCTATTGTTTCTTTATTAGCTAAAAAATTAATTTTAATATCATTGTGATCAAGTACTCTAAATGAAAAATTTTTCATATTTAATTCTTCATAAAAAGAGTATTTATCATTTTCTATTTTTTCGCTATGTTCTATAAATTTTAGTTTGATATTATTTGTATATAGCTCCTCTTTATTTTCTTTACCACCTTCACTTTTAAAAGAAATCATTAAAATTCCTGTTAAAATCAAAATCAATGAAAAAACAATTAAAATCAACCCTATCTTTTTATTCATAATCTCACCTTTTATTCTTCTATAACAAACATTGCATCACCAAAAGAAAAGAAACGATAATTATTTTTAATAGCTTGTTTATAAATATTTAATGTTTCATCTTTTCCTACCAAAGCCGAAATCAACATTATTAAAGTTGACTTTGGTAGATGAAAATTCGTTATTAAGTTTTTTACAATTTTAAATTCATAACCAGGATAGATAAAAATATTTGTAAGACCGGTATCTTCTTTTAAAAATCCATACTTATTAACAACGCTTTCCAGTACCCTAACTGTTGTTGTTCCTACTGCAATTACCTTTTTACCTTTTTTTATTGTCTTATTAATTATATCACATGTTTCTTTATTAATTTCATAATATTCACTGTGCATCACATGATCTTTTATATTTTCTACAACTACCGGTCTAAAAGTTCCAAGACCTACATGAAGAGTTAAATAAACAATATTTACTCCTTTTTCTTTTATTTTTTCAAGTAAATCTTTGGTAAAGTGTAGCCCTGCTGTTGGAGCTGCTGATGATCCAACATTTTTAGCATATACCGTCTGATATCTTCCTTGATCCGTTAATTTTTCATGAATATATGGTGGGAGTGGCATCTCTCCTAATTTATCAAGGATTTCATAGAATATTCCTTCATAAATAAATTCAAAAACTCTTAAACCATCTTCTTTAATTTCTATGCATTTAGCAAGTAATAGCCCATCTCCAAAAGAAACAATCGTTCCTAATTTTATTCTTTTTGCTGGTTTTGCTAAACATTCCCACTGATTGTTTTTTAAGTTGTTAAGAAGTAAAACTTCGATAACAGCTTTAGTATCTGTTTTTATTCCTATTAATCGAGCTGGTATTACCTTAGTGTCATTTAATACTAAAGTATCTTCATTGTCTAAATAATCTATTATATCTACAAAATTACGATGTTCGATAATCCCCTTATTATTTTTATAAACTAATAGTTTGGAACTACTTCGATCTTCAAGTGGTGTTTGCGCGATTAAATTTTCTGGTAAATCGTAATTAAACTCTTCTAAATTCATATTAAACCTCTGTTATCTATACTTATTTATCTCTTCTATTTGTTCCTTTATCGTAGATTTTTCATCTATTATATTATCAAGCTTATCTTTTAAAATATCAATATATTTTCCATATTCATCTTCCTTAACTTTTGTTAAGAATGCGATTAATAAAGCAATCCCTTGATTAGATACACCCTTTATTTTATCCTGATACATTCTATAAACTATACCCAATATATTAGCAAAGTCTTCATCGGGTACATTTAAATAACTAGAATAATTATTACAACACATCGCAATACTTAAAAGATATTTTGTTTTAACATCAATATTTAAATCAAAGTTCATCAAAAAGCCCTCCTTGATATTTTAAATTAAGTTGTTTATATCCTAATTCTGTTACTACTCTTCCTCTAGTAGTTCTCTTTAAAAAACCTTTTTGTAATAAATAAGGTTCATATACATCTTCTATCGTTGTGATTTCTTCTCCGATAACACTTGCTATTGCTTCGACACCAACCGGTCCTCCGTTGAATTTTTCAACAATAGCCAAAAGCAATTCATGATCAGTACTATCAAGACCATTGTTATCGACCTTTAGCCTCTCAAGAGCTTTTTTAGTTACTTCTAAATCAATAATTTCTTTTTCATCAACAATGGCAAAGTCTCTAACTCTTTTAAAAATTCTATTAGCAATTCTCGGTGTTCCTCTACTTCTTTTAGCAAGTTCAAAACTAGCATCATCTGTTATCGGAGAGGATAAAACTCTAGAAGTTCTTTTTATTATTAACGCAAGTTCATCGTCTGTATAATATTGCATCTTAGCAGTGATTCCAAAGCGATCTCTTAAAGGTGCGGTTAAATCTCCTGCTCTAGTTGTCGCACCAACAAGTGTAAATGGTGGTAAATTAATTCTAATATTTTTAGAGTTCCCTTCAGCACCCACTATTATATCTAAAGCATAATCTTCCATAGCAGAATACAATACTTCCTCCACAAAAGATGGTATACGATGTATCTCATCAATAAATAAGACATCTCCTGGTTCAAGAGATGATAAAATAGCTGCTAAATCTCCTGTTTTTTCAATAGCAGGACCACTTGCTATTCTAATATTACTTCCTAGTTCATTGGCAATAATATACGCCATTGTTGTTTTTCCTAAACCAGGAGGGCCATATAATAATACGTGATCAAGACTCTCATTTCTTTTTTTACACGCAGTAATAAAAACTCTAATATTTTCCTTTAAATCTGATTGGCCTACATACTCATCTAAAGTTTCCGGTCTAATAGAATCATCTATTTTATCTTCTTCTATTTCATCAGGTAATATTAGTTTATTCTTATTCATTTCATCACTTCCTATTATTTATTATAATACATTTAACAAATGCTTTCCATAAAAGAAAAAGAATATCTTAACTAGATATTCTTATTGAAAGACTTTATCAAGCTTTTCCTTTATTTGATCCCTTGAGAAAGGTTTTGCTATATAATCATTAAATCCATCACTTAAATATTTTTCCTTTGCCCCTGCTATTGCATCCGCTGTTAGAGCTATTACTGGAGTATTAAAGTTTGGATATTGTTTTAATCTAAGTAGAGTTTCTACTCCTCCCATATTGGGCATCATTATATCCATTAAGATTAAATCATACTTATTTCCTGCTTCTATTTTTTCTATACATTCAATACCATCTCGACACTCATCTATTTCAAAATTAAAGTCTGAAAGCGCTCTTTTTGCTACCTTTATATTTAAGGCATTATCTTCTACTATTAATATTTTCTTTGTCATTGCAAAGTTATTAGAAACCATATTTTCCTGCTCATAATATATTGGTACAGCTACCTCTGCTGGTTTTTCTAATTTTCCTATCTTTTGCGGAATCTGAATTAAGAATAATGATCCACTTCCATAAGTACTACTAACATTTATTGTTCCACCCATCATCTCAATTAATGACTTTGTTATTGCTAGTCCTAATCCAGTTCCCTCTACTGTTGTATTTTTTTCTACATCTAATCTTTCAAATTTTGTAAATAGCTTATCAACGTATTCTTTCTTTATTCCTATTCCAGTATCTTGACAACTTATTATCAATGTTGTCTTATTATTTGCTAAATCATTAATACAATTAATCTTTAAGTTTATTTCACCTTCTCTTGTATATTTAATAGCATTGCTTAAAATATTATTTAATATTTGTTTAATATGTATTTTATCACCTATTAATTCATATGGAATATCTTCAGCTACAGAATAACTTAATATAACTGGTTTTTCTCCTATTCTAATGGCATTAAACTTAACAAGAGAATCCGCCTCTTCCTTAAAATTATAAGGGACATCAATAATTTCCATCTTTTCTGTTTCAATCTTACTAATATCTAAAATATTTCCTACTATCTCTAAAAGGGTTTGTGAAGCATTTTGAATATCAACGGCGTCCTCAATTATTCGATCAGGAAGAATTGTATCTTTATAACTTGAAATATCTTCACTTAATCCAACAATCGCATTTAAAGGAGTTCTAATTTCATGTGACATACTACTTAAAAAATCACTCTTAGCTTTATTTGCTTTTTCAGCACCTTCTTTAGCCATTGTCATTTCAATTAACATTTTTATATCAGGGTTTTCAATTGTAAAAGACATAATAAATGTAACTAAAGACAAAACAAAACATATTAATAATATTTCGGGATAAAAAAATTGTACAGCTGCTGAGGCAATTGAAAAAACAAGCCCAACAATAAATGGAATATATTTATTTTTATTATTTTTATCTAGATCTAATAACAAAGCTTTTCCCCAAATAATAATATGTATTGTAGAATAAACATAAGATAGATAAACTGCCGGTCCATAAGTATATGCAATATCATTTTCATAAAAAATATTAATATCTAATAAATAAATTAATAATGAAAAAATAAACATTATTATTAAAATTGCCAATCTTGATAAGTTTTTATTTTTTTCACTTTTTCTTTTATTAATTTTTACTAAATAAATGCTTAGCAAACTAAGCCAAATAACAATAATAACTAGATATGTTTTTATGACAAAATAAGTGAAAAAGTTATATGGACCTGCCGCTCTTACTACTACATAACATAATATATCAAAAATCAACATACCAATTGTTGCGAATAGAATTAAATTATAAATTTTTGTTTCTGGATTACTAACTCTTTTTCTTGAAAAATAATTAATAGAGATAATAATGGTATAAATTAAGGTAACAATAGAAAAAAAGATATAATATAGCATAGGTCCCTCCTAATACTAATATTATATCATTATTGTTTATATTTTAAAGTCTAACACGTTTTTTTTGAGGAATCTTTACATTCGTTTTATTAGAAACTTCACTCAAATCACCAATTAATGTTTCTCCATCTTCTATACGATAGTATGTTGCACTTTCATCTTCAAGAAAGCTTGAGTCTTTTTTACCACTTTTTGACGCTTTAAACTTTTTTACTACTCTATAAGCAAATGGCCTAATTAAATTTACTCCAACAGTTTCTTTCATTAATAGGCTATACATTAAATCTAACATTTCAACCACTTCTTTTGGTTTTAGTCTTGTATCAATAGAAATACATACAATTACTTTTTGATCAGGTCCAACAGGCAAAACTTCACAATCCTCTACTAACGGAAATTTAAGGATATGACTTTTAATATCAAACATATATACCTTTTTATTATTTTCGTCAAAGACGTGATCTTCTTTTCTACCCGAAACAATTACTTCCCCGTTTTGTTCAACATGACCTATATCTTTTGAATTTCCCCAAATTTCTTTATTATCATCATAATAAAAATATTCAGCTGTTGCCGTTGGGTTATTATAATATCCATTCATCATACTTGGAGATTTAATTCTAAGAACCCCTCGCTCTCCATATTTTTTTTCTTTTCCTGTTTCTTCATCAAAAGCTGCTACATAAACATATGGAAGTGGAATTCCTGAACTTCCCAAAGAATTAAACTCTTCATTTGTTATTGTTGCACATGCTGCTATTTCACTTTGGCCATATGCTTTATGAAGTTTTTTTGCTTCTTTATTCTTTGAAAAAACTCTTTGAAAAAAATTCTTTTTGGCAAAGCCTTCATTAATTCTTTCTTCAATTGGAACAAAAATCGCTTCTCCTCCTGATATTGGATAAATAACATTTTTTAGTGCGTTATTGTATCCATACTTAGATAATTCTTTCCACTTATTATTAGCAATAACCGTATAATTTGCTTTTGTTTTAGCCATATCTCCTTTAAAATTCTTTACATTAAGAATAGAAGTAATACTAATATTTGTTTCTAATCCAATACCAATTGGAACATGAACAGAAGCACAAATTCCAGTTATAAAGAAAGTAGGAACAACACTTAACCATTTATTATTTCTTGGAAAATTCATTCCTGAAATTTTAAACATTTCAGCTTCGTAATTAAATGCTCTATTACTCATACATACACCCTTAGGAACACCTGTAGTTCCGCTTGAATATGCTACTAAAAGTTCATCGTTATCAGAGACATAAGTTTTAGAATAAAAATCTTTAACCTCAAAGGCCTTTCCAGCTTCAAAAAAGTCATCCCATTTTTCGCAATTATTCTTAGGTGTTTTCAACTTTAAATTAGCAAGGCTTCTCATTATTGGTGGCATAGATTTAGTTGTTGGTAACGCTATGATATCTTTTTCATCAACAATTTCTTTCATTAATGGTATCATTCCATCAAGCACAAAATACTTAGAACAAGGTAATCCTTTATTAATTTCTATTAAAGTATCTTTTTCCATTAATGGATTAATCATATGTATTAATGCACCAATTTTAGATAATGCATATACTAAATAAATAGTTTCGGGAGTACTTAAAGAACAAATACCGATTTTGTCTCCTTTTTTTACTCCGCTTTTTAATAAGGCTTTGTATGTTTCTTCAACATTTCTAAAAAATTCAGAAAATTTTATTTTATTTCCATGGAAAACAATAGCATTCTGGTCTGGATAATCTTTATTTCCTTCATAAATATAGTCGAAAATAGTGATTTTATCCAAATCTTTAATTGTTATTTCCGGATCTCCCTTACCTTTTAGGTGTGGTCTATCGATAGAAGCATAACCCGTCATCTCTTTTGATTTTTTTTCATTTACCACTAAAGGTCTCTCTTTTTGAAATTCATTTTGATTAACATTTAAATTAGATACTCTCATTTTAAATCCCCCTTTTTTAAATGTCTGTATTTTATCATAATTCAATAAAAAAAGCAATATATAGTTAAACTACTTAAGTAATAACTTCAATGCTTCCTTAACTTGATCTTCTATACCAAGTGTATTATCTATTTGAATTACAATATTCTTTATCTCTTTATCCTTATATCCTAGTCCCTTTAACACTTCTGTTAACTGTTCTCTGCTGTCATCAATAACTTGAACATCTGAAAAGCCTTGAAGCTTTCCCTTTAAATCTAAAATAATTTGTTTTGCAACTTTATCACCGATTTTAGGAAATTTTTTTAGGTAGAGGATATTTTCTCTTTCAATCGCATCAATAATACCGCCAACACTTCCAGTAGCCAAAATTGGAAGAGCAGTTTTAGGACCCATTCCTTTAACTGAGATTAATTTTAAGAAAAGAGCTTTTTCTTCCTTACTAACAAAACCATATAAAGTATTTTCATCTTCTCTTAAATGTTGATAAAGATATACTAAACTTTCTTCATCTTTAAAAGAATAAGGATTTGGAGTATAAATCATATATCCAATTCCATTATTTTCCAACACAATATAATTACTTTCTCTACCATTTATTTTTCCTTTTATATAATCACGAATTTTCTTTCTGCTGATTAAATCACT
>CAYMAV010000019.1:0-19452 GCA_964388545.1 uncultured Clostridium sp.
AGCTAGTGGAGTTGAAGCAGTTAGCGATATCAACGCGGTTAAGGTAGATTTAGAAGATGATGGTATAGTAATTATTTATCATACATCTAAAGAGATAATTGAAAAAACTGCTAATATGATCAAAGATATTGTAAGAGAGGTTGAAGAAGGAAAACTTTATAATGCTAAAGTAGTTAAAATAGAGGATTTTGGAGCATTTGTACAAGTATGGCCTGGATGTGAAGGATTAGTTCATATCTCAGAACTTGCTCAAACTCGTGTTGAAAAGGTAGAAGATGTAGTTAAACTTGGAGATGAAATAATTGTTAAGGCTCTAGGTTATGATAAGAGAGGAAAATTAAATTTCTCTAGAAAAAAAGCTATAACTGATGATAAATTAAAAGAAGTAAAGGAAGATTCTAAAACAGAGTAATCTTCTTTTTTCTTGCTAAATTAAATATATTGTTCTATAATTAAGGTGTCTTTGATAAAAGGAGTAGTTATTTGGATATTATAGAAAAAGTATGGTTGATGAAAATACTTGTTGAAGATTAATGAAAGACATTTATCATATAAAAAGAAACGTTAGCTACGATATAGCTTATAAGCATATTAAATTATGGAATTAAGGTGGCACCGCGATTTATTCGCCCTTATCGTGTCATCTTTTTATTTTTAAGGAGGAATTTATGATAATAAAACCAAAGGGAACATGGGATATCTATGGAGATAATGCAAAAGTTTGGCAATATATTAATAGAACTATTGAAGATATTATGTCTAGATATAATTACCAATACATTAGAACACCGATTTTTGAAAGTAGTGATCTTTTTCACCGTGGAATAGGAGATACAACGGATATTGTAACTAAAGAAACCTATGATTTTAAAGATCGTGGAGATCGTGATATGACTTTAAGACCTGAAGGAACTGCAGGAGTTGTTAGAAGCTATATTGAAAATAAGATGTATGCTGATCCTATTCAACCGGTTAAGTTATTTTATAATGGTACGATGTATCGTTATGAAAGACCACAATCTGGTCGAGATCGTGAGTTAACGCAATTTGGTTATGAGGTTTTAGGAAGTAATGATCCATTAGTAGATGCTGAGGTTATTTCAGTAGCTGTACTTCTATATAAAATGTTAGGACTTAAAGGAGTTAGGGTTAAAATTAACTCATTAGGAGATGCTCAGTCAAGAAAGAATTATCAAAAAGCACTTGTTAATTATTTTAAACCTAATATTAAAAATTTATGTCCTGATTGCAATGACAGGTTAGAAAAAAATCCGTTAAGGATATTGGATTGTAAAGTTGATAAGGATAATAAAATATTAAAAGATGCACCGGTTACTTTAGATTATCTAAATGAAGAAAGTCTAAATCATTTTAATAAGGTAAAAGAATATCTAGCAGAATTAGAAGTTGAATATGAAGTAGATAATAGATTAGTAAGAGGACTTGACTACTATAATCATACAATATTTGAAATAGAAGCTGATGTTGAAGGTTTTGGAGCTAATAACGTGCTTGGTGGTGGTGGAAGGTATAACGGAATGGTTGAACTTCTAGGAGGTCCAGAAACACCTTGTATGGGCTTTGCAACAGGAATTGGTAGAATTGTACAAGCCTTAGAATTAGAAGGGGTTAAAGTACCATATGAAGACGAATTAGATATCTTTGTAATGGCAGTATCAGATACCGAAAAGAAATATTCAGCAAGTCTAATCCAATATTTAAGATGTAATGGTTACAGTGTTGATACCGATTATAATGATAAAGGATTAAAGGCACAATTTAAAAAGGCAGATCGCCTAAAAGCTAAGATTCTTATAATACTTAATGATGAAGATTTGAAAAATGATCAATTAAAGGTAAAAAATAATAAAACTAAAGAAGAAGATTTAGTAGATACAGATTATATAATCTATTATTTAGATGAAAAATTGGAGGATTTAGATGAAGAAATATAATAATAATGAATTTAGTTTAAAGGATGTTAACAAGAGTGTTGAACTATATGGTTTTGTTCAAAAGAAGAGAAATCTGGGAGGTTTAGTTTTTATCGATTTAAGAGATAGAAGTGGGATTATTCAATTAGTAGTAAGACCAGAATCTAAGTTTTATGATATTGCATCCTCTCTTAAGGTTGAATCATCAATTAAAGCGATAGGTAAAATTACTGAAAGAGAAAGTAAAAATATGAAGATTTCTACTGGGGAAATTGAAGTAATTGTAGAGGAATTAGAAGTATTAAATCCTTCGATAGATTTACCATTTGAAATAAGTGATACAACAACTGCTCTAGAAGATACAAGATTAAAATATCGTTATTTGGACCTTAGAAGAGAGAGCCTAAGAAATAATCTTATCCTAAGACATAATGTTACTATGTCAGCTAGAAATTATTTGAGTAAAGAGGGATTTATTGAAGTAGAAACACCAATTCTTTGTGTTCCAACACCAGAGGGTGCAAGAGACTATATCGTACCTTCAAGGATTAATAATGGTAGTTTTTATGCTTTACCGCAATCACCGCAAATCTTTAAACAGTTATTGATGGTTGGTGGAATGGAGAAGTATTTCCAAATAGCAAGATGTTTTAGAGATGAGGACTTAAGAGCAGATCGTCAGCCAGAATTTACACAAATCGATATTGAGATGAGTTTTGCTGAAGAAAATGATATATTCGCAGTAGTTGAAGGACTTATGAAGGAAATATTTAAAAATGTTTTACATAGAGACCTTGAAATACCGTTTAAGAGAATTACATATCGCGAAAGTCTGTCTAGATATGGAACAGATAAACCGGATACAAGGTTTGATATGAAAATATCAGATATTACAGAAATATTTAAAGATACAACCTCAGATATGCTTAAGGCTGTTTTAAATGATAATGGGATGATTGGAGCGATAGTTGGTAAGAATTTAGCAAGCGAATTTTCAAGAAAGGATATCGATAAGTTAAGTGATCATGTAAAGATTTATAAGGCCAAAACTCTATATTATTTAAAATATGAAGATGAATTAACTGGATCAATTGCTAAAGCATTAAGCGAAAAAGAAGGTAAGGATTTAATTAAAAAGGTAGGTCTTGAAAAGAACGATATCGTATTTATTATTGGAGATAAGCCTAATATTACAAAAGTTTCACTAGGAGCGCTTAGAAGCAAAATTGGTAAAGAAAAGAATCTAATTAATGAGGATTTATTTAACTTTATATGGATTACTGAATTTCCAATGTATGAATATAGCGAAGAAGAAAAAAGATATACACCTGCTCACCATCCATTTACTTCTCCTAAAAAAGAAGATATTGATAAGATGTTAACGGATAAGGATAATTGTTATTCAAGAGCTTATGACCTAGCTTTAAATGGTTATGAACTTTTAAGTGGTTCGGTTAGAATTCATAATAGTGAATTACAAAAGAAAGTATTTGAAGCGATCGATATGACAATGGAAGAAGCTGAAAGAAAATTTGGTTTCTTTATGGAAGCTTTTAGATATGGAGCTCCTCCTCATTGTGGTGTAGGTATTGGTCTTGAAAAATTAATAATGATACTAGCAAAAACCGATAATATTCGCGATGTAGTAGCATTCCCTAAAACTGCTAGTGCATCGGATTTAATGAATAATGCGCCTGGAATAGTTGATGAAAAGCAACTTAAGGAATTGGGAATTGAAATAAGTAAAAAGAAGGAATAAATAAAAGAGTAGACAAAACTACTCTTTTATGATTTATTATATGTAAAAACATTAAGGTGGAAAAAATGTATAAAAATATGTATGGAAAATATAGTCTTAACAAGACTTTAAGATTCTCTTTAATTCCACAAGGAAATACTATGAATACAATAAAAAGTGAACAAATAATAGAGGAAGCTAAAAAAAAGACTGGAGCATATAATGTTTTAAAACCATTGATAGATGATTTTTATAACGAATATATTAATAAACTATTATCTAAATTTAGATTTAAATCTGACGAATTAAAAATATTAAGATTAATGAACGATAATAATGATATTAACCAAAAGAAAAAAACGATAAGCGAACTAAAAAAATCAATTATAAACTTTATAAAGCATGATAATGAAAAAGAAAGTGTATTTAAAAATGATTTATTAAAAGATGGTGGAATGTTCGAAAGTTTAATACTTAATATAAATTTCTACTATTGTAGATGCGGTAAACTAACTCACGATAATATTGTTTAATACTTCATATAAATTTATACTATTGTAGATCCATCAGCACCTTTACCATCAAAGACGTTTAATATTTCATATAATCAAAAGAGTAGAAATACTCTTTTTCTTAACTTGAATTATTAGTATTAATATTTTACAATTAACTAGGAGGTATCATGAAAAATTTATATATAGATTTTGATGGAGTAATATTAGATACAATACCGACAATTAGAAAAATGTGTGTTGAACATAATATAGATTTTAATGATAATCCTAAGGTATATAAAATACTTTCTACTGTTGATTGGGATTTATTAATTAAGAATACACCGGAAATAAATGATAGTATTAAATCGATTAAAAAATTAAGAAAATCTAAGAAATTTAATATATCGATCTTAACCCATATTAATTCGCTAGAAGAGGGTATTGCCAAAATTAGATATTTAGAAAAGCAATTACCAGATATTACAAAAATAATCGTACCTAAGGTTATTTCCAAGACAAAGATGTTAGAGACTAAAGGAGCTATCTTAGTTGATGATTATACTAATAATTTAGATGAATGGTCTAAAGAAGGTGGAATTGCTATTAAATTTACATCAAGAAAAGATAAAGAATATGAATATCCTACTATTGATAAGCTTGATCAGTTGTTAGATCTTTATTAAAAAACTTTACTTTTTATAATAAACCCTTATAATATATGCGTAATAGGGGGATATTATGGTTAAAAGCACATTTAAAAATTTGTTTGAGGAATATCTAAAACAAAAAATGGAGTATCCATTGGCTGAGGAATCATATAATCTTAGTAAATTAGGAGATAATTTAAGAAGAAATGGTTCATCTTTTCATAGTGAAATATTAAGTGAAAATTTTGTTTATAATTTAAATAAGTCACAAAATGGTATAAATTGTTTTAAAGGAAGAACAACAAGTAAGGACAAGAGCCTTAAAGGTTTTTATTACAGCGATGAAAACGGAAGCTTTACTCTTTATAATTCAGCTAAATTGTCTAATCCAAGAGAATTTTTTACTAACGTAGGTTTAGCTCATCAATTAGACTCTAGAGGAAAATATCTATCTAGAAAAACAATTGTTGAAATTAATAACCACATTCTTTTGGAAGTTTATGAACTTGTTTTAGTTAGTCCTGATAGTGATAAAAAGATTGTAGGAAAAAGAATTATTCATTATGATTTTCATCATTTTGCTAATAATGTTCAATCTTTTATTTCAAATGCAATGTATAAAGATTCTTTTGGTGGGATGGAAGTAATTTATGATTTAGCTGGTAATGTTAAAGATGCTGAAATAATTGGAGAATATAAAATAGGTAGATTTGATCAAACAAAAATTAGTAAAGAATCTGTTCTTGAAAATTTTGATATAGTTGAGGCTAAAATTATTGATGCTTCTGGAAATAAAATTCATCAAGCAGCACCATCTTTAAAGGTAAAATAAAAAGGAGTATAAAATGAGGGTTGATAGTTTTCAGTTTTTAGAAAGTAATATAGCACCTATGTTTGAAGGAGCTAAAGATATTGGTAGTATTGATAAATTTAAAGATTTATTAAAATATTGGAATTATTCTTTGAATCCAAATCCGACTTCTCCTAATTACGTTATAGATTTAAGAAAAAGTAAAAAAGGAGTATATACTTTTTATTTACTAGATAAAAATCAAGAAGTAAGAGCATATCTATACGATGATGAATATGCAGGATTTTTAATTAAAAACGTTTCAACTTATGGAAATGTTGATGAATTTTTCTCAAATATTGATAATTCAATAGAGCAGTTATTAGATCCATCATTACCTTATTTTAAAAATAAAATAACAGTTGAAGAAGATGGAGAACTTTTGTTAGAAATTGAAGAATTAGTTTGTAATGGTGTTGTTGTCGCTGAAAGAATAATTAATCATAATGATTCTTTTAAATATGATAACGAAAAAGAAAAAGCTCTTTATATGGCACTTTCCAGTTTTGGTTTTGGCGGTATTGAGGTAGTTTATAGTCAAAATCAAAATATAATTGATCTTGACTTAATAGGCGATTTACCTTTAAGTAAAACAAATTTAGATAGAAATACTATTGAAGAGTTATATAAAGTTATGGTATTTGATATACTTATAAAGTCAGCTAATTATATAAAAAGAAATATTCCAGAGGCTGATTATCAAAAATAATTAATAGAGGTGGATAGTGAAACGTAGTGAAGTAGATCGTACAAAATTAAGTCCAATGATGCTTAAGTATTTGGAATTAAAAGATAAATATAATGATACGATTATATTTTATCGTTTAGGTGATTTCTATGAGATGTTTTTCGAAGATGCAATAATAGGTTCTAGGGAGCTAGAACTTGTTTTGACTGGGAGAAGTGCTGGACTTGATGAAAGGATTCCGATGTGTGGAGTACCACATCATTCCTATTTACCATATTTAGAAAAACTAGTTGATAAAGGCTATAAGGTAGCGATTGTAGAGCAGTTAACCGATCCTAAAGAAGGTAAGGGGATAGTTGAAAGAGATGTCGTAGAAGTAGTTACTAAAGGAACCGTTATAAATGATTCCTTAAACGCAAATGATTCTAATTATATAGCAAGTATCTATGATTTTGATTATGCTTATGGAATTTCTTTTTCGGATATTTCTACTGGATATATTTATGTTCTAATAACCGAAAACAATAAAGAAGCATTGATTAAAGAAATACTAAATAGAAATATTAAAGAAGTAATTATAACTTCTAAAACGAATCATGAAATTCCTTATTTATTGCAAAATGATTATAATATTTTAACTACCATTTACGATAATGTTTATAGCGGAAAAGAATATAGTTATATTTCTGAAGATTTAAAAGATATTAGGATGATAACAACTGTTAATCATTTATTAAGTTATATATTAGAAATAAAAAAAGGTAATATGCTTCATTTGCAAAAAGCAATTATTATCGATTTAAACAATTATTTATTATTTGATAATCATACTAAAAGAAATCTTGAATTAACGGAGACACTAAGAAATAAAGAAAGACAATATTCTTTATTATGGTTACTTGATAAAACTAAGACAGCGATGGGTAGTAGATTTTTAAAATATAATATTGAAAATCCTCTAACTAGTACAGAAGAGATTAAAAGAAGGCACGATATTGTTGAATTATTTCTAACAGAATTTATCTATAAAAATGATATTGTTGAGTTATTAGGTGAAGTATACGATCTAGAAAGATTAGCAAGTCGCGTTAGTTATGGTAATTTAAATGCTAGAGATTTATTACAACTTAAGAAAAGCCTAAGGGTTTTGCCACAATTAAATAGTATTTTAAAAGAGATTAAGTTCTATCAGAGTATTGATACTTTTGAAGATTTATATGATTTGTTAGATAGATCAATTAAAGAAGAAGTACCTATTTCTATTAAAGAAGGAGATATCATAAAAGAAGGCTTTAATAAAGAATTAGATGAATTACGAAATATTAGAAGTGGGTCGAAAGATTTTCTTCTTAATATTGAACAAGATGAAAGAGAAAGAACTGGAATTAAGAATTTAAAAATTGGTTATAATAAGGTTTTTGGCTATTATATAGAGGTAAGTAAGGGAAGTATTGGTTTAATTAAAGATGAATTTAATTATGAAAGAAAACAAACTCTTGCTAATTCGGAGAGATTTATTACGCCTATTTTAAAAGAGAAAGAAAATATTATCCTTGGAGCAGAGGAAAGGATTATAAGTTTAGAATATAATATTTTTAATGAAATAAGAGAAGAGGTAAAAAAATATATTCATCAACTTCAAAGGACTTCTCAAGTTATTTCCTTAGTTGATATGCTTTGTGCTTTTTCATCAGTATCTGAGGAAAATAATTATTGCCGTCCAAAAATTATTGATGCTAGAGAAATCGATATAAGAGATAGTAGACACCCAGTAGTTGAAAAGGTATTAAAAAATGAATTTGTTCCAAATGATATTGTAATGAAAGAAGATAATAACGTTATTATGATAACTGGACCAAATATGGCTGGTAAATCAACCTATATGAGGACATTAGCAGTACTTGTTATTATGAATCAAATCGGATCATATCTTCCGGCTAAATCAGCAAGTTTACCTATTTTTGATAAGATATTTACAAGAATTGGTGCGAGTGATGATCTTGTAAGCGGAGATTCAACTTTTATGATCGAAATGAAAGAAGCTAATGCCGCCTTAAAGGAAGCAACGACAAATAGTTTAATTATCTTTGATGAACTAGGAAGAGGAACAGCAACCTATGATGGAATGAGTCTAGCCCAAGCAATACTGGAGTATGTTCATGATAATATTAAATGTAAAACTTTATTTTCAACTCATTATCATGAATTAACTAAATTAACAAAAGATTTAGAGGGAATAAAAAATGTACATGTAAGCGCAATAGAAGAAGAAGGTAAAATAACATTCCTACATAAGGTAAAGCCGGGGGCAGTTGATAAGAGTTATGGTATTCATGTTGCTAGTCTTGCTCATCTTCCTGATGAGGTAATTAAAAGAGCAAATGAAATATTAAATATTTATGAAAAGAAAACTTCTAAAAAGGAATCATTTAAACAAATTGAGTTGCCACTTGATAGTGAAAAAAAAGAAATTAGTGATGATTTAGAAAAAAAGATAAAAAAGATTAACCCTTTAGAGATAACACCGATAGAGGCATTAAATATTTTATATGAATTGAAAAAATTAATAAAATAAATATATTTGACTAAATATAAATTTTAGTTAATAATAATATTAGAGGTATATTATGAATATAATAGATATTTTTGTAATTTTAATAATAATTTTCTTTGGATTATTAGGTTGGAAAAGAGGTATTATTAAAACAATAGTATCGTTATTAGGTATTATTGTGGTATTTTATTTATCTTTTATATTGAAAAATCCTCTAGCAGAATGGTTTAGTTTAAATTTTCCGTTCTTTAGTTTTTGGGGAGATTTTAAAGGAGTAACAATTCTTAATGTTGTAATTTATCAGCTAATAGTTTTTTACTTGATATTTCTTATTTTATTTACAGCATATATTATAATTGTGAAGATTTCTTCTTTATTTGAAACCATATTGAAAGCTACTATTATATTAGGAATACCATCCAAAATACTAGGATTTATTGCAGGAATTCTAGAAGGTATGGTAATATCAGTAATAGTAATAATGATTTTAGCTTTACCAATTTTTAATATTGACAGCGTTAGAACATCAAAAGCTAGAGAAAAAATAAACAATACAGTGCTTGTAAGCAAAGCATTTAAAAATCTTAATAGTTCTATAAATGAGATTGTTGATTTAAAGGATAAATTTGAAGATAAAGATGAATTTAATATTGGAGCATTTGAAATTTTAATAAAATATAATATTATCACCGATGATTATAGTGAAAAGTTAGTTGATAGTGGTCAATTAAAGATTGATAAAGATAGAGCTAGAGAGATAATAAAAAAATATCAATAGGAGGAAATTATGATAAAGTATTTAAAAAATGAAAAATTAGAAGATTTAACAAAGGATAAAAAGGTTTTAGTAGATTTTTATGCAGAATGGTGTATGCCATGTAAAATGCTAGGAAAGGTTCTTGAGGAAGTAGAAAAAGATGTTGAGGTAGTTAAAGTTAACGTTGATGAGCATCAAGATCTAGCTGCTAAGTTTAAAGTAATGGGAGTACCTACTTTAGTTTTATATGAAAATAATGAAATAGTTAAAAAAGTTTCAGGTTATATGGATAAAGAAGAACTGTTAAATTGGTATAATAATTAAGTAGAATTTTTCTACTTTTTTTTTGTCATTATTATATAAACTATATTTAAATATGATATAATAAATAATCATGAGGTGATTAAGTGAGAGTTATAATTAGTGCTGGTGGAACAGGTGGTCATATCTATCCAGCAATTTCGATAATTAATAAATTAAAAGAAAGAAATAAAGAACTTGAAATATTATATATAGGAACAACAAACAGAATGGAAAAGGATATAATTCCCTCTCTTGGAATTAAATATGCAGGTATATTTATTAAGGGGTTAAATCGAAAAAATATCTTTAAAAATATCGAAGTGTTTAAGGAATATCGTAAGGCTAAGGAAAGTGTCAAAGATATTATGACAATCTTTAAACCAGATGTAGTAGTTGGTGTTGGGGGTTATGTTACTCTACCTGTTATTAGTGTTGCCAAAAAATTAAGGATTAAAACATTTATTCATGAACAAAATTCGATATTAGGGCTTACCAATAAAATATTAATTAGAAAAGCCGATAAGGTTGGTATTTCATTAAAGATAGATTCTTTAATGAAGAACGATAAGGTTATTTTAACTGGAAATCCAAGAAGTGAAGATGCTGCTAAAGCTAAAAAAATGAATAAAGCAAAATATGGTTTAAATAAAAACAAAAAATTGGTTGTTATAGTTATGGGTAGTCTTGGTTCTATGACTATTACCAATATTATGAAAGAGACCTTAGCAGCTTTTAAAGATAAAGATTATGAAGTTTTATTTATTACAGGAAAAGATTATTTTAATCAATATGAAAGTTTAAAATTGCCAAAGAATGTAAAGTTGTTGCCAACAGGAGGAACGGAGATGTTAAATATTTTACAATCAACGGATTTGATAGTTACAAGGGCTGGAGCTACAACAATTGCCGAAATAACTACTATTGGTATTCCTTCAATAATAATTCCTTCTCCACATGTTACTAATAATCACCAAGAATATAATGCATCGTTATTACAAGAAAAGGGTGCAGCTGTTATAATTAAGGAAAAGAATCTTACAAATAATATTTTGATTAAAACAATTGATTCTTTAATTTATGATGATAAAAAATTAAAAGAGATGAAAAAATGCAGTAAGGATTTAGCTGTTAAAGATAGTGCAACAAAGATAGCAAAAATTATAGAAAAGCTTGCGAAAGAGGGTAAACATGGAAGAAATAATAAAATACATAAGAGAAAATAACATTGGAAGATATCAGGAAAATATTAATTTAAAGGAGTTTACGACTTATAAAGTAGGAGGTATTGGTAGATTACTTGTTTATCCGAGTAATGAAAAAAAGCTTGTATTATTATTAAAAAAATTAAAAGAAGAAAAACTAAAATATAAGATATTAGGATTTGGATCTAATATGATTTTTAGTGATAATATTTATAATGGTGTATTAATTAAATTAGATAATTTAAATAAAATAAAATATCTCTTAACGACTGTAAAAGTAGGGGCTGGGGTTTCACTTATGAAATTAAGCAGTCAATTTATTAGAAAAGGACTTGCAGGATTAGAGTTTGCGGCTGGTATACCCGGATCTATTGGCGGAGCAGTTTACATGAATGCAGGGGCTTATAATAGCGATATGGGCTATGTCATAAAGTCAGTTAAAGTTTTAACTCCAAAGTTTCAAATAATTACTATGTCAAATAGAGAATTAGATTTTCATTATCGTATGTCTTTTTTTCAAAAAAATCCAGGATATATATGTTTGGAAGCAACTATAAAGTTTAAAAAAGGTAAAAGAGAATTATTAGAAGAAGTTGTAAGAGATCGAAAAGAAAGAAGAGTAGCTTCTCAGCCTTTAGAATATCCTTCAGCTGGATCAGTTTTTAGAAATCCACCTGATAATATCCCAGCACCATCAGGAAAACTAATTGAAGATTTAGGTCTTAAGGGAAAAAGAATTGGTGGAGCGATGGTTAGTGAAAAACATGCCAATTTTATTATCAATTATGAAAATGCTACAGCAAAAGACATTAAGGAACTAATAGAGTTAGTCCATAATAAGGTTTCAACGGAATATAAAATAGATTTAAAAGTTGAACAAGAATTTTTTAATTGGGAGTAATAGATGAAAAAGAAGAAAAAGAAGTTAAAATTAAAAATTATACCGGTTATATTATTGATTTTAATAGTATTTTTTCTTGTTTTTTTAGCCTCTCTTTTTTTAAAAATAAAAATAAAAAATATTTATATAATGGGTAATAAATATTTAAATGATGAATATATTATCGAAAAAGCTGATTTAAAAGATTATCCACCAATTGCTAAGAATTTAGCTTTTCAAGTTGCAAAAAGACTTAAAAATGATTTTTTTATAAAGGATGCTAAGGTTAATTATTCTTTTTTTGGAGTGATTAATATAAATATTACTGAAAATAGACTTTTATTTTTTTATGAGCATAATAAAAAATATGTTTTTGAGACAAAAGTAGAGGTTGAAAATATACCATATGAAAGGGTAGTAACTAATCTTATTAATTTTGTTCCTGATATTGTGTATGAAAAATTAATTGAAAAATATAATATAATTACTGAAGATATAACTAACAAAATATCACAGATTAAGTATGATCCTAGCGATTACGATAAAGAAAGATTTCTTTTTTATATGAATGATGGAAATTATGTGTATATTACATTAAATAAAATTGATAGTATGAATTATTATAATGAGATATATAAGACGTTAAATAATAAAAAGGGTATTCTATATTTAGACTCAGGTAATCATTTTCAAGAAATAAAATAGCAGGGGGTATAATATGAGACTTAATTATTCTTTGATATCGCAAAACAAATTAGAAGATGGTGAATTTTTTAAAGTAGTTATAAATATTCCAACTATTAATGGTTGGGTAGATAATGTTTATTTAAATATTCTAGGCAATAATTATTTTTTACCATTTAAGGTAAAAAAAGATCAAATGGCAACTTTTGAAAGAGAAATATTTATTAAAACTGGTGCAATTCATCGTTTTAATTTTTCTTATAATATAGAAGGAAAAACATATCATACAAATAGTGATAAAATAAGTTCTAATTTTTCTGTACCTAAGTGGGCAAAAGGCGCGGTTATGTATCAGATTTTTGTTGACCGCTTTAATAGAGGAAATCCTAATTTACCTGAAGAGATACCAAATAGAAAAATCTATTCTTCATTTGCTGAAGAAATGAAATCCGGTCCAACAAACGGGATATGGAATATTGATTATTATGGTGGAGATCTAAAGGGGATTATTGATAAATTAGATTATATTAAGTCTTTAGGAGTATCGATTATTTATTTAACACCCATTGTAAGAAGTCAATCTAATCATCGATATGATACTGGAGATTATGAAATAGTTGATCCCTATGTAGGTACTAATGATGATTTGAAAATGTTATGTGACGAAGCACATAAAAGAGAAATTAGAATAGTTTTAGATGCGGTTTTTAATCATACAGGAAACGATAGTAAGTATTTTAATGAATTTGAAAGTTATCCAGAAAAGGGAGCAGCTCAAGGTGAAGAATCAGATTATTATAAATTTTATAAAAGACATAATAATGGATTTTGTTATTGGTGGGGAATGAACAATTTACCAGTATGTGATTCTTCATCCCAAGAATGGACCAATTATATTACAGGAGATGGAGATAATAAAGGAATAATTGATAAGTGGTTTGAATTAGGTATTGATGGTCTTAGACTTGATGTTGCCGATGAATTATCTGATACTTTTATTGAAAAAATAAGATCTGCGGTTAGAAGAAATAAGGAGGATGGTTTTGTTATTGGAGAGGTATGGGAAAACCCAATGAGTCAAAATCGAAAATATGTCTCTTCTGGTACATGTATGGATTCGGTAATGAATTATTACTTTATAGATGCTCTTATGAGATATTTTAAATATGGTGATGTCGATAAATTAGTAAGAGTTATTAAAGATATTCAAGAAAATTATCCTGAAGATACTATAAAAACTTTAATGAATTTTACATCAACGCATGATATTTCTAGAATTATTAATATATTTGGAACTGATGAATTTGATCATTATGCTAAATGGGCTTGGGATTTAAAGAAAAATGAACTTGAATATTGTAAAAGCAGAAAACTTAGTCAAGAGGAAGAAAAAAGAGGTAAAGAAATATATAAAGCATATTTATTTGCCTTAGCATTTTATCCAGGAATTTTATCAATTTTTTATGGTGATGAGATAGGTATAACTGGTATGGGAAATCTTGAGAATAGAAAACCATTTAGAGATGAAACAATAGATCAAGATTTATTAGAATTCCATAGATTTATAGGGAAGATAAGAGAGGATAATCCTTTTTTAAAGGAAGCTTCTCTACATATAAATCATATTGATAAAAATCTTCTTTACTTTACTAGAAGACTTGGAACTAAGTATGCCTCTGTATTAGTTAGTAATAGTCCAAATAATCTATATTTTGAAAAAACAAAAGTTGATGATAAAGTAAAAACTTATAATTTAAATTCATCAGATACTGTAATTATGCCTTATGGAGCAGTTGCGCTAGTTGGAGAAGGAAAAGAAGAAAAAATAAAGGTTAAATTATAAAGGAGAATATGAAAAAGGAAATAATTATTTTAGTCCTAATATTTTTAATAGTAATTAGTGTTATTCTAATTTTTGAAGAAAATACTATTTCTTTAAATAAGTCTAAATATAACAATATTAATTCAATAAATATTAAAGCTGATATAGTAGATATTGAAATAATTAGGACCTATGATAAAGAGATAAAATTATATATAGATGGTCAAAAAGATGATAAATTGGCTATTAAAGAAGAGGATAATACACTTTATATAGAAAAAAAATATAGTAAAAGAGTTTGTTTTATAAGGTGTAATAATAAGATTACGATTTATGTTCCTGAAAATTTTAATAATATTTCGATTGAACATAAACAGGGAAATATAATTATTAGACCAAAGATTAAAAATCTTTTAATAAATGGTGTATCTGCTAATATTGAAATAAAAGAAGTGTCTGTAGTTAATATTGAATATATTGATGGTGATTTGATTATTGATAAAATATCTTCTGAAGGTAATTCAAAAATAGTTACTACAAGAGGAAATATTAATATAAGTAAGGTTGAAAACTCTAAAGTGGAAATTACGAAAAATAATAATAAAAAAATATTATATGAAGAAAAAGAAAACATATTAGAAATAATTACTAAATTTTCAAAAGTAAGAGTAGGGTGAGGCAATGACTTTTAATTATAATGGAGAAGATTATGAAATAATAGTTGTTAGGAAGAAAACAACAAAAAATATATATATTAGAATAAAAGATGATTTAAAAATTTATGTAACTGCTTATATATTAACTACAAATAGTGGGGTAATGAATGCTATTAATTTAAATCAAAAATTTATTGAAAGATCAATAGAAAAAATAAAAAACAAAAAAGATAAAGAAAATAATTTTTATTACTTAGGAAAGGCCTATGATATTGTTAAAATAAATGAAAAAGGAATTAGTCTAGGAGATAATAAAGTCTTTATTTATAACAAGATAAAAGAAGAAGATATAGATAAATGGTATAGAAAAAAAGCCGAAGAGATATTTAGTTATTATTTTGAAATAGGCTTTGATAGATTTAATCAAAAAATACCTAAACCTTCATTAGTTATTAGAAAGATGAAGACCAGATGGGGAGTATGTAATACAAAAATAAAAAAAGTAACATTAAACTTAGAATTAATAAAAAAGCCAATAGAATGCCTTGAATATGTTATTGTACATGAACTAGCTCACTTGGTGGAAGCAAACCACTCTAAAGCCTTCTGGAAAGTGGTAGAAGAAAACTATCCTGATTATAAAGAAATTAAAAAAATATTAAAAGAATAAGAGGTTAATATGGAAATTAAAAGCATTAATAACGATAGAATTAAATATTATACAAAGTTGCAACAAAAAAAATATCGATATTTATATAAAGAGTTTTTAGTTGAAGGAGAACATGTTGTAGAAGAAGCGATAAAAAAAGGGATTGTGAAAGAAATTATCTTAATATCCGATATTGATTACGATGGAGAAAAGATATTTGTTACAAAAGAAATAATGAGAAAGATTTCTGCTCTTGATAATCCTCCTAATGCAATTGCAGTTTGTAAAATGACAGATAGTGAAATAAAAGGAAATAGATTTTTGCTTTTAGATAATGTTCAAGATCCTGGCAATTTGGGTACGATAATAAGGTCAGCTTTGGCTTTTAATATCGATACTTTAATATTAAGCGAAGATACTGTGGATTTATATAATTCTAAGGTAATTAGAGCAACTCAAGGAATGTTTTTACATTTAAATATTGTAAAAAGAGATTTAAAAGATGTTATAATAAATTTGAAAAACAAAAATATTAAGATATACGGAACTAAAGTAGATGGTGGTAAAAATTTAAAAGAGATAAATAATTTAGATAATTATGCTATTATTTTAGGAAATGAAGGAGAAGGAATAAGAAAAGAGATATTAGATATGTGCGATGAATTTATATATATTAAAACTAATAATTTAGTTGAAAGTTTAAATGTAGGGGTTGCAGCTGGTATTATTCTTTATCACTTTAATAATTAGGAGGAACTATGGATTATATTTATATTGGAAAAATTGTTAATACTCATGGAATAAAAGGTGAACTTCGATTATTGAGTAATTTTAATTTAAAAAACAGGGTTTTTCTTGAAAATAGAAAGGTCTATATTGGACCAGCCAAAATAGAAGAAACAATTAAAACTTATCGTAAACATCGTGTTTTTGATATGATTACTTTTAAAGACTATAATAATATTAATCAAGTATTAAAGTATAAAGGCCTAAAAGTATATGTTAAAAGAAATGATATCTATTTAGGAGAAGGTGAGTATTTAGACGAGGATTTAATCAATTTAAATATTATTTTTAATAATCAAGAAATAGGCAAAGTTATGGCGATTAAGGAAGTTGCTAAAAATAATCGAGTAATCGAGGTTCAAACTAATAATAAGAAGATATTAATACCATATCATAATAATTTTATTAAGAATGTTGATTTGGTAAAAAAGAATATAGAAGTTAATTTAATAGAGGGAATGATTTAATGAAAATAGATATTTTAACTCTTTTTCCAGAGATGTTTGAAGGATTTTTAAATACATCGATTATTAAAAGAGCGGTTGAAGATAAATTAGTGGAAATAAATCTTATAAATTTTCGAAAATATTCTAATAGCCCTCAAAATAAAGTAGATGATACTCCTTATGGTGGGGGAGCTGGAATGGTTTTAATGATCGAGCCGATTTATAATGCTATAAAAGATTTAAAATCATATTCTAGTAAAGTTATTTTATTAACCCCAGATGGTATTAAATATAATCAAAAAGAAGCCTATAATTTAGCAAAAGAAAAACATTTGATAATAATATGTGGTCATTATGAGGGTTTTGATGATAGAATAAGAAAGATAGTCGATTTAGAAATTAGTATTGGTGATTATATCTTAACTGGTGGAGAAATTCCAAGTATGGTTATAACTGATAGTATTATAAGATTAATCGATGGTGTTATAACTAAGGAATCACATCTAAATGAGTCTTTTAATTTAGATGATAATATGTTAGACTATCCAACATATACAAAACCACAGGAGTTTATGGGTATGAAGGTTCCAGATGTCTTATTAAGTGGTAATCACAAAGAAATAGAAAAGTTTAGAAAAGAAGAAAGTTATAAAAAAACAGTTAAAAGAAGACCAGATTTACTAAAATAGGAGGAATTATGAGTGTTAAGAGTAGTTTTTCAATAGTTAAGGGTAGTAACCCAATTAATATTAAATATTTTAATGATAATGCAACGGGTTATTGTCTTACTGCTAAGGATGTTGTTTATTTTCAGGATGCGATAGCAATTAGTAGATTGATATTTTTTGAACCTTTCTTTTCATCAAAGATCGCTAAAATGAAGATTGAAGGAAAATTCGAAAGATTAATTAACTTAATAAATCTTATTTCTCAAGATGAGGATGATGGTGAAGATGATGATGTTTATCGATTAGCACTTGATGAGGTTGAAAAGTTTAAAAAAGAATTAAAGACTAAATATCGAAGATTATTAAAGCAAGAAGAAATTGATCTTATGGTAAAAAAAGTTACGATTTTAGAAAATGAGCTTAATCTAAGAATAAAGTACTTTGACTATTATAAAGAAGAAAAAGAAGAGTCAAAAGGAAGAGCAAGATAGAAACTTAGAGGTTTCTTTTTTTATGAAAAAATGATAAGGTAAAACTTATATTATATGAAGGAGTTCAATATGAAAAAAAACAAATTGAATAATGAAAAAAAGATTAAAACTAAGAAAAAGACTATAGGTTTTACTTTAATAGAATTATTGGTGGTTATTATTATTTTAGGAATATTAATAACAATTGCAGTAGTAGGTGTATCAAGATATATAAGGGATTCTAGAAAAGATACTTATGTAGCAACAGCTAAGTCATATTTATCTTCAGCTTTAAATCATGTTAACGCTGAAAGATTAGAGATGTTTGATGAAGGTGTTACTTATTATCTGCCTGAGAAATGTGTACCTATGGAAAAAGCAAGAAAAAGTCCAAATGGTGACTTTAAGGAAGCATATGTTGCGGTTACTTATGATAAAAAGGATAGTTTTAAATACTATTGGATGAGTAGAGATAATATTGATGAAGGATTTTATTTAACAAAGGGAGATTTATTAGAAAAAGCATTGGTGCAACATTCAATGGAAGAGTTAAAACCAAATATAAAAATAGAGAGTAGAACTAAGATAATGGTATTAAATGATAATTGTAATTTAGATGGGGTAGTAGCAATTGATGCCCAAGTAATGATGACAGGAGATAACATAACAGCAGAAAATATAAATAATCCTATAATACCGGCAGATTTATATCCAACAATTGCAACAGGATTTGAAATGTGGAAGGGAATAAATAAATCTATTTTTGAAACAATAAAAATAGAAAAACACAAAAATGTTCAAACAAATGCTGTTAAAAGCTGGGATATAAGCGAAAAGAAAGACGGAAGTGCAATTGCATGGTATCTAGATTCTGATAATAATGGATTATATGAATTATATATGGGTGGAGAAGGAGGACTATCTGCTAATATATTATCTTATAGTTTATTTGAGGATTTTAATAATGTTAAGGAAATAGATTTATTAAATCTTAATACATCTAAAGTAGTAAATATGGCGGGGATGTTTTCGGGATGTATCAATTTAATTACTTTGAATTTAAAGAACTTTAATACTAAAAATGTAAAAGGAATGCATTATTTATTTTATAATTGTAAAAAATTGATTAATTTAAATATAAGTTCTTTTGATACCTTAAATGTTAACAATATGTATATGATGTTTGCCGAATGTTCTGAATTAATTGATTTGGATGTAAGC
>CAYMAV010000020.1:0-17998 GCA_964388545.1 uncultured Clostridium sp.
GGAAGATACTTAACAACAGCAAATACAACAACAACAGCAGCTTGTGCGGCTGGAAAATATAAAGCAGCGCATACAGTAAATTATGGCCAAACAAGTTCATGTTCGACATGTGCAGCTGGAACATATTCAACAGGAGGAGCAGGAAGTTGTCCGGCTTGTCCAACGGGATATACAAGTGCAGCGGGAGCAACAGCCCAAACTAGTTGTTATATAAGCGTATCAGCAGGAAGATACTTAACAACAGCAAATACAACAACAACAGCAGCTTGTGCGGCTGGAAAATATAAAGCAGCGCATACAGTAAATTATGGACAAACAAGTTCATGTTCGACATGTGCAGCAGGAACATATTCAACAGGAGGAACAGGAAGCTGTCCAGCATGTCCAACAGGATATACAAGCGGAGCAGGAGCAACAGCCCAAACTAGTTGTTATATAAACGTATCAGCAGGAAGATACTTAACAACAGCAAATACAACAACAACAGCAGCCTGTGTAGCTGGAACGTATAAAGAGGCTCATAATGTAAACTATGGACAGACAAGTTCATGTTCGACATGTGCAGCAGGAACATATTCAACAGGAGGAACAGGAAGCTGTCCAGCATGTCCAACAGGATATACAAGTGGAGCGGGAGCAACAGCCCAAACTAGTTGTTATATAAGCGTATCAGCAGGAAGCTACTTAAAAACAGCAAATACAACAACAACAGCAGCTTGTGAGGCTGGAAAATATAAAGCAACGCATACAGTAAATTATGGACAAACAAGTTCATGTTCGACATGTCCAACAGGATATACAAGTGCAGCTGGGGCAACAGCCCAAAGCTCTTGCTACAAAACAATAACTGCAACAATGAATGCAAATGGCGGTAGTTACTCAGGTAATAATCCAGCATGTAATTTATATTCAGGTAGCTCAACATGTAATATAACATTTAGTACAACAGCACCAACAAAAACAAGCTTTACATTTCAAGGATGGAGTACTAGTTCTACTGCGACATCTGGCCTAGCAGCTGGAACAACAACGTCAATAAGTGGAAACACAACATACTATGGAACATGGAAGGCTAATTGTCCAGCTGGGTATACTTATCAGTCAAATGGTACATGTATGAAAACATATGCAGCAACTGCTTATTACACATGTCCAAGTGGTTATACACTTTCCGGTACAACATGTACTAAAACAGAAACAACTTCCGCATCTCCATCACATTATTCGGGTGGATGCAGCTGGTCATCTGATAGTGGTCACATGAGTACAAGCAATAACCAAAGTGGATGTGTATGGGCATCATCACTTCCAGCTTGTGGCCCAAGTAATAATGGTGCCTCTTCAAAAGTATATGATTGTGGTAAAGGGAAGGTATCTTGTAAGACAAGTTCAGGTTATAATTGTGCTACTTCATGCGCAGCTGCTAACAAAAGATATACATACAAAATAAGAACTTGTTCATGTAGTGGGTATCTTGTATATACATGTCCAAGTGGTTACACACTTTCTGGTACAACATGTACTAAAAAAACAACAGAAGCAGCAACTAAAAAATATAAGTGTAATGGAAGCGACACGTTGAGTGGTACAACATGTACAAGTATTGTTAACCCATAGAAAGGAATATTGTATGAAAAATAAATTTATAATATTGTTTGTTATTGGTTTAATATTGATAATTACAGGCATTGCATTTTTCTTTCTAAATCCAAACTCTTCAAATATTGGTAAAGAAGGAAAAGAAGAATCAAAGGTATTAAGAAAAATTCTAAAAGAAGAAATTGATCATGATACTGCAAAAGAGATTGTTCAATTCTATCTGGATGCAAAAGATTATAATATAAAAATAGTATCTGCGAAAATTTTGGCTAATAATGAAAAAGGCGAATACCTCGTGAGAGTAGAAACAGAAGCCAATCTTAAAGACACAAAGGATACTGAAATTCGATATTTTGAAGATGGTAACTGGGAAGTAGAATTACCATTAAAAAAATCTGGTATTATTGAAGAAAAATATACGGAGTTTTGGGTAGCTGAAGAAGAATAAAAAAAAACTAGTTGATTCTTATAATTAACTAGTTTTTAATTGTTAATAATAAAAAAAGCATACACTTTTTATGTACGCTTTTATTAATTTTTTGTGTTTAGTTTTGGCTAATTAAAATAATCTATTTTTATTGCTTTCTTAACATCTTTCATTGTCTCTTCGGCTTCTTTTTTAGCTTTTTTAGTACCATCTTTTAATATTTCGTCAACAATTTCAGGATGTTCTTCGTAGTACTTACCTTTTTCTCTAATAGGCCTTAAGAATTCATTCATGTTTTTAACTAATTCTTTCTTGCATTGAACACATCCTCTTTGACCTAATTTGCATTCTTCCTCAATAGTTTTAAGATTATCGAACTCGATAAGTTTATGATAATAATATACCATACAATTTTCAGGGTCAGCTGGATCGTCTTTTTTAATTTTATCTGGGTTTGTATAGGCCTTCATAATCTTATTAGTTACCTCTTCTTCAGAGTCTCTTAAGAAAATAGCATTTCCTAAACTTTTCCCCATTTTATCATTTCCATCTAAGCCCTTAATTCTTTTATTTTCGCTTAAATAGGCTTCAGGCTCTACTAATGTTTCTCCGTAGATAGAATTAAATTTACGGACTATCTCACGGCACTGTTCAATAAGCGGCAATTGGTCTTCTCCTACTGGAACCAAATCACCTTTAAAAGCAGTTATATCAGCAGCTTGACTAACGGGATAACCAATAAATCCATAAGTAAGACTTTCTCCGTCATTTCCAAATAATTTCTTTTTTTCAGACATTTCATGCTTAACGGTAGGATTTCTATAAAGCCTTGCTAAGGTTACTAAATTCGAATAAAAAACGGTTAATTCAGCAATTTCTGGAATCATTGATTGAATAAAAATCGTAGTAGTTTCTGGATTAATTCCAATTGCTAGTAAATCAATAGCAACCTCTCTTGTATTAATACTAACTTTCTCTGGATTATCGAAATTATCAGTTAATCCTTGGACATCAGCAATTTCAATAAAAGTATTAAAATGATCTTGCAAAAGAACCCAACTTTTACCCGCACCAAAATAATGACCAATATGTAATCTTCCTGTTGGTCGTATACCAGTTAAAATTCTTTTTTTCATAAAATCACTTCCTTATAGTATTTTAGCACATTTTATCTAATAAAGTTACTAAAATTCTTGAAAAGTGTTGTAAATGTGATAAACTTATATTATTAAGAATAAGGAGGCAATTTATGGACGAAGAAAAAAAGATTATGTCAATTGTTCTTGAAGATGGATCTATTGATGAAGTAGAAGTCTTAATATCGTTTAAATTTACTGATACAGAAAAAGAATATGTTATATATACAAAGAACGAAACAGACGAAAATGGTAATATTACGATATATGTAGCATCCGTAGATAGAAAAGATGCTGATGATCCTAAACTAGGAAGTGTTGATAGCGAAGAAGATTGGATAAGAATTAAGAATGTCCTTAAAGAGTTATCTAAGCCAGTACAATAATTAAAAAATATACAAGGAGGGATTTTATGGAAAAAGTCTTAAGTATTGTTGACCCTGAGAAAAAATATAGTGCTATTTCAACAAATCTTAGCGATAGATTAAGAGTTACACAGTATACATTAACGTCGTTTCTTAATAATTTTCATAGTGGTAAAATCCCTGGAATTGTCGATAAATTTAACGAAGAATATAGTAAAAATCAAGCAAAAATTAAAGAAGAAGAACAGAAAAAAGCAAATCAAGCTGTAATAAGCAGTATAGATATATCGGATGATAGTCCAAAACTAACAAAAGAGGGAGCTCATTTCTTACAGGTAACCTCTGATTTTATTGCGGAAGAAAGACTAAAAAAATTAGGTGTAAAGATTCTTTCTCCAAGTTATGTTGAAAAGATTAGGAAGGCTGCTAATCTAACTGCTAGAAAACTATTGATTCAAGATATACAACATAGAATATTTGCTGAAATTGGAAAAAGAGGACCTAAAGCTAATTTAGAAAAAGCAGAAGTTGTTGAAGATTTTGGTAATTGGCGTGGTTTATTCTCTTTAGATGCTCAAAGCATTGAAGATTTAATAAGTGATAAAGAAATTGTTGAAGATGATAGAAATAAACAAAAAGAAGAGCCTTTAACTACTGAGGCAGAAATTTCTAGAAGAATAATGATAAGTAAAATAGCAAAACAATTAGAATTTGTTAGAAGTAGAATGAATAAGGAAAATGGTATTGAATCTCCTTTTGAAGAAGGATTAAGAAAAAGAGAGGAACAGCTTGTTAGAATGCTTTCTGACATAACAGGAGTAAATTTTTCTGAAAGAGAATATGAAAAAGCTTTAAATAGTCTAAAACCAGAAACAGAACTGCAAAGAATAATAGGAGAACAAGTTGGGCATCGTCCTTTATTAACAGATGAGGAAAGAAAAGAAAAAGAAAAAGACCTAGAAGATTATTATAATGATCTAGGCGTTCAAGAAGCCTTAGATAGGCTCAAAGAGATGCATGGACTAATGACTGTTAATAATAACTTAAGAGATATAGAAGAAGCTGAAAGAGTTTATAATCAACAATTAGTAGATAAGATAATAGCGGAAAGAGAAAAAAAGCCTGATACTATAAGTTTATTTACTCCAGAAGAATTACTAGAAGGTGGACAAAATCAAGCTAGTATAATGTTTAAAGAAGAACAAAATAGTTTAGCTTTATTAAAAGGCTCAGAGGAAGAAGCTAGAAGATTATTTAAAGAAGCTAGAGATTTTCTTGAAAAAAAAGCTTTAGTACAAGCTAAAATGTTGATAGAAGAAGCATATAATAATTTAATAATAAGTGGTGCAGAAGAACAGGCCAAAATGCTGATGGATGAAGCTGTATCATTGTTCTTGGAAAAAGAAGCGAAGCCTCAAGCAAGAGAACTAATAGATAAAGAAATAAATAAATCGATAATTAGTGGAGCAGAAAAGCAAGCTAGATTATTGTTTAATGAAACAGTTTCTTTGTTAAAAGATGGAGCTTTAGAACAAGCTAAAATGCTAATGGATGAGGGAATAAGAGATTTAATTAGGCAAGGATCGGTAAAGCAGGCTCAAATGTTAGCAGATGAAGGTATAAGGTTATTTATAGAAATCGGTTCTAAACCTCAAGCTCAAGAAATAATTGACAAGGCTTATTCTGAATTTATAAAAAACGGAGCCGAGGAATACGCTGAAAAACTTTATGAATTAAGTGAGGCAGAAAACCTAGCTAGAAAAATATATGATTCGAATAAGGAGTATGATTCTCGGGTAAATGCGATTAGTGCAATTGTATTTGAAAGAACCGCACCTGTAGAAGTAGAAGAGAAAATAGTAATATCTGATAATAAAAACTATCATATTACGGATTCAAATTTAAGTTTTCCGATAAGTATTGGCGGTCCAAAACTTATAAAAGTTGATTTTGGACAATTTGGTGCGATAGCAGAAAAGGCTAATAGAACCAAAAAAATGTCTCGTAAGGAAACATTGGAATATTTAAAAAGAGAATTAAGTAGACCATCTTTCCTAGAATTAGACGATACTTTAATTATTGATCAAGGTCATCAAAAAGTAGCATAAAAAAAGTGTAGTAATACACTTTTTATATTTGTTCAACTTTTATGACTTCGGGAATATTATTTACTAATATTTCCTCAATCCCTTCTTTTAAGGTAACTTCCATCATCGGACAATGAGAACATCTTCCTAAAAGCTTTACATAGGCAATTCCTTTTTCAAATTTAACGAATTCTACATCTCCACCATCAGCTTCTAAAAAGGGTTTAATTTTTTCTAACTCTTTTTTTATTTTTTCTTCTATTTTCATAATTATCACCTATTAATATTATAACCTAAACAATTTACATTATCTATATCTCCTTGAAAAAAAAGAAAAAAACATATATATTATAGATATCATTAATTGCCCTTTAGCCAAGCGGTAAGGCAGAAGACTCTGAATCTTTTATTCACTAGTTCGAATCTAGTAAGGGCAGCCATTTTTAAGGAGAATATTATGACAAATAAAGAATTAGCGGATTTAATATATCCAAATATTACTAAGACAATTGAGGATTATGAAGGAATATATCCAGAGAGAAATTTAAAAGAAGGGGCAGTGGTAACAAGATTTGCACCATCTCCAACCGGATTTGTACATATGGGTAGTCTTTTAACGACTTTAATTGCAAGAAAAATACCTGATGAGACAAATGGTGTATTTATTTTAAGAATAGAGGATACCGATCAAAAAAGAAGCGTTGAAAATGGTATTAATGGTATTATTGATGATTTAAATTCTTTTAATATTAAAATAGATGAAGGTGTTTTAGCAGAAGATAAAGAAATTGGTGAATATGGACCTTATATTCAAAGTAATAGAAAAGATATATATCATGCTTTTGCTAAGCATTTAATTAGTGAAGGATATGCTTATCCTTGTTTTTGCTCGGAAGAAGAGTTAGAAGAAACTAGAAAGATTCAGGAGCTTAATAAAGAAAGACTTGGATATTATGGTTCTTTTGCTAAGTGTAGAAATTTAACTAACGAAGAAATAAAAGAAAAGATCGAAAATGGAGAAGAATTTGTTATAAGATTAAAGTCTCCTGGAAATTATGATAAAAAGGTTGTATTTAATGATTTAGTAAGAGGAAAAATAGTATTCCCAGAAAATGATTTAGATGCAGTTTTAATAAAAAGTGATGGTCTTCCAGTATATCACTTTGCCCATGTTGTAGATGATCATTTAATGAGAACTACTCATGTTCTAAGGGGAGAAGAATGGCTTTCAAGTGTTCCTCTTCACTTACAATTATTTGATTTATTTGGTTTTAAATTACCTAATTTTGCTCATTTAGGATTAGTTATGAAGGTAGATGAGGAAACTGGTGGTAGAAGAAAGCTATCTAAAAGAAAAGATAAGGAAGCTGCAGTTAGTTATTATCATCAACAAGGAATACCTGTTTATGCGGTTAAACTTTATCTTATGACAATTGGTAACTCAAATTTTGAAGAATGGTTAGCTAATGATTTAAGAAAAGATTATAATGAATTTAAATTTGATTTTAAAAAGATGAGTGCATCAGGCTCTTTATTTGATTTAGAAAAGCTTAATAATATCGTTAAAAATTATATAAGTATGATGAGTGCTGAAGAAGTTTATGATAGTCTTTTAAAATATGTAGATGAATATGATAAAGAGTTTAAGGAATTAATTGTTAAATATAAAGACTATTGTATAAGTATATTTAATATTGAAAGAAATATTAAGAAGCCTAGAAAAGATTATCAAAGTTTTGGAGATATTAAAAATCATATATGGTATATGTTTGATGAACTTTTTGTTGGTGATATCAACTATGAATTTCAAGAAATAAATGATAAGAAAGAAATTAGTAAAATTGCTAAGTTATATATTGAAAAATATTTTGATCCTAAAGATGATGAAGTAACTTGGTTTAATAAATTAAAGGATTTATCGGAAGAACTAGGATATGCTAGAGAAGTAAAAGAATATAAAGAAAATCCTGATAAATATAAAGGTCATGTCGGAGATATTTCAATGGTAATTAGAGTAATAGCAACCTCAAAATCGATGACACCTAACCTTTATCAACTATTACAATTATTAGGAAAGGAAAGACTAATAAAGAGATTTAAAAAATTTATATAAGTTAATAAGGAGGGGTTATGAGACTTAGAAAAGAAATAAAAATTATTTTATTTGTCATTGTTATGTTTATAGCCTCTTTTATTATAATTAAAAGGGTAAGCTATGTTAGTTATACTAAAATAGATAATAGAGACATTTATTTTAAAGAAAAAGAAGTGGAAGTTTATAATAAGGTATCTATTAAAGATTTTATCGATATTGATAATGGTTATCTAGAAGAAGACCTTGTTATTAATACTTTGAAAATTGGAAAACAAAAGATAGAGATTAGATATTTAAAAGAGGAAAAAGGATACATCACAGAAATCGAAATAGATGTTTATGATGCTAAACCGCCCTATGTTGGGTTAAATGGAAGCTATACCCATACTATTCGTGAAGAATTAAAAATTGATGGTCGAGTTTTTGCAGGAGATAATTACTCAAGCAAATTAAAAAAAGAAATTATTGGTAACTATGATTTAAATAAAGAAGGGAATTATTCAGTTAAATATAAAGTAAGCGATGAGTCAGAAAATTTTACTATTAAGGATTTTACATTAAAAGTAGTTAAACCAAGGCCTAGCACAGGAGGGAATTCTAATAATAAATCTCAACCAAAGGTAGTACTAATTCCTTTTAGTACTATAGTAAAAAATACTCCAGCCAATGCATCTTTAATGATCGATGTATCTAAATGGCAGGGAAAAATCGATTGGAAGAAGGTTCGTGAAAGCGGAATAGAGTATGCGATGCTTAGGATAGGTACTCAAAAAAAAGTGGATGATACTTCTGTTATTGATCAATATTTTGAAACTAATTATAATGAGGCTAAAAAATACGGAGTAAAGTTAGGAGTTTATTATTTCTCTTATGCTAGAAATATAAAGGATGCTAAGGAGCAAGCAGCTTGGGTTATTAAAACTCTTAATGGAAGAAAACTGGATTTACCGGTATCTTATGATTGGGAAACATGGAATATTTTTAACTATTTAAATATAAGCTTTTATGAATTAAACGAAATTGCTAGGACTTTTATGAAAGATATAGAAGAATCTGGTTATAAGGCTATGAATTATGGTAGTAAATTTTATTTAGAACTTGTATGGGATATCCCTGAATATCCTACTTGGCTTGCACATTATACCTCAAACACAACTTATTCTAAAGATTATTTAATATGGCAGTTTACAAGCAAGGGAGAAATACCGGGAATTAACGGTGGAGTTGATGTTAATTATTTTTATAATAAAGATTAAAGAAAGGAGGAAAATATGAAAAAATTTGTTTTAGCGTTTTTATTAATGGCGGTTCTTTTAGTAGGATGCTCTAAAGATCCTATTATCGGAACATGGGAAGGAAAATCAAATGACGGTATAAAAACAACTTTTACTTTTAAATCTGGTGATAAGATGATTTTTGCTAATGAATATGGATTTGAAAAAGAAGGAACATATAAGATTGATGGTGATAAGATTAATATTAAACATGATTTATGGGAAAAAACATATAAATTTGAAATAAAAGATGATAAATTATCTCTTATTAAAATTCAAGAATATGATCCTGAATATATCGATTTGATTAAGAAATAAGGCATTTATATGCCTTTTTTTATTGTAACAATAATGCTATAATGGTTATGGTGATAATATGAATAAAACCTTATCAGTTTTAATAAAAATCTTTTTAATTGTAGGTATAGGACTTTTAATATACACTTTTAAAAGATATCAAAATTGGGTTAATACTCCATTTGATCCCGGTATTCCTAAGTATGTCTTAGAGCAAGAACTTGAAAATCGCGAGATGGTTAATCTAAGAGAATTATATAAAGTATTTAATTATGAATATTTAGAAAACAATTTAGGTTATGAATTTAAGGGTATTTATTATAGTGAAGAAAAAATGACAGATAAATTTTATATTTATATGGGAATTTTACCTCTTATTAAAGAAGAAATTAAAATCAATTGTAATTTGAATAAAGAAATATCTTCTGGGGAAGTTGATCTTAACATAAAAAAAATGTTTGGTAATATCAATTATTCGAAGATAAACTTTGAATTTAAAGATAAAAGTGTAAAAGTTGGTTATGATAATATAAAGGATATTTATATTGTTAGAACAACTAAATGTAGTGGTATAGATTATAAAGATGGAGGAGTTAAGACGGAATATCTTAAAGCTTATCAAGGCAGTAATATGGCAATTATTGAAGAAGAAGTATATTACTTAAAAACCTTGATTAGTTTTAGTAATATAGTTTATAATTATTATTCAGGGATAGATGATAGTAGTAACATTTCTTCTAATTCGCTTGAAAAGTTAAATAAGGATAAGCTCCCAAAGTATAATCTAGTATTTGAAAGAAAAGGGAATGACTACTATTTTCGTTTAGTAAAAAGAATAAGTTAAAGAGGGATTATGAAAAAAGCATATATAATTTTATTTGGTATTATTATAGGTATAAGTTTGATAGTTAGTTCTATCATCTATGTTGGTGTTGAAAAATATAAAGATAAAAGACAGGAAACTATAAAAAAAGAAAAGGAAATCACGGATAAGATAATAGCAAATTATTATGAGCAAGAAAAAAGAATAGAAGTAATTAACGAAAAACTAGGTTATATAAAAGACAATTTAGATCAATTTACTCAAACATATGTAGATATGTATAAGGTGCATAAAGATTTTTTTGTTAAATTAGAGGAGATAGAAAAGCTTATAGCGGACAGTTATGATAAGACTAAATACTTAGATGAAAAGTGTAAAAAGGTATATAGTAATTTAGATGCTAATGCAAAGTGTCAGGATTATTATATATATTTAGAAAATATCACGAATGGATATATTTATCTATATAAATATATTTCGACAAAGGTTAAAGAATATAATGAATGGTTCTCTACTTATAAAGGAGAATACAAGGTTAATAAGATAACTATATACGAGACAAAATACAAATCATATGTTGACCTAAATAATGATAAAACCTTATTAGGTGTAGTTGAGGAATAGGAGGAAATATGAATTTTAATATGTTACCAAGAAAAAAAATAGGCACAATATTTATAATTATTTCTTCTTTGCTTTTTCCTCTAGCATCTTCCTTTTTTGTGGTTTCAATTTTTAGCAATAATTTAATTAAAGGCTGGATGTCTATTATATTATTATTTATAAGTATATTTACTTTTTTTTCCTTTTTTATCGGAATTTATTTTGTTTCAACTTCTACAAAGAAGGGTAAAAGAATTAAAACTTATATTAAAATAATATTTATAATATTTACTATCTTATGGACAATCGGTGGATATACAGTAGTTGGGCTTTTGTATTTCAATAAAAATTTTAAGGACTGGCTAATAACTTCTGCTATGACTAGTATGAGCCATCATCATTATGCAAATTGGTTTTATGATGAATTTGATATCAATATGGTAATGGCTAATAATACAGTAATAGAAACAGGAGAAAATACAAATGTAGATTTAGTAAGTTTTACTGAATTAGATTTTAATAAGAAAACTTATGCCAATGCTTTTGAAAAAGAAATATATACCAAAGATGAAGGAAACGATTTATATAAAATAATAAATATCGATCGTAAAGGAAATTCTACATCAAGAGTTGTTGGTAAACTAGCGGTTATCTATGATCCTTCAAAAGTAATAATTGGAACGTCGAAAAATATTGGTTCAAGTTTAGAAAAAAATCACGGGCAATTTGTTTATGAAATTACTAAAAGATATGATGCGGTAATCGGAACAAATGCAGCTGGATTTTTTGATCCTGATTGGAATAGTACCGGTGGGGTTCCAAGAGGAGTAGTTGTTAGTCAGGGGAAATTAATTGCTAATAATGGTGGTATCGATAATAGGTTGGTAGGATTTAATAAGGATAATAAATTAGTACTTGCTAGAATGAACGCAAATGAAGCTTTAAGAGCAGGAATTAGAGATGCGGTTCAATGGTCACCTTTTCTAATAGTTAATGGAAAAAAATCATTTGTTAAAGGTAATGGTGGTTGGGGAAATGCTAATAGAACAGCTATTGGTCAAAGAGCAGATGGAATTGTTTTACTTTTAGTAATGGATGGTAGAAGCTCGGTTACGGCAGGGGCTGATATGGTTGATCTAGCGGAGATAATGTATGATTATGGTGCAATTAATGCAGCTAATATGGATGGTGGAACATCAAGTTCGATGGTGTTAAATCATAAAATAATTACTAATCCGAGAAATGGTTCTTTTCAAGCAAAGACTAGACCAGTACCAACTGCATGGATTGTAAAAAAATAAAATCAAATGTAAAATGATGTAAAATATATTGATAATTTGACACTATTTTGATAAGTTTAAAATAGGAAGGGTGATAAAGTGATTTATCCGTCAATTGACAAATTATTAAATATAGTTGATTCGAAATATAAGCTAGTTCATATAGCGGCTAATAGAAGTAAAGAAATAACAGAAACTGGTCATTTACAAATGGATGAAAATAAATATGTATCTGTAAAAAATATTGGTAGAGCACTAGAAGAAATAGCAGAAGGATTAATTACAATTGAAGAAAAGACTGAATAGTCTTTTTTTATTGTGTATAATATTAGTAGGTGATGTTATGAAGATAATAAAATATAAAAAACTTAATATTAATACATATCGTCTTTATTTAGAAGATGAAGAGTTAGACCTAGCTGAAGATCTTATTGTTAAATATGAGATATTACTGCTTAAAGAAATAGATAATAAATTAAAGAAAAAGCTAATAGAAGAAAACAAGATATATGAGGCTTATAATATGGCTATTAAATATCTTAAAAATAAGATGAGATGTACTTATGAAATTAAAAAGCATTTAAAAGAAAAACTTATAAATGATGATATTATTGACGAGGTTGTAAAAAAACTTACTAATTCAAAATACCTTGATGATGAATTATATATTATTTTATTTATAAACGATCGCATAAAACTTAGTAATGATGGTCCTTTTAAAATAAGAAGAAGCTTGTTAGAGTTAGAACTAGATTCTAATTTAATTGAGGAAGAGTTAGAAAGATTTAATGATAGTCTTGAAAAAGAAAGAATAAATAAGTTAATAGAAAAAAAAGTAAGATTAAATAACAATAAGAGTTCGCTGTTGTTAAAACAAAAGATAATAAAAGAATTAATGGATTTAGGATATACTAAAGATTATATTGTATTGGAATTAGATAATATTGATTTACATGATAAAGAAATATACGAAAAAGAAAGAAAAAAGATTTATGATAAACTATCTAAAAAATACGAAGGAGACGAATTAGAATATAAGGTTAAAGCAGAACTTTATAGAAAAGGATTTAGAGAATAAAAAAAGAACTTAATAGTTCTTTTACTTTGTAACATTATATACGTAATTATTATATTGTTCTTTTATTTTAGGATCGTTAATTACCATATTATTTTCTTTTCTTATTTCGATTAGTGCTTTATATGTATATAGATTATCGGATGCAATCTTTTCATCTGCTACATATTTTTTAATATCCTTTTCTACATCTTTTAATTCTTTTTTAGCATATTGTTTTGTCTTAAGAATAATGTGATATCCAAATTGAGTTTTAACAGGAGCTTTTGAATATTCTCCTTCTTTTAATTTGTAAGCTGCTACTTCAAATTCTTCTACCATAGTTTTATGAGCAAATTTTCCGAGTTTTCCACCAGCCTCAGCTGATCCGTCTTTTGAATACTTTTTAGCTAAATCTTCAAATTTTTCACCCTTATCAAGTTTTTTAATTATGTCTTTAGCCTCGTTTAAAGCTTTTTCTTCAGCTTTTTTCTTGTCTTCCTCAGTTGCATATTGATCAGCATCTACAGCGATTAAAATGTGACTAGCTTCTATCTCACCGATAAATTTTTCATCATAATATTTTTTGATTTCCTTATCAGTTATTGTTCTTTCTGCATAATCTTCGGTAGCTCTCTTCTTTTTATTAGCAAGACTTAAAATTTCTCTTAAATGAGCATCATCTCTTGCACCATAATATTGCCCGATAAATTGTTCATAAGTACTAAATTGTAATTTATAATATGAATCATAATACTGCTTTGCTTGTGCGATTTCATCTTCAATATATTTATTTTCTTCATCATTAGTTGGGAATTTTTTTGTTAATATTTCCTTATCAACCATATCGATTAACTTTCCAAGTGCATAATCAACCTTCATTTCTTCATATAAATCATCAACAGTAATACTAGATTCTTTTAACTCTGCTACTGCTTCTTTACCATTAACTAGTTTTGGTGATTTACCGCATCCTGATGCTAATAAAACTACTAATAGTAATAATATAATTTTCTTTTTCATATTTTCCTCCATACGTTACTTATATATAATATCAAATCATTAAAAAATTAACAACTTATTACTTAAACTTTTTTGGTTTTTATATATATACTTTCATGATATAATTACTTTGGAGATGAGATTATGAACATATTTAAAAGATTCTTTGATCATGAATATAAAGAATTAAAAAGGTTTGAAAAAATAGCAGATAAAGTAGATGCTTTAGATGAAGAGTATCAAAAATTAACCGATAAAGAACTTCAAGCTAAAACTGAGGAATTTAAGAAAAGATTACAAGAGGGAGAAACTCTTGATGATGTTATGGTGGAAGCTTTCGCAACGGTTAGAGAAGCAGCTTTTCGTTTGATAGGATTAAAACCCTTCTATGTACAAATACTAGGAGCTATCGCGCTTCATTATGGTAACATAGCAGAGATGAAAACAGGTGAAGGTAAGACATTAGTAGCAACAATGCCTTCTTATTTAAATGCCTTAGAAGGAAAAGGAGTTCATATAATTACGGTTAATGAATACCTTGCTAGTCGTGATAGTGAATGGATGGGAAGTATTCATAAGTTTTTAGGATTAACAGTTGGAACTAACTTAAGAGATTTAAGTCCGCAGGAAAAAAGAGAGCAATATAATTGTGACATTTTATATTCTACTAACAATGAATTAGGATTTGACTACTTAAGAGATAATATGGTAGTTCAAAGAGAATTAAATTATGTAATTATCGATGAGGCGGATTCTGGTTTAATTGATGAGGCTAGAACTCCACTTATTATTTCAGGTGGTGAATTAAAAAGTGCTTCACTATATTCAGCAGCTGATTCTTTTGTTAAGGGTTTAAAGGCTGAGGAAGGTTACTTATACGATGAAAAGACAAAGAATGTAACTTTAACTGAAGAAGGAGTTACTCAAGCTGAAAAGGCCTTTAAAATAAAGAATTTATATGATATTGAGCAAACTAATTTAGTACATCTTATTAATCAAGCATTGAAGGCTAATTATAGTATGAGAGTAGATGTTGATTATGTTGTAAGAGATGGAGCGGTAGTAATAGTAGATCAGTTTACTGGGCGTTTAATGAAGGGAAGAGAGTTTAGCGATGGACTTCATCAAGCATTAGAGGCTAAAGAAGGAGTTACTATTAATCAAGAAAGTAAGACTCTAGCAACTATTACTTTCCAAAATTTATTTAGGATGTATAAAAAGATTTCTGGGATGACTGGAACTGCTAAAACCGAAGAAGAAGAGTTTAGAAATATTTACAATATGTATGTTATATGTATTCCTACTAATAAAGATGTTATAAGAGAAGACTTACCAGATTTGATATATTCTACACAAGCTGGTAAATTTAAATCGTTAATTAATGCGATTGAGGAAAAACATAAACTTGGTCAGCCGGTTTTAGTTGGTACGATTGCAATAGAAACTAATGAGTTGATTCATCAAATGTTAACGAAAAAGAAGATTCCTCATGAAGTATTGAATGCTAAGAATCATGAAAGAGAAGCAGAGATAATTGTGAAAGCTGGAGAAAAAGGATCAGTTACGATTGCTACTAACATGGCAGGTCGTGGAACGGATATTAAATTAACTGATGAGACGAGATCACTAGGAGGTCTTTGTGTATTTGGAACAGAAAGACATGAATCTCGTAGAATTGATAATCAGTTACGTGGTAGATCAGGAAGACAAGGAGATCCAGGATTAACTCAATTCTTTGTATCGATGGAAGATGAACTTATGGTTCGTTTTGGAAGCGATAGAATTAAAAGAATGATGCAGACTTTAGGGCTTCAAGAAGATCAACCTATTAGTCTAAAAACTTTCTCTAATGCTTTAACAACTGCGCAAAGAAGAATTGAAGGAAATAACTTTGATATAAGAAAACAACTTCTTCAATATGATGATGTTATGAATAATCAAAGAGAAGATATGTATAGTAGAAGAAATGAAATTCTTGATAGCGAATCTATTCATGATAGAGTGTTAGAAATGTTTAAAGAATTTATTAATAATTTAGTATATAGTCATTTAAAGATTGAAGATAAATTAACGGGAGATGACATTATTGATATTGTAGGAACGGTTAATGAAAGAGTATTAAGAAGAGATATTGATCCTAAAATATTATTTGGTAAAAAAGAAGAGGAAATAGTTGAATTTATCTATAATCAACTAGTATTAGAATATGAAGAAAAATTAAAGGATGTACCAAAAGAGATTACTGATGAATTTGAGAAGGTTATCACTTTAAATGTTATCGATAAGTATTGGACAGAACATATTAATACAATGTCTCACTTAAGAGAAGGTATAGGACTAAGAGGGTATGCTCAGTCTGATCCATTAACTGCTTATACTATTGAAGGCTTTGAAATGTTCCAAGAAATGAAGAATAGAATTGATATGGAAGTTACAACTCTACTTATGAGAGCAGAGATTAAACAAAATATTGAAAGAAAAGAAATCTCTAAAGAAAAGAGAACAAATGATGGTAAGGATGCTGTTAAGAAGACTCCAAAGAAGAGTAAGAAGATTGGCAGAAATGACCCTTGTCCATGTGGTAGTGGTAAGAAATATAAACAGTGTTGTGGAAAATAACTCGTAAAGCCCCATAAATAAAGGGAAAATACGAGTTTTTCTTTTTTACAATAAATATCCGAAAATAAGGGCTGGAGCCATTTTGGAGCCACTTTGATTTAGATATTTGGCTACATAAGTAAAAATAATTGAGATATTCGTGATATAATTGTATATAAGAGTTGGTGATAATATGAGTAAAATAGATTTAATTGAATTCACTAATAAAAAAGATAATTATGAATTAATGTATAAATGGTGTAGTCAAGAATTCATTTATGAATGGTTTGAACAAAGAAAACTTTCGCCTAATGAGATAGAGGAAAAATATAAAACTAAATTATTAAACAAAAAACAAGATTTATTCTTAATCAATTATAACGAAAAGAAAATAGGTTTTGTTCAGATATACAAATATAACGAAAATAAAATAGAAAAGCTGAATAATTATGATAGTATATTTGAATATGATATTTTTATTGGAGAATCAGAATATATATCTAAAGGATTAGGAACACAAATTGTTAATTATGTTAATAATTATATTTATAACAACTATTTGTGTGATTGTATTGTATTAAGACCATTTGATAGAAATAAAAGAGCAATTAGATGTTATGAAAAATGTGGATTTATAAAAATTGATGAATACATGGGAACCGATACATTGGGTAATAAAGAAAAAGTGGTAGTTTTATTAAATAAACTTGATAGATGGACTTTTGGAATTGATTCAGATAATTTAGTTAAACTTGTATTAGATGGTAAAAAGACAGCTACTACATCTTTATATGAATTAGATAATGTTTCGAAAGTTGGAGATATATCAATATTGACTGATTCAAAAGATGAAGATGCATGTTTTATAAAAACAATTAAAGTTATTATTTCTGAATTTAAGAATATTACATGGGATTTAGCAAAATTAGAGGGAGAAAGTAAATCGTTAGATGATTGGAGAGAAGAACACAAAAATTATTTTAATAAAATAGATTCTAACTTCAATGAAAATACTAAAGTAAGTTTTGAAATATTTGAGGTAGTTAAAAAATGCAAATAATAGAATATGAAGAAAAATATATAGAAGATATTAAAGACCTGTTAGTTGAACTCGAAGAATATATTGTATCAATTGATAAAGATCATTTAGATCAAGTTCATCCTGAATATAGAGAGAAAATGACGATTATAGATTTAGATGAAGTTAACAAAAATAATGGAAAATGTTATTTAGCAGTAGAAAATGATAAGGCAATTGGTTTAATCATGGGTTGCATATTCCCTTATGATGAATATGATTATTTAGATTATAAATGTCCTAAAAGAGGAGAAATTACAGAATTAATCGTCACAAATAA
>CAYMAV010000021.1:0-16899 GCA_964388545.1 uncultured Clostridium sp.
AATACATCAGGAACAACAGTCTATTGTTATGTAAAAGATAAAGTAGGCAATACAAATTCAAATAGTTTGTTTATAAAAAAAGATGATGGAAGTGGAACAGGTGGATGCTGGAAAACAGGAAATAGTACATGGACAAATAGTTCAATAACTGCTAAAGGTGGTTTTAATAACCCACCTATTAGTGGGTGTCCAGCAGATTATATGGCCGGAGGATGGGTTCATGGTTCTAATTGTGGATTTCAATATACATTTACAGTCATCGATGGTACTTATGAGACAACATCTACATTACCTCCATATGTTAGAGTAACAAACTCAGGAGTTCAAATTAGTTGTAATTTAGGTTCTGTTAGTAGTATGATTGATAGAACAAAACCAACGATTAGTTGTTCTAAATCAAATACTGGTACAACTACTGGTGTAACAGTAAGCTGTACATGTAGTGATACTGGAAGTGGTATAAAAACATGTCCTAGTGCAACGGGAGTAAAAAATGGAACGCATACATATACCGCAGAGGATAATGCTGGAAATAAATCAGCAAGTACGACTGTAACTGTGACGTCATATAGTTGTGAACCGCATAATTGCAATCCTCATAATTGTAACCCGTATAATTGTAATCCTTATAGTTGTAATTGTTCTACTGAAAAGAAAGACTTTTGTATAGCGGATGTTACACAAGGTGGTTATCCTTCTTGTCCAAGTGGTTGGACAAAGATAGCTTGTGGAATGACAGGTAATATGGATGAAGCCTGTTGTACATGCTCTAAAGAAACATGTGATACATGTTATAAAACGTGTTATAAAACGTGTTATGATACGTGTTATAATACATGTTATAACTAAAAAAGGAATCATTTGGATTCCTTTTTTAGTTAAATAATTAGTAAACTTTGACAACAGATTTCTTTTTAAAATTTAATATAGTATAATTATAATAAATAAGGAGATTAATATGTTTTGCAGTAATTGTGGTTTTAAAAGAAATGGTAATGAAAAGTTTTGTGGAGAATGTGGTCATCGTTTTTTAGATGATAAGAAGGTAGAAAATACAGGAGAAATAAAAGTATATTCTCAGCCACAAAATAGTGAGTCTTTTAAAAATGTTAACCCTCATCCAATAGTTTATCCTCAATATAATCAAAATAATTATAGACCAAAATCATCAAATAAGATCAAAATATTGACTAGTGTATTGGTAATTGTTTTAGTAGTTTTTGTAGCAACTTTTTTAATTGTTTTAGGTATAAATAAATCTTTTAGAAAAGGGAAAAGAACTATTATGATTTATATGGTAGGATCTGATCTAGAAACTAATTATTCGCTTGCTACTGCAGATATCTATGAGTTAATTGAAAATGATATTGATTATGAAAAAGTAAATGTTTTAATATATACTGGTGGTGCCAAAAAGTGGGCAAAAGAAGAGGTTTCAAACAAATATCACATCATATTTAAGGTTAGTAAAAATGGTATTGAAAAATTAAAAGAATTTAAAGACGAAAATGATATGACAAAAACTGATAACTTAACGGAATTTTTAAATTATGGTTATCAAAAATTTAAAGCCGAAAAGTATAGTCTAATCTTTTGGAATCATGGAGCAGGACCTATTTATGGTTTTGGAGTTGATGAGGTTCAACAAAAGATAATGTCTGTAAGAAAAATTAAAACAGCTTTAGATAATAGTCCTTTTGGAAAAAATAACAAATTAGAATTAATAGGTTTTGATGCTTGTATAATGGGTAATTTGGAAGTTGCTTATTCTCTTAAAGATTATGCAGAATATTTAATTTCTTCACAAGAAATTGAGCCAGGTATGGGATGGAATTATAATTTTTTATCTAAAATAAAATCCGATACCTCAACTAAGGAAATTGCTACTGATATTACTAATCAATATTTCAATATGGCTAAAAGCTATAATTTAAAAGGATTAACTCTAGCCTTTATTGATTTATCAAAAATAGATAATGTAACAGAAAAGTTTAATAATTTATTCAAAAAGATTTATAATAACTTTGATGATGATTATTATACTATTTCAAGAATTAGAGCAACTTTAACCGAATTTGGGAAAGAACCTAATGTTAATTCAAATTATGAGTTAGTTGATATTATAGAATTTGTAAATAAGTTACCTGATAAATATAAGGTTGAAAAAGAAGAATTAGTTAGTTCTATTGAAGAAGCAGTTATTTTTCAAAAGACTGATTTAAAACATGCTAATGGACTTTCGATTTTCTTCCCATACTATGATAAAAATTATACTAATAGTTTAGTGGTATATAATGGATTAGATTTTTCACAAAATTATTATAAGTTAATAAGAGATTTTTCAAAAAGGAAGTTTAGTGGTAGCGGATCTATTTTAAGGACACCTGAAGTAGTCAATTATAATAAGGATGAAATATCTATTGATGTAAGTGACAAGTTAATAAAAAGTTATAGTGTTATTAAATATCTAATATTTGAAAAAACTACCGATAAATATTATACTCCGATTTATGTTGGATCTGATATTGAGGTAAATGGTAATACGATAAGTACTAAATTAGAGAAAAAGGCGCTCAAGGTTAGTACATCTAAAGGGGAAATGTATTTGTCGACATTTGAGTCAGTTTTGGGTAATGATTTTATAAAATATAAGATACCAGTAATGCTTCAAAAATTTAATGAAGAAGATTTTAGTATTGATGTTGTAGATGGATTTATGGAATTTATAGTTGATAGTGAACATCCAGAAGGCTATATATCGACAATAATTAAATCTTCAGAGAATAATATTCCTAGTAAAACTAATTTAAATTATAAAGATTATGATTACATTAATTTAATGAGTTATAAATATAAGGTTAAGGATGATAATGGTAATTATCTTGAAAAATGGGAAGGCTCAAAAGAAGTTATGATGTTTGAGGTATCAACTAAGGATGATTTCAAAATAAGTTATAGCACTCTAGATTCGACTAAAGAATATACAGCAATTTTTAGAATTAAAGATGTAGAAGATAATATTTTTAATTCACAATTTGTCGATATAAAATAAGTATATGATTATCATATACTTTTTAATTTTTGATAATTAAAATATTAGTTATCTATGTTATAATCAATATGTTAGGAATGATAATATGAGTATGAATTTAATCATTGATGATTTTGAAGGTCCTATGGATTTGCTTCTTAGTCTTATTAAAGAAAAGAAGATGGATATTCTAAATCTAAAATTAGAGATTGTAATTGATTTATATATTGAATATATAGAAAAAATGGAAGAGATGAATCTTAATGTTGCCAGTAGTTATTTGGTAATGGCCAGTGAATTAATTGAGATAAAGTCAAGAATGCTTCTGCCAAGATATCATGAAGAAGATGAAGATCCTATTGAGGTAGAATTTGTAGATAGGTTAATTGAATATCAAAGATATAAAGATTTAAGTGATGAATTCAAAAGATTAGAAAGTAGTAGAAAAGAAATATTTACTAAACTACCTAATTCATTATGTGAATATCAAGAAGGAAACTTAATAAAAAACGGAAATTTATCAATAGAAGATTTAGTTGATGCTTTTCAAAAATTTTTAGATCGAAAAAAAGATGAGAAGCCTTTGCTTACTAAGGTAACAGGTAAAGAACTTTCTGTTGATAAGAGAATTATTTCGATTAGAAATATTATAAAAAATAAGAAGAAAGTAAATTTTTTTGAACTATTTGAAGAGTTAAATAAAGAGTTTTTAATTGTAACTTTTTTGGCAATTTTAGAAATGGCTAAAAACAATGAGATAACTATAAGACAGGAAGAAAGATATGGAAATATAACATGTGAGGTATATCATGAATAATTTAGGAGTTTTAGAAGGATTACTATTTGTTGTAGGGGATGAGGGACTTACTTTAAAACAAATTAAGGAAATTATTAATATTTCAGAAGAAGAATCCTTAGATTTAATAAAAAAACTTAGAAGTAGATATGAAAGTGATGAATATGGAATTCAACTATCTTTTTTGGCTGATTCTTTTAAGCTTACTACTAAGAAAGAACATAAGGCTTATTATCAAAATTTAATTGAAAATCCAGAGACTAATAACCTAACTCAACCGGCTTTAGAAACTTTGATGATAGTTGCCTATAATGAACCGGTTACTATTGGAGAAATCGATAGTATTAGGGGAGTTTATTCAAGGGAGACGGTTAGAAGATTAGTTGCTAAAGGATTTTTAAAAGAGGTTGGTAAAAGCGAAGGAATTGGAAGAGCAACTCTATATGCTACAACAGGAGATTTTCTTGATTATTTTGGATTGTCCAGTAAAGATGAACTTCCTAAATTTGAAGATATAAAAGAAGAAACAACAGATGAAGTAGATCTTTATAATTCGAAGTATACAGAAGTATAGAGGTGATAATATGTATGACGTATTAATAATTGGAGCGGGTGCTAGTGGATTATTAGCTGGTATTTTTTCTAAGAATAAAAATAATAAAGTTTTAATTGTAGAAAGATACGATAAACCTGCTAGGAAGATATTGGTATCTGGTAATGGGAGATGTAATTACTGGAACGAAGATTTAGATTTAAAGTATTTTCATTCTAGTAATAGAGATTTTCTTGAAAATGTTATAACTGAGGAAAACAAAAAAGATGTTTTAAATTTATTTAAAAGCTTGGGACTTGAACCCTTTATAAAAAATGGTTATTACTATCCGTATAATATGCAAGCAGTTACTATAAAAAATCTTTTACTTAAAGAATTAAAAAGAAAAGGAGTTTTAATAGAATATAATTTTGATGTAGGTAAGGTAACAAAAGAAAAAGAATATTTTAGGGTGTTTTCTAATGGTAAAGAGTTTTTAGCAAAAAAAGTAATTCTCGCAGTAGGAAGTAATGCTTATTATAAAGAGGAGAATATCTTTTATAAATTATTAAGAGAAATGGGGCATAACCTTATTCCAACTTTACCATCTTTAGTTCAGTTAAAAAGTAGTGATACTTATTTAAAAGAATTAAAGGGAATTAGGTGTAATGTTGGAGTAGGCCTTTTAGTTGATGATGAATTAATTAAATATCAAGAAGGTGAATTATTATTTGCTGATTATGGGCTAAGTGGAATATGTATTTTCAATTTAAGTAGAGAAGCATCAATTGCTTTAAAGAGGAATAAAAAAGTAGAAGTTTCGATAAACTTTATCAACAATCTTGAGGATAATTATTTAGAGTCTAGAAAAGAAATTATTCATGATAATTTAATAGAGTTCCTAGAAGGGTTATTAAACGAAAAGGTAATTAGAGCTATCTTAAATGATCTTAATTTAGAAAAAAAATATGATGATTTAACAGATATAGAAAAGAAAAAACTAACTAGTAGATTGACCGACTTTAGGGTTAATATTTCTGGTACTAAAGACTTTAATGATGCTCAAGTATCATCAGGTGGTGTTGATACAAATGAAATTGATCCTTTAACTATGGAATCTCTTATCGTTAAAGATTTATATATAATAGGAGAATTATTAGATGTTGATGGTGATTGTGGTGGATATAATTTAGGTTTTGGTTGGATATCAGGAATGATAGCAGGAAGAAGTGTTAAAGATGATTAGAATAAGGCAAATTAAGATAGATATTGATAAAAATTCTCTTGATGAAATTAGAAGAAAAATATCTAAAAAATTAAAGGTAAAGCTACTTGATATTGAAGAATTTTATGTTACCAAAAAATCTATTGATGTTAGAGATAAAAACAAGATAATTTATGTTTATGAGGTTGTTGCTAATATAAAAGTCCAAAAAGAAATTTTAAAAAGGTCTAAATCTAAAGATATAAGTATATATAAAGAAAATGAATATAAAATTCCAGAAAGTGGTAATAGTGATTTAAATTATAGACCAATAATTATTGGTAGTAGTTTTAGTGGACTATTTTCATCATATATTTTAGCAAAAGCTGGTTATAGACCGATTATAGTTGAAGAAGGTTCTAAAATAGCTAAAAGAGTAGATGAGGTAACTAAATTTTGGAATAGTAAAGGTTTAAATAAAAAGGCTAATGTTATTATAGGTGAAGGTGGAAAAGAGATATTCTCTAATGGAATTATAAATAATAGAGCTTTTGATTTTTATGGTAGAAAAGATGAGGTCTTAAAAGTTTTGTTAGAGTGTGGAGCACCGGGTGAAATAATGTTTGATCAAAACGCTTATATTGGATATGACTTATGGGCGTCAATTATAGAAAAATTAAGAGAAAAGATTATTAATCTTGGAGGAACATTTTTATTTAAAAGCGATTTAAACGATGTAAAAATTATCGATAATAAAATCGATGAAATTACAATTGATGCTTTTAATAAAATAAAAACTGATATCTTAATTTTAGCAATTGATAGTAATAGTTCTAATATTATAGAAATGCTTTTGAAAAAAGGTATCAAAATGAAATATAAAAACTTTGCTATTGGAGTTAGGATAGAGCATCCACAAATTATGATCGATATGGCTATGTATGGACATAATCATAATAGTTTACCTAAAACAGGATATGAAATTACTTATAAGGCTTTAAATACTAGAAATGTATATACAACAAATATGTGTCCTGGAGGTTATGTTGTTAATTCCTCTATTGAAGATAGTTATTTAAATATCGGAGGAATTTTAGGTTCTAAACAAGATAGTGGCAATGCTAATAGTTCAATTTTAGTTGAGGTTGATCCAGAAGATTATGGATATAATCCATTAGATGGCATAACATATCAGAAAAGAATTGAAAATCTAGCTTTTAGAAAGGGACAAGGAAAAATTCCAATTCAATTACTGGGAGATTATTTGGATAATAGGACTTCTACTTCTTTTGGAATGATTAAACCAAAGATAAAGGGAGATTATTTATTTTCTAATTTAAATGAAATTTTCCCGTTTTATATAAATGAAGCTTTAAAAGAGGGAATAAAAGCCTTTGATAAGAAAATAAATGGTTTTGCAAGAAGAGATGCTATTTTATCAGCAGTTGAGACTAGAGGCTCTTCGGTGTTAGAAATATTAAGAGATGAATCTTTAGAATCAAATATTAATGGAATCTATCCAACCGGGGCTTTTTATCATGAAGATATTATGAGTTTAGCAATTGATGGAATGAAGGTTGCCGAAGAAATTATAAAAAAATATAGAAAATTATAGAAAATTATAGTAAATGTGTTATAATTTTTCTAGGCCTGAGTGATGGAATGGTAGACGTGTCGGACTCAAAATCCGATGGTGGTAACACTGTGTGGGTTCAAGTCCCATCTCAGGCACCAAATATGAAAAAACAACTAGCAATAGTTGTTTTTAAATAATGCTAAATCTTAATTGTATATGATATAATAAGACGATGAATGGAGTTGTTAAAATGAAAAGAGATATTTTTATAGGTGGAGCATGGCCTTATGCTAATTATTATTTACATGTTGGGCATTTAGCAGCGCTTCTTCCAGGAGATATTTTAGCAAGATATTTTAGATTAAATGGAGATAATGTAATTTATGTTTCAGGTTCAGACTGTCATGGAACTCCTATTACAGAAAGAGCTAGAAAAGAAAATACCTCACCTGAGGAAATTTCTAAACATTATCATGAAGCTTTTGTAAATATTTTTAATGATTTAGATTTTAATTATGATGAATATGCTGCAACTTCTTCTAAATTTCATGCTGAATATGTAAAAAAGGTAATCTTAGATATAGAAAAAAACAATTATATTTATGAAAAGGAAGTTCCGCAAGAATATTGTGATACTTGTAAGAAATTCTTATCAGATAGAGAAATAGAAGGAACTTGTCCTCATTGCGGTGGGAAAGCAAGCGGGGATCAATGTGATGATTGTTTAGCATCTCTTGATACTAGTGAAGTATTAAATCCTCATTGTAAAACTTGTGGAAATAATCCAGTATTAAAAGAAAATAAACATTTATATTTTAAGTTATCTTCTTTTACTGAAGATTTACAAAAACTAATTGATAAAAATAAAGATAATTGGCGTAAGAATGCGGTTGGAGAATCTCAAAAGTATTTGGATATGGGATTAATTGATCGAGCGGTTACTAGACAACTTGATTGGGGTATTGAAGTTCCAATTGATGGCTATGAAGATAAGAGAATCTATGTATGGATCGAAGCGGTTTTAGGTTATTTATCAACTGGACAACATGTAGCAGATAATAACTCTATAGATTTTGACAAATATATGTCTGATGATAATAAGAACTTATTAACTTATTATGTTCACGGAAAAGATAATATTTCTTTTCATACAATAATTTTCCCGGCTATTTTAAAGGCGATGGGAAGAAATTACAGGCTGCCTGATCTAATTATATCTAGTGCATATATTAACTTAAATAATGAAAAAATGAGCAAGAGCAAAGGTAATTTAATTACTGTTAGAGAACTATTAGAAACATTTAGTGTAGATACTATTAGATTTTATTTTCTATTTAACGGTCCTGAAACAAAAGATGTTAGTTTTTCAATCGACGATATAATTCAAGTTAATAATAAATTTTTAGTAGGGGTTTTAGGAAACTTTGTTAATAGAAATTTATCATTTGTTAATAAGAAATTTGAAGGAATTATTAAGGAAGCTGAAATTGATGAAGATATAATTAAAACAACAAAAGAAGAGTATAAAAAAATTGGAGAATTAATTGAAAAAGGCGAGTTTAAGAGCGCTCTTAATAGAATTCTTGAATATATTAGTCTAGGTAATAAATATTATGATTCTAATGAACCTTGGATAAAGGTTAAAGAAGATATTAATGAATTCAACAAAATTACTTATACATGCGTTTATATGATGGCAAACATCGCTAATTTAATCGCTCCTATTATGCCAAATACTTCTTTAAAGATAAAAGAGATGTTAAGTTTAAATCCTGCTAAATGGGAAGAAGAAATGATAAAAGGGGATATAAAAATAAATAATATTGAGATATTATTTGAAAGAATTGACTCTTAATAAGGAGGAAAAATGAAGTATTTTAAAAAGTTGGAGGGGGATAGAGTTTATCTATCACCTATGAATATTGAAGATATAGAGCAATATGTTAAGTGGATGAATGATTTTCAAGTTACTGATGGTCTTGGTACAAGTCATTTAATTACATCTTTAATCTCTGAAAAAGAATGGATTGAAAAAGCAAGTAGCCCAGATCAAATACAATTTTCAATTATATTAAAAGAAAAAGATAGGTTAATTGGTAATTGTGGGTTTCCACAAGTTAATCACATAAAGAAGATAGGGGAAGTTGGACTTTTTATTGGTGATGAAGAATACCGTAATAAAGGATATGGAACCGAGGCATTAAAACTGTTAATTGCTTTTGGATTTGATTATCTAACTTTAAATAATATTATGCTAAGAGTTGCATCCTTTAATGATAGAGCGATTAAGTCCTATAAGAAAGTTGGATTTAAAGAGTTTGGCAGAAGAACAAATTCATTTCCTTTAAAGGGGAAACTACATGATGATATTTACATGGAATATATAAAAGAAGATTATTATAAAAAATAAATAAAAAAATTCACAATTATGTGAATTTTTTGTTATTTGATATAAGGAGTTAATATTTCATTTCCATCTTCGGTTATTAGTACGGTAAATTCAAAATGAGCAGCATTAGATTTATCCCAAGTTCTTATTCCCCACTCATCATCATCTAAATATACTCTTTCTCCTCTAAATGTTAGCATTGGTTCGATGCAAATTGTCATACCAGGTTTTAATAGAGGCCCAGTTCCTTTTTTGCCAAAATTTGGAATATCTGGATCTTCGTGCATATCTTTACCTATACCATGTCCACATAATTCTCTTACAATTCCTAGATTATGTTTTTTGGCATATTCTTCGATAGCTGATGATATATCTCCAACTCGATTACCTGGAAGAGCCTTTTGGACTCCTTCATATAAAGCTTTTTCTGTATGTTCTAATAAATATTTACTATTGTTATCTATTTCTCCAACTGGATAAGTCCAAGCAGAATCGCCTTGGTATCCCTTATATCCTATTACAATATCTATTGATAATATATCTCCGTTTTTTAATGGTTTATCATTTGGTATCCCATGAACTACTGTATCGTTAGGGCTCATACAAATTGCAGCAGGAAATCCTTGATATCCTTTACAAGAGGGTATCCCACCATTATTTATAATATATTCTTCGGCTAGTTTATTTAATTCCTTAGTAGTTATCCCAGGTTTAATAAATTGCTCTAGATATTTCCTAGTATTAGAAACAAGAATACCGGCTTCTTTCATAGTATTAATTTCTTCACTATTTTTAATAGTTATCATGTTATCACCTAGATATAATTATACACTCTTTTAACTTATAATGTTATACTAAATAAGAAGGAGTTGATAAGTATGAGAATATTTTCGTGGAATGTAGCAGGCTTAAGAGCATGCTTTCAAAAAGGGTTACCAGATTTTTTTTCATCGGTAGATCCAGATATTTTTTGCATTCAAGAATCAAAGGTTTTAGAAGAACAAAATCCTTTTCACGTTGAAGGTTATGAGGAGTATTTATATCCAGCAGTTAAAAAGGGTTATTCTGGCACTTTAGTATATACAAGAATTAAACCGATATCCGTAAAATATGGAATAGATGTAGAAGAGTATGATAACGAAGGAAGAACTATCACTTTAGAATATGATGATTTTTATTTAGTAAATTGCTATGTACCAAACACTAAAAGAGGTCTTGAAAGAATGGATTCAAGAATGGAATTTGAAGAACATATAAAGAAATATTTAAATGATTTAAGAAACAAGAAAAATGTAATATATTGTGGAGATCTTAATGTAGCACATCAAGAAATAGATCTTAAAAATCCGGCTAGTAATCGAAGAAATGCTGGGTTTACTGATGAGGAAAGAAATAAGATGACAGAATTATTAGAAACAGGATTTATCGATACTTTTAGACATTTATATCCTGATACTATTAAGTATACTTGGTGGAGCTATTTCGCTAATAGCAGAGCTAATAACACTGGTTGGCGGATTGATTATTTTCTAGTAAATGAAGAGTTTATGGATAGAGTTAAAGAGCATATTATTCATGATCAAGTTATGGGAAGTGATCATTGTCCGATAGAATTACAACTTGATATGTAAAATATATTAAATAAGAGTAAAAAGGTTTAAAATATTAATTTTTTCATATATAATATGATTAGAATAATATGATAGTTATTGTGTAAAGAAGGGAGATATATTATGGAGAGTAATAATTCTAATAGTAATTTAGATAAATTATTAGCACTATCAAAGGAAGAATTAGAAGCAATATTTAGGCAGTTATCATTAGAGGAAATAGATAATTTATTAACAAAATTAAATGAGGTGGTAAAAGATGACTAGAGATGAATTTTTAAGTATCGTAGATACTGAATTAGACCGTCTTGACCAAGAATATAAAGAATTAAAAAATAAGGAAGCATATTATGTTGAAATAGCACCTTATGGAAAAGACTTGATTGATGTTAGGCATCGTATGAAACTAGTAAGTTCTAAAAAGAAAGCTATTGAGCAATTAATTGGTCTTCCAGCGTATGCAAGAATTCAGGCTATGTCCGACATTGAAATTCAAGCACACAAAGAAGTTATGATTTCAGAAGCTAACGAAGAGATCGCAGCAGTTGATGAAAGAATAATAATTGCAAGAAGTGAAAAAGCTAGATTAAGCGTAGAAAAAGATGGAATTTTAAGAAGGTTTTCTGAATTTTTTGGTGCTGAAAAAAACTTTGCAATAGATAGAGCAAAGGATATAGAAATTGAACTTGCTAAATATGATGAAAATAATCCACGAAGTTTAATTTCTGAATTTATAAGAAATCGCGAAGAATTAGTAAAAAAACTTGAAAAAATAAGGAATTTATCTAATCAAGAAATAATAGATATGGTAGCTTCTAGTTTTAAAAATTATGATCGTATACCGTCAAAAGTTAATTCTATTACTTCAAACCCTGTAAGTAGAGCAGATATAGCTTTAGCAGAAGCAACTGAAGATCCACAAAAGGCAAGAGAAATAGCCGGATTATTTACTGTTAAAGGAAGAAGAGCAGCAGGGGTAGAAAAGATATATACTAATTTCTATTTACCTATAAAAACTCCTTTTTTGTTGGAAAGCAAATTAAAAAAGGAGACTTGGGATTATGATCACGATGAAAAAAAGATTTATCACCCAGATAAAGTAATGGAAAAAGTGCAAGTATATAAAGAAGACTTTGAAAAATTAAAAGTTACTTTTGATACCGAGTTTACAGTTGAAAAATTAAGACCTTTAATAAGGCCTGGTAAAACACCTATAACTGAAGAATTAAGTGTTGATTTCTTTAGAAGTCATAAAGGTAAAGTAGATGAGGAAAGTTTAAATCAATTAGAAAGACTTACAATTAAAAGAGATGAATTGAAAAGAAGGTTTATTAAAACAAATAAAGTAAAAGATGAAATAGAAGAACTTAGTTACCAAATTCTACAATTACAAATTAAAATTAGAGGATGGATAGAAGGTTGGTATTTAACTCAAAGGCTTCAAATGTTAGGTATAGAGAAATCTATTGAATTTGATGGTTATGGTTCTGTTGATCATTACATTGAAAGTGCTAAATGGGATATAAAACAAACTGAAGCAGCAATAGAAGAGCTTGAACAAAGGCTTTTAAGAGCTAAAGACAACATTGATAAAGTAATAGCAGCCAACCAAGCTACAAGAGATGAAGCCGATAATAAGGTTAAAGAGATTGCTGGAATTCCAGACGTAGAAGGACCTATTATTAAATATCCAAGTTCTAATCCAGAAGTTAATTTGGATAATCTGTATTATAATGCTCAAAGAGTAGCACAGCAAGATTTATACGATAGAGTACAGGCTGAAGCTAAAAACCAAGCTGATGAGGCAGAAGCACAATTAAGAGGTATGACAGTTGAAGAATTGCTTGAACTTAGAAAGCAATTGTTAGAGCAACAACTAAAAGAAGAAAGTCCTGTTATGGATGGTAATACTCCAAGTTCTATGAGTATGTAATTAATAAAATTAAAAAATCTAGTCAATTATGATTAGATTTTTAATTTTTTATATAAAGTGTTTGACTTTTATAGACTAAATGCCTTATAATTTTAATCGGTACATTTAATCCCCACATAAGTTTAACTGTGGGAAGGTTAAACTTAAGTAGAAGGAGAAAAAATATGACAAGTTTCATGCAAAAAAAAGAAAATGTAGAACGTAAATGGTATGTTCTAGACGCATCAGAGTCTACTCTAGGTAGAGTAGCATCTAAAGCAGCACATATGCTTCGTGGTAAACATAAGGTAACTTTTACTCCACACGTTGATTGTGGTGACTTTATTATAATTATCAATGCTGATAAAGTTAATTTAACAGGTAATAAGCTAGATGATAAAATATATTATGATCACTCAAGATTTGTTGGTGGACTAAGAGCTAGAACAGCAAAAGAGATGAAGGAAAATTATCCAGTAGAAATGGTTGAAAGAGCAATTAAGGGAATGCTTCCTAAGAATAGATTAGGTAGAGCAATGTATAAAAAATTATTTGTTTATGCAGGTAGCGAACATCCTCATAGTGCACAACAACCAGAGAAAGTTGATATTAAGTAGGAGGTTAAAATGGCAAAAGAAAAGAAAAACATATATTATGGAACTGGTAAAAGAAAGCAAAGTGTAGCTAAAGTTAGACTTACATCTGGAACTGGTAAAATAACAATTAATGGAAGAGATGCCAATGAATACCTTCCATATCAAACATTATTAATGGATTTATCTCAACCACTAGAATTAACAAATACAAAGGAAATATTCGATGTAGATGTTACAGTATTCGGTGGAGGGTTCTCTGGACAAACAGGTGCAATTAGACTAGGTATTACTAAAGCATTATTAGAATATGATGCTAATACACCAGTTGAAAGCGAAAATAGTTTTAAAAGAATATTAAAACAAGCTGGATTTATTACTAGAGATTCTAGAATTAAAGAAAGAAAGAAACCTGGATTAAAGAAAGCAAGAAAAGCATCACAATTCTCAAAACGTTAATTATACATTTTAAAGCTCATGTATTTGAGCTTTTTTTGTTGATAAATTTAGGAAATAAGAAAAACAAGGGTAAAGATAATATTAACAATTAAGGAGGAGTAATGAAAAAGATTGTTATATTTTTATTTTTGTTTTTTACTTTGATAATAAATGTTTCGGCAAAGAATACTAAATTTGATGTTGAGAAAATTATAGATGGAATATATTATGAGAAATATGATGGTAATAAAACATATTATCGTTATGTTAGCAAAATTATCGATGTTGAAAGCAAACAACTTGCATACTGTGTTCAACCATTTGTTGATTTAACAGGAAGCGATAATTATGTTGGGTATCCTGAATATGATCGGATATTTAATTTTACGGAAAAAGAATGGGAAAGGATAAGGTTGTATTCCTATTATGGATATGGTTATAAAAACCATTTAGAAGATAAATGGATATCAATAACGCAGATTTCTTTATGGAGGGATATTTATCCACAGTATAGGTTTGATTGGCTTGATAATTTAACTAATAAAAGAGTAATTAATCCATATAATAATGAAATAAAAGAATTAAATAATTTGGTTAATAGTCATTATTTAAAACCGACATTTAACAATAATTATGTAATGGGTATAAAGGATGAACTTATCTTAACTGATGACAATAAGGTGTTAGAAAATTTTGAAGTAATTAATTCTAATTTTGATTATAAAATTGATAATAATAAGCTAACTATTAAATCATTGGAAGAAAAAGAAGGTAGTATTGAATTTGTTAAAGCTAAAAATATCTATCCTAATACATCTATTTTCTATTATGATAAGAATAGCCAAGCGGTTATAAAAAGAGGAAATATCGAGGAAGTTAAATTTAGTATTGATATTTTGGTTAAAAAAGGACAAGTTATTATTAATAAGTTAGATGAAGATAGTCAAGATAAAGTCCCACAAGGGGAAGCTTCTCTTGATGGAGCAGTCTATGAAATATTAGATGAAAATAAGATTAAAATTAAAGAGTTAGAAATAAAGGATAATACTTTATTATTTGATGATTTAGGATTCGGTAAATATTATATTAGGGAAGTTATAAGTGGAGTTGGTTATTATTTAGATAATAGACTATACGAGGTAAATATTGATAAAGATAACCTTATAGTAGAGCTTAACTTAACCAATAAAGCGATTAAAAGTAAAATTAATTTATATAAATATTATGGTTCTAAAGAAGAATTGGATAGTGGTAGAGGAAAAAAAGAGTCTAATATTATTTTTGAAATATATAATAAAAATGAAATAAAGATTAATTCCGTTAAAACTGATGAAAACGGATATGTAAATTTTGAACTTCCTTATGGAGAATATACGATTAAACAGGTAAATACTACAAATGGATATGATAAGGTAGAAGATTATAAATTAATTGTTAATGATGAAAATAACTATAGTCAGGATATTTATTTATATGATCTTAAAATAAAGGTACCCAATGCCGGCATCTAATATAAGAGTTCTTTTATCTCTTGTTAGAATGGTTATAGGGTTTACTTTTAATGATATAAATTATGATCCTATATTAATGAATATAGAAATAGATAAATTAAATTTAAATAGAAATATCTATGAAAAAGATAGTGCTTTAAATAATATTGATAAAAATATTATAATATTAAAAGAATCAGATCTTCCTAATAAAGAAAAATCTTTAGTATTAATAGGAGCCCATTCTGGATATGGAGAAATAGCATACTTTAATAATCTAGATAAATTAATTAATGGTGATGTTGTAAAACTAATTTACAAAAATAAGATATATAAGTATAAGGTAATTAATAAATATTTAGATGATAAAAAGGATGGTATATCTATTAATTATAATGTTTTAAAAAGAAGATTAATTTTATATACATGTAATCCTCGTGATAAAAATAATTTTTTAATAGTTGTAAGTGAGGAATTTTGATAAAAAGTTTTTGACAATATTTGATTAATGTCCTAAACTATAGATAGTGATATTAATTATATTTTAAATATTATATATAAATAATGGAACTATGAAATGGAGGATAATATGGATACTGTTATCTCTATTTTGCTAGTTGTGGTTGGATTATTTACAGGGTTTTTAATCAGTTATGTGTTAAATAACTTAAAAGAAAAAAATTCCTCAAAGAAAGCGGAAGCGATTATTGAGAATGCTAAAAAAGAAGCTGAAAAAAACAAGAGAGATTCATTATTTGAGACAAAGGAAGAAATTCATAAATTAAAAATTGAAGCTGAAAAAGAAATTAAGGAAAAGAAGGAAGAATTTAAGAAAACTGAAGATAGACTTCTTCAACGTGAAACCAATATGGATAAACGTGAAGAACTTTTCCAAAAAAGAGAGCTTTCAATTGAAGAAAAAGAAAATGAAATATTAGAATCTCGTAAAGATATCCAAGCAGAATATGCAAAAATAGAAGAATTAAGAGAACAAAAATTAGAAGAACTTACAAAAATTGCTAAGCTTAGCAAAGAAGAAGCTAAGAAAATGGTTATGAAAAGATATGAGGAAATCATGAATAAAGAGATTTCTGAATATATTAAAGAAAGAGAAGATACTGCTAAACTAGAAGCTGATAATAAAGCTAAAGATCTATTGGTATTATCAATGCAACGATATGCAGCTGATGTATCAAACGATGTCACTGTAACAGTTGTTAATCTACCTGATGATGAAATGAAGGGTAGAATAATTGGTCGTGAAGGAAGAAATATTAGAACGATAGAGGCGATTACGGGAGTTGATTTGATAATTGATGATACTCCAG
>CAYMAV010000022.1:0-16892 GCA_964388545.1 uncultured Clostridium sp.
TAGATTCATATCCCTTTAAAGAAAAGTTACTTATTTCATAATGAATATAACCAGAATTATTTATTCTATCAATAATATTATAATACATCATTGATTCTATTTCCTCGTCAATTTGTTTTATCTTATTTATATAAAATAATGTATTTTCTTCAATAATAAGAGAATAAGTAGAAATATGTTTCGGTTTTAAACTAATAATAAAGTCAATATCTTTATTTAACTCTTCAATTGTTTGTTCATAAAAACCATACATTAAATCAATACTAATATTAGAAAAATATTTTTTAGCTATATTTATATTTTTACTTACCATTTCTTTAGTATGCTTTCTACCTAAAAATCTAATATACTTTTCATTAACGGTTTGAACACCAATACTTAAACGATTAATGCCATAATTTTTAAATAAAGTTAGCAATTCATCATTAATATCACATACATTAACCTCTATTGAAAATTCATAATTATTATCTAATTTTATTGTTTTTAAAATATTAAACAAATTGGTTAATTCTTCTAAGCTTAAGCATGAAGGACTACCTCCACCAATATAGATAGTCTTTATTATTTCACCATTATATCTAGTATTTATTTCTTTTTTTAAACTATCTAAATATTTATTAACTATGCTAGAGTCATAATAAATTTTAGAAAAATTACAATAAGGACAAATATTTTTACAAAATGGTATATGAATATAAATACTACTTACTGCCATGCTTTTTTAAATTTCTCATAGAATTGTCTTCTAACCCTGGTTTAATTTCTTTTACATAAATTTCTTCATCAAAAGCTTTAAATCTATTATTTAAATCACGATATATTGTCCAATAATTCTCTCCTAGAGTTTCAGCGATTTGCTCAATTGTAAATCCTTCACTATGCAAGATAGCAGCTTTAGTCATTCTTTCCTGGACTTTTTCATCATCAATAGTATCTTCAGTATTAGCCTTAATTGCCGCATCAATTGCATCTTTTTGATTTGGATATAATTCTTTATATTTTTGAATATATTCCCAAACCGTTACATAACTTATTGAAAAACATTGATTTATATCTTGATTATTAGTAAAGTAGTCGGCTATTTCTCTCGTTGATTTTCCTGTTTGAAGAAAAAATGTACCTACTAAAATAATTCTTCTTTGCCTTTCTTTTTCTCTTTCTTCTTGTCTTTTTTTAGCTTCTATATCTCTTTTTCTCACAAATTATTTCTCCATTTCTTGATTAATGCTATAAGCAGCGCTTGCACCTTCAGCCGCACTAGTTATTATCTGATATAAATCTTTATATATAACATCACCTGCAGCGTATAAACCACTTACTGAGGTTTCCATTTTATCATTTACTAAAATTGCTTTATTTTTAACATTTACATTAAGTCCATTTAAAAAATCAAACTTTGGAGTTAAACCTATAAATACAAATAAAAAATCTGTTTCATATTCTGCGTTATTAGTTTTAATCTTCTCAATTCTCTCATCACCAATAATTTCAAGTACTTCTTCTTTACAAAGTATTTCTACATTTGGAAGACTTCTAACCTTTTCTTGCAATAAATGATCAGCCTTTATTCCGTTTCTTACTAATATTTTTACATTTTTAGCAAATTTGCTAATAAAAAGAGTCTCTTCAAAAGCACTGTTACCGCCACCAACAACTATAACCTTTTTGTCTTTGGTAAATGGAGCATCACAAGTTGAACAATAAGAAATTCCGTTTCCAATATATTTTTCTTCCGTTGGAATACCTAATTTATTATGAACTCTTCCAGTTGAAACTATTACATATTTTGAATAATAAGAATTTTTATTAGTTTTTACTATAAAAATATTATTATCTTTACTAACAGATAATACTTCTTCTTTATATATTGGTACATCTAATGAGTCTAGCTGATTTTTAAAATGAAGCGAAAGATCAAAACCGCTTACATTATAAAAACCAGGATAATTATCTACCATATGTGTTGTAGTAACTGCTCCTCCAATAAATCCTTTATTAATTATTACGATATTTTTCCCATATCTTTTTAAATATACTCCTGCAGTAACGCCAGAAGGTCCTCCACCTATTATAATTACATCTTTAATATCCATAAATCCTCCTATTCATCACTAATCGATAAAACACTCATAAATGCTTCTTGAGATAATTCTACATTTCCGACTTGTTTCATTCTCTTTTTTCCTTCTTTTTGTTTTTCTAATAATTTTTTCTTTCTAGATACATCTCCTCCATAGCATTTAGCTAATACATCTTTTCTCAAGGCTTTAACATTTTCCCTTGCTATTACATGATTACCAATACTTGCTTGAATCGGTATTTCAAACATTTGTCTTGGAATAGTTTTTCTTAAATTTTCTACTATTGCACGACCGCGATTATAAGCAAAATCTTTAAAAACAATAATAGATAAAGCATCAACTATTTCACCGTTAAGTAAAATATCCATTCTAACTAAATCGCTTGGTCGATATCCAATAAGTTCATAATCAAAAGAAGCATAACCTTTGGTATATGATTTTAATTTATCAAAAAAGTCATAGACAATTTCCGATAATGGTAATTCATAATGAATATTAACTCTTACTGAATCTAAATATTCCATATTCTTATAAATTCCTCTTTTATTTTGACACAACTCCATAATAGAGCCTATATAAGTTGATGGCGAAAAGATATTAGCTTTTACGAAAGGTTCTCTAATTTCTTCTAAATAATTTTTATCTGGCATTTTAGTTGGAGAATCAACTAATAATACTTCTCCACTAGTTAGAACTGCCTCATATATAACTGAAGGAGCGGTTGTTATTAATTCAATACCAAATTCCCTAGTTATACGTTCTTTAATTATATCCATATGAAGTAAACCTAAAAAGCCACAGCGAAAACCAAAACCTAAAGCAGATGATGTTTCAGGCTCATAACTTAAGGAAGCATCATTTAAAGATAATTTTTCTAAAGCTTCTCTTAAACTTTCAAAATTTGATGATTCAACTGGGAAAAGACCACAAAATACCATTGATTTCATGTGTTTATAACCAGGCAATGACTCTTTACATGGATTATTTAAATGAGTTAGAGTATCTCCTACTTTAACATCGGAAATACTTTTAATTGCGGCTGTTATAAATCCTACTTCACCAGCACTTAATTTCTCTTTCTTTAAATCTTTAGGAGTCTTTATTATTATATCTGTAACAATATAGGAGTTCTTAGAATTCATCATAGTAATCTCATCACCAACACATAATTCTCCATTAAAGATTCTAGTTGCTATCACTACACCTCTATATGCATCATAATAACTATCAAAGATAAGTGCTTGAAGTAAATCTTTTCTACTACCTTTAGGATGAGGAATCTTTCTAATTATCTCATCTATTAACTCTTTTACTCCTTCTCCTGTTTTAGCACTTGTTAGTATTATCTCTTCATCAGAAAAACCTAAGATATCTATTAATTCCTTCTTAACTTTAGGAACATCAGCATTAGGTAAATCAATCTTATTAATTACAGGAATAATAGTAAGATCATGTTCCATTGCTAAATATAGATTAGCAAGAGTTTGAGCTTCAATTCCTTGATGAGCATCAACTATTAATATAGCTCCTTCACAAGATGCTAGGCTTCTTGATACTTCATATGAAAAGTCTACATGACCTGGAGTATCTATAAGGTTTAAATTGTATTCTTGATTATCATATATATAACTAAGAGCACAAGTATTTAACTTAATAGTAATTCCTCTTTCTCTTTCTAAATCCATACTATCAAGAAATTGACTCTTAGCTTCTCTTTTACTAACCGCATTAGTTATCTCTAAAATACGGTCTGCTAAAGTACTCTTACCATGATCAATATGTGCTATTATTGAAAAATTTCTTATATATTGTATATCCATAATACCGCCCATCTAATTTATTAATTAATCTTCTTTATTATAACTTTTTATATAATAATTTCTTCTATTCAATTATCTCATATTTTAGTGAATTTGATAATAAAAAAAGACATTTAAAGTCTTTTTTACAATTTTTTATTAATTTATTTTACTAATTCAGATTTTACAAATACATAATTTCCATTTTCTAATTTATAACTAAACTTATAAATCAATCTAAATTTAAAATATTTATCAGTATTTTTAGGATTGTCGCTATTAGACTTTTTTGAACCAACATATAATACAATTCCACATATTACTATTAATGCTAATAATAATATATTTTAAAAACTATTTAATTTTTGATTGTTCTTCTTTAACAACCTTTATATCTGTTATATTAGGACTAATAGGAAGAAAGGAAGGTAAAAATCCCGTATATTTTCTAACTCCCTTTGTAACAACTAAGTTTGCATTATTTAACTTATGAATACCACGACATAAATTAATTTTTGCTAAAACAAAAGGAGGAAATACGGTTAATTTTTCCCATACACCATAATCTGCTATTATATCTCTAAATCTTTGTTCAATAAAACCAGGAACATATCCATTATGTAAATGCCCAGCTAAAATTAGATCAATTTTTTCAAATATTTCTCTTAATAATCTTTGAGCATAATCACTAGCAATTGGATGTGGGGCATGATTTAGTAATATATTAAATTCATCTTCATTAAATTCTAGTCCTGATGCTATAAAATCCTCAACAAATCTTTTGTTTGCAACTTCTCCGTGATTACTTGGACTATAGACATCAGATTTTGGAGAAAAACCGGCAACCTCCATTTCACTAATTTGAACTTTTTCATCTACTAATGGGAATACATCTTCATTTTTTTCTAAGTTTTTAAAAACTTTCTTCGCTTTTTCCTCATTCTTATGTTGTATATCGTGATTTCCAAGAGATAAAGCAATAGGAGCAATCTCACTTAAAGACTTTAATAAATATTCTAGTTTTTCAACATTCTTCCTCATACTATATTGTTGAGAATACATAATGTCTCCCGGAATAGCAATTAAGTCTATTTTTTCTCCTTGATCTAAAAAATCTTTAATTAATTTTAAAATATTTTTATTCATAGTCCTTGTAAGATGAATATCTGCCATCGTAATAATTCTTTTATTTTCTTTAACTTTACTACTCTCAACTTCGAAGGTATCAACATTCAATTTCATTTTCTTTATTCCTCCAATCATTTTTATTTAAAATATAATAAAATAATGTTTAATAAATAAAATAATTTTAATTACTATTATTAATTCTTTCCTTAGTCCATTTAATAGCTTCTTCTTTATCATTAAAATGGATTGTTTTATCCTTTAATATCTGATGATTCTCATCCCCCTTTCCCAATATTAAAACCATATCATTGTCTCCAGCTATCTCAATAGCTCTCTTTATTGCTAAACTTCTATCTACTACTATTTCATATCTGGAGTTATCTTTAATATCACTTACAAGCATATTAATTATACTTAATGGATCTTCTGTTCTTGGATCCTCATAAGTAAATATTGCATAACTTGCATTATCTACTACTGTCTTCCCCATAATAGGTCTTTTTAAAAAGTCTCTATGACCAGCAGAGCCGATTACTACAATACTTCTATTAATATCCAAAGTATTTACGAAATTCAATAATTTTTCAATTCCATTAGGAGTATGAGCATAATCTATTAAGACTCTAAAGTTTTGACCTAAATTTGGAATATATTCCATTCTTCCAGCAACCTTTAATTTTTTTAAGTTAGGTTCAACATCTTCGATACTAAGACCATCTGCTATACAAAATAGCAGAGCACACGCTAGATTATAAATATTGAACTCTCCTAGTAAAGGACTCTCTAAACTATAATCTTTATTATTATAGCGATAAGTAATTAGTGTTTTATCAGGTAATATTTTATAATCTTTAATCTGCAAAGTATTATCTTTATCTTTTCCATAAGTAAGGATATGCTTGCATTTAACATTTTCTAATACTTTTTCAAATAATTCATCGTCTTTATTTAAAATAGCATATCCATCCTTTTTAATTTGTCTAAATTGTTGTATTTTACAATCAATATAATTTTCAAAACTTCCATGTATATTAATATGTTCTCTAGTTATATTAGTAATTCCTGCAATATCGTATTCTATATTTTCTAACCTATTTCTAAAAAATGCTTCACTAGAAGACTCCATCATTACTCTAGTACAACCGGCTTTTAAAAAATCATCAAAATACATATACAATTTATCAGAATCGGGTGTTGTATTATCTGTCTCATAATAAAACTTAGCACACTCTCTACCATTAGTTCCCATATATCCGCAAATATCACTACCTAGTAATGTTGAAACAATTGTTGCAGTAGATGTTTTTCCATCGGTTCCTGTAATTGATAATATTTTAATTTTTTTATCTGGGTAATCATAAAATTTAGAACATAATAAAGGTAATTCCTTATTAGTATCTGTTACCATTATTACCGGTACATCTACATCGATCTTTTTACTAGCGACAATCGCAACCGCTCCATTTTTAACTGCATCATGAACAAAGTCATGACGATCGGTTGTAACTCCCTTAGTACAAACAAATAAATCGCCTGGAGTACATTCCTTTGAATTTATTTTTATTCCTTTTATTTCAATATTTTCTTTACAATCATATAATTTGTTTAATTTTTTCATATAAACCTCTAAATAAATTATACACTAAAAAAGATAATTATTCATTTAATTACCTTTAATTTTTTCTTATTTTGTAAATAATTTTAAAATATCACTTATGGTTATTACTAACATTAGTAACATTAGTAAAGCAAAACCTATCATATTAATAGTATTTAGAACCTTAGGATTCATTTGTTTTCCTCTAATTTTTTCTATTATCAAGAATAATACATGACCACCATCAAAAGCTGGGAAAGGTAAAATATTAATAAATCCTACATTAACACAAAAGACTGCAATTAAGGTTGATAGGTTAAGAAGAACATTTGCTTGAGTAACATCTCCAACAAGACTATATATACCTACTGGACCAGAAAGAGTTGAAATAGACATTTTACCAGTAATTAAATAAAAAAGTACTAATCCCATTTGCTTAATTAAAGACTTAATTTTTTCAAATGGAAATTTAAGTAATGGAATAAGTCCTTCTTCTTTTTCAGGCATAAAAGTAATACCATAACGATAAGCCTCTATACTATCTTTAGTTCCTTCAGCAACCTCTTCACCATTAGCATCAACAAAAACTTTCTTTGGTAATGCTTTTATTTCAAGTTCTTTATCATCTCTTAAAACTCTAAATTTTAATTCTTTATCTTTACCACTTCCAAGAGTAATAAATAAACTAACATCATCTAGATTAGAAATTTTATTATCATTTATTTTAAGAATTTTATCTCCTTCTCTTAACCCCTCTTGATATAAAGGGTAATCAACATCTAATTTTTGAACAATCGGCTTCATATTCGGCGTTCCATTAAAGATTGCTATTGCATAAAATAAGATTATTGCTAAAACAAAATTATTAAATACACCTGCTATCATAATAATACATCTTTGCCAAATAGGTTTATTATATAAAAGATTTTCCTTTTTTACTTTTTCTTTAACATTTTCTTCTTCAGTTGGATCTTCTCCTGCTAGTGATACAAATCCTCCTATTGGAAAAATTCTAATGCTATATACTGTTTTACCTTTTTTTTCTTTAGTTCCCCATATTTTAGGTCCCATACCAATGGAAAATTCATAAACATGAACTCCAAATATTTTAGCTGCTATAAAATGTCCTAATTCATGAACTAAAACAATTATTCCTAATATCAAAACAAAATAAATTAATGTCATATATCCTCCCTATATTATAGTTAATAATAATATAAATCCTAAAATTATAAAAATAATACTATCTAACTCATTTAAAATACTAAATTTTCTAGAATTTATTATTTTATCATTATAAATGTATTCTTTTTTTATAAAAGAAAAAACTAAATCCCCTGCTTGTCCCAACAAAGATAATAGAAAAGTAATAGCAAATACAACATATATCGATAAATTAATATTAATCTTTGCAAGAAAGAATAGACTTGGGATAAAAGTACCCATAATAGTTCCTATAACAAGACCCTCGATGGTTTTATCAGAACTAATCGCATTGGATAACTTATACTTTCCAATTAATTTTCCCGATATATATGAAAACAAATCAGTAAATAGTGCTATTAAAAATATATAGATAACATAATCCATATTATAATTTCTAAGTAGTATTATTAAATTAAACGTAATTCCAATAAATAATGTAGATCCTATTAAAAATAAAGCATCACTTAAATTATAAACATCTTTTTTCTTAATAAAGATGAGTGGTATAAGATTAATTAAGATCAAAATACTTATATATCGATAATCCATCAAATTAAAATTAACACTACTTCCATAATTATTATAGACAAATAATATTGTCATTATATAGGAAATTACTTCTAATTCTATTGGGAATTTTTTTGTATTCTTTCTTATATTTAATAACTCTTTTAAAGCAAATACTGCAAAGATAGATATACAGATAGAAAAAGTTAAAGCATTTATAAAAAAACTGCTAAGAGTAAGTAAAACCATTAAAATAAAGGTGAAAGAATATTTTTTCATACTCCACCAAATCTTCTTTCTCTACTGTTATATTCTTCTATTGCTAAATCAAACTCTTTAGTAGTAAAGGCTGGAAAATAAGTTTTAGGAAAGATATATTCAGCATAACTTGATTGCCATAACATAAAATTACTAATTCGATGTTCTCCACTAGTTCTAATAACTAAATCTAAATCTGGTAGTTCATGATATAAATTTTTCCCTACTAATTCTTCATCAATTTCATCGATATCATATTTATCGATATTTTTTAGTATTTTCTTTATAGCATAAGTAATTTCTTCTCTCCCACTATAACTTAAACATACGTTAAAAACATGATCATTAAAAGTATTAGTTTCTTTTTCTAATTCTTCTATACATTCTAAAACATCTTTTCTTAATCTTGATTTTTCACCAGAAAAAAGTACTTTTATCTTATTTTTAATAAAGACATCCTTTTTTTTCTTAAACATATCAACAAATAAATTCATTAGATATTCAACTTCTTCTTTTGGTCTATTAAAGTTTTCTTTAGAAAAAGCATATACTGAAAAATATTTAATACCTTTTTTAAATATATATAGCATTAATTTTAATAAATTGTCTGCTCCTTTTTTATGTCCTAAAGATCTAATTAAACCTCTTTCTTTAGCCCATCTACCATTTCCATCCATTATAATTCCAACATGCTGTGGTATTTTTAAATCCTTCATTTCATCACCTATCTTAAATTATATTATTTATTATTAAATATTTCTAGTCTTAATGTATTCTATTAGTGTATCTGTTACCTTTTTTCCTATTAAACTTGTTAATTCATCATAATTAGCCTTTTTTATTTCTTCGATTGTTCCATATTTTTTTAATAAAAGCTTCTTTTTAATCTCCCCAATTCCTGGTATAAAATTTAAATAGCTTGAAAACATACCTTTATTTTTAATTTTGCGATGATAATTTATCGCGTAATTATGTACTTCGTTTTGTATTTTAGTAAGAAATAAAAACAACTTGCTATCTTTAGATAAAGAAATAGTATTTAAATTTGAATCTATTATTTCACTAGTACGATGTTTTTCATCTTTTTTTAATCCTATTACTCTTATATTTAAATTAAGGCTATTTATAACATTTACTGCAGTCTTAACTTGATTTTCTCCACCATCAACGATAATTAAATCTGGCATAATTTGCTTTTCTTTAGTGAGTCTTTTATACCTTCTATCTATTATTTCCTCCATTGCTCTTAAATCATCTTTTGTGTTAATATCGATTTTAAACTTGCGATATTCATTTTTAAGTGGCAAGAAGTCATTAAATACTACCATCCCTCCAACATAAAAAGTTCCGAATAAATGTGAATTATCAAAGGCTTCTATTCTATGAATATTATTATAATTTAATAAAGTTTCTAATTCTTTGATGGCAGTTAATCTAACCTCGTCATTTTTTTGCATTAATTCTTCTTTTTCCTTTAGTTTTTTCTTAGCATTATCATTAGCTAAATCAAGTAATTTTTTTAAATCGCCACGTTTTGGAGATAATACTTTAGTTTTTAAGTATTCAGCTAATATATCCTTTTCAATTTCTGAATTAACAATTATTTCTTTAGGAATAGGATTCCCTTTTTCATAATATTTTATAATAAACTCTAAAAAAGCTTCTTTAATATCACTATAATAATTTATAATACTAGAGTTACTTCCAAATAGTAATCCATCTCTTATATAAAATATTTCTGTTGATAAGTATGATTTGCCAACAAACATACCAAAAACATCTATATTTGAATTTCTATTTAAATCAACTATTTGTTTTTTTAATGTAATATTAATATCATCTAATATATTCTTTAGTTCTAAGGCTTTTTCATAGTTTAGTGCTTCGCTTGCTTTACTCATTTCCTTAATAATACTCTCCGTTACTATTTTTTTATCACCGTTTAAAAAGGCAATTATCTCAGAGGTCATATTATTGAGTTTATTTATATCAATATTTTCATTTACACAATAACCAAGGCATTCTCCAATATGATAATAAAGACATACTTCTTTTGGCATCTTCTTACATTTTCTTAAAGGATAGATCCTATTTAATATTTCCACTGTTTTTCTAGCAGCATTAACATTAGGATATGGTCCAAATACTTTGTTTTTATTTCTTTTTATATTTAAACTTCTTAATATCTTTAAAGTTGGATATAATTCATTAGTTAGTTCAATATAAGGATAAGTTTTATCATCCTTTAAAAGAATATTATATTTTGGATTATACTTTTTTATTAAATTAATCTCCAAAATCAAAGATTCTAATTCACTACTAGTAATTATATAATCAAAATCATATATGTCCTCAACTAATTTAAGTGTTTTGCCAGTTTGGATTTTATTAAAATAACTACTTATTCTTTTTTTTAAATCTTTAGCTTTTCCAACATAAATAATAATACCATCTTTGTTTTTCATCTGATAACTTCCAGGTTTACTTGGTACTAAATTAATTTTTTCTTTTATAAAATCAATATTTGCATTCATAGTTACCTCATCAATAATTATACCATATCCTATTTGATAATATGTTATAATTTAAGAGGTGATAAAATGAAAACAATAAAAGAAAATATCGTAAATAAAATAATTATTAATAAATCAACCTTTATAGCTTGTTTAATAAAAATTAAAAATAAAGATGAGGTTAAAAGTATAATAGATGATTTAAAAAAAGAATATAAGGATGCTACTCACTATTGTTATGGTTATATTGTTAATAATGAATATGGGATGAACGATGATGGTGAACCTAGTGGAACAGCAGGACTACCAATATTAGATCTTTTAAAGAAAAAAGAATTAAATTATATACTATGTGTTGTAATAAGATATTTTGGTGGTATTAAGCTTGGTGCTGGTGGATTAGTAAGAGCCTATCGAAAAAGTGTGTTAGAAGCCATTAAAAAAGCTAATGTTATAGAATTAATAAATGGCTATTATATTGAATTGGAAGAATCATATGATAAGCAAAGAGAAATAGAATATCTATTAGATAATAACTATGAAAAAGAATATAATGAACTTATTAAATATAAAATATATTGTGATAAAGAAACATATGACAAATTATTAAAATATAATATAACTATTAAAAAAGAAACACTAATAGAAAAATAACCTTATGGTTATTTTCTTTTTTTAATAAAATATTGAACTGTATAAAACAAAAAGCAAGTATATATAAATACATATAGCCATAAAAGAATTGTATAGAAATCCCCCTTAGCATATTTAGCAAATATTGCTGGAATATCAGTTGGAAGAGACCCTTTTAAATCATTAAGTGGTATTCTTATTACTAAAAATCCCATAATTCTTAAAAAGATATCAATGATTGCTACTCCATAAACAAAGCTTGAAAATTTTCTAAATACAAAAATAACAATAACTAATAAAACTATTAATAAAATCAAATCAATATACATATTTACCTCCTTATATATTAAAATAATAATTATTTAATTTTTCATGACCAATACTTGTAAATTCTCCATGTCCTGGATAAATAATAGTATCATCTGGATATTTTTTGATCATCGATATAGAATCCATCATCTCCTCATAATCTCCTCCTGGAAGATCACAACGACCAATATTTCCTTCAAAGACAAAATCTCCAGAAAACAACTTTTTTTCTTTTTTAAAGTAAAAACTTATTGAATCCTCAGAATGACCAGGATTAAATATAACATTGAAAGAAAAAGGACCGATTATATAATTTCTTTCTTCAAGATTATTAAATTCATAAACATTACATTTATATTTAGAAACAAGTTCATCAACCGCACCAATATGATCAAAATGACGATGAGTGATCAAAACCCCTAACACCTCATATTCAATTGCTTCATCAATAAATTTAAATTCTGCGCCCGGATCAATTATCAAGCACTTTTTATCATGTTCTAGTATGTAACAGTTTTCTGCTAATGAGCTAGTCTTAACTATCTTTATCTTCATTCTAACACATCCCTTTTAATTGAATATTCACAACCGCAATAATCTTGACGATAAAGATTATATTTATTAGATAATTCTATACTTCTTTTATATCCCTCTTTCTTTTTAAAATCCGAATATAAATATTTTATCTTATATTTTTCTTCTAATTCCTTACCAATTTCATTAATAATCATCGAATTTTTATAAGGACTTATTGTTAAAGTTGTGGTTACATAATCAAAATGATTATTGTAGGCATATTCAAATGTTTTCTCTAATCTTAAATAAAAGCATTTAGAACATCTAAATCCACCTTCTTTGTCATGTTCTAATCCTTTTGATATATCTATAAAAATATTAGGATTATATTCTTCTTTTATAACATTATTAACAATTAATTTGCTTTTATTTATATATTTTAGTATTTCATTATATCTTTTATTATATTCTTTTTTGCTATTAATATTTGGATTATAAAAATAGATTGATATCTCAAAATAAGGATATAAATATTCTAATACATAGGTTAAGCACGGAGCACAACACACATGTAATAATAATTTTTTTTTATTACCCTTTTCTCTTTCTATTATTTTATCTAATTCATTTTGATAATTCATTGAACCCACCTAATAAAATAGTATAGGATTATAGATTTAAATGCAATTTAAAAGAAGAACTTTAGTTCTTCTTTACATTTCGGTTACAGTTATAACTTAAAAAATAAAAAAAAGAAGATTTTCTTTTTAAATTTAATATTTTAGCTACATTTAGTAGTTTTATCTTCGCTAACCATTTTTTGTACTTCTTCTTTTGTCATTCCTTCAAATTGAGAGCTAACTCCATTTCGTACTTTGATTTTTACAACTTTTCCGCTTCTTGATACACTACACTCTCCACCAAGCGAAAAATAGTAGCATGTTGTTTCTTTATCATCTGCTGCTGCTTTAGCATCTTCTTCTGTTGGTGCTGTTGCTTCAATATCCATGTCTTGGTTCTTATACTTTCCTGTTTCACTATCAAAGTATGCTTTCATTGTTGCTTTTATTTTTTCTCCACTCTCATCACTTTCCATAGTACATTTTAGTGTATTTTTACTAGAGCATGCAGTAAGTAAAAGCATTGGAATTGCAAATAAAATAAATTTCTTTTTCATATATCCTCCTAAAGTAATTATACTATATATTTTCAAAAAATAAAAGAAGAAAACATTTTCTTCTTTTTTTAAAAATTTTTAACTACATTTACCATTATTAGCTTTATTAATTATTTTTTCTATTTCTTCTTTTGTCATTCCTTCAAATTCTATATTAAAACCTTTTCTTATTTTAATTATAACAATATTTCCGTTTTTTGATACATTACATTCTCCACCATCAGCATATATAGAACAAGTATCATTCTTTGAGTTAACTAATTTATTAGCATAATCTTCAGATGGTATAATGGCTTCAACATCTACATCTTGATTCTTATATTTACCAGTTTCTTTGTCAAAGTAAAATTTATTTGTTGTTTTTTGCCCAATATCTTTGTTTTCTGTTATGCATTTTAATATTGAATCTGAATTTTCTTCTTTATCACTATCTTTTGATACATTTTTAGTAGAACAAGCACTTAATAAAATAGTTATAATTACTAATATAATAAATTTCTTTTTCATATTTCCTCCTATATAAATTATATCGCTATTATAAAAAAAAAGAAGAAAATTTTTCTTCTCTTATTATAATAATCTAATTACATTTTGTTAATTCATCTTCTTCAAGCTCTTTTTTTAATTCTTCTCTTGTCATTTCTTGATATGTAGTACTTACTCCATTTTTAACATTAATTTTTAATATTTTACCATCTCTAGTAACTTCGCAATCTCCTCCTAGAGAAAACATAGTACAAACTGCTTCTTTATCTTCTAATGCTCCTTTAGCTTCCTCTATACTATTAAGAGTTATTTCAAAATTCATATCTTGATGGTCATATTTTTTTGTATTCTTATCAAAATATACCTTCATTGAAGCCTTCATTTTTAAGTCTTCATCATCAGAGTTAGCACTACACTGTAAAATATTTTTATTTTCTTCTTTTTCTTTATCTTTTTCCTTTTCCTTAGTTTCCTCTTTATCTTTAGTTAATGCTTTATAGCCAAAATAACCTCCAACACCTAAACCTCCTAGTATTAACAATACTAACATAATAATTCCAAAGATTTTAAAGAAACCACCATTTTTAGGTTGTTGAGGAGCATAATAATATTGCCCTCCTGGTACTGACTGAGGAATTGGTTGAGCTTGATTTACAACTTGTTCTACTGAAGTTCCACAATTAGCACAAAAAGCTGATCCAGCTTTAATTTCGCTACCACAATTTTTACATTTCATATTTTTTAACTTTTATAGTTTAATTAATTAACTACACTTATTTCCTTTCTCTTCTAAATATTTTTTAGCCGCTTCTATATTCATTTCTTCAAGATTAGGATTATTTATTTCTTCTATATTAACTGTTATATTTTTTTCTTTTTGAGTTGTTTTACATTTTTTTAAATCTGTAGTAAATACTTCACAAAAAGAATCTTTATTGTTTATAAATTTCTCAACATCTTCTTCATTATCAAATTTTAAAATTATTTCTAAATCTTGGTTTTTAAATTTTTCTGTTTTGGAATCAAATCGATAAGTTGCCTCACCATTAATTTTTATTCCTTCTCCTAATTCAAAATCTTCAGCACTACATTTTAAAATTTTATCTTTTGAACATCCAGTAAGTAATAATACTGCTACTGCTATTAAAATAAATTTCTTTTTCATATATCCTCCTATTATTAATAATATTATATAATTACTTTTTTTTCAATAAGAAAAGACCTAGCGGTCTAATCTTTAATAATTACTATTTTATTATCCTTTAATGTTCTTTTTATATCAATAACTCTTTGATTTTTAGAACCACGATATTTTAACTGCCAATTTTTTTCTTCTTCCTTATACTGTCCATCTACTAAAACATCGATATATTTAAATATTTCTTCATCCTTTTTTTGTTCATATAAAAATCCCGTCCATACCCATAAATCTTTATTTGGATACTTATCTTTAAAGGCTTTGGCAAGTTTAGTGCTACCCTCTATATTAATAGGATGTAGAGGTTCTCCTCCTAATATTGATAGTCCCTGAACTCTATCATTATCGCAGAGTTCAATTACTCTTTCAATTGTTTTATCGGTAAATTCTCTACCTTCCTTAAAATCCCATGTTTCAGGATTAAAACAATTAAAACAATGAAAGGCACATCCTTGCATAAAGATTGATATTCTAATTCCTGGTCCATTAGATATATCCATCTTTCTTATTTTATTGTAACGCATTATTCTTCTAAATCCTTATTATCTACGTGAAGAACTCTTTCTTTTATCTCTTCTGTTCTACCTCTATTCCAGAAGTTTGTTCCAATGTAACCACAAGTTCTACGAGCTACATTAAGTTTATTTTTGTCACGGCATCCACATTCTGGACAATACCATTCTAAATTGTCATCATTTAAGATTTCTCCTGTAAATCCACAATTTTGACAATAATCGCTCTTTGTATTTAATTCGGCATACATTATATTATCATAGATAAATTTAATCAATTCCATTACTGTTTCAAGATTATTTTCCAAATTAGGAGTTTCAACATAGGAAATCGCTCCTCCTGGAACTAATGCTTGAAAATCGCTTTCTAATTTTAATTTAGTAAAAGCATCTATTTCTTCATAAACTGGAACATGATAAGAGTTTGTAATATAGTCTTTATCTGTTACTCCTTTGATTTTTCCAAAACGCTCTCTTAGGCATTTAGCAAATTTATAAGTAGTAGATTCAATTGGCGTTCCATAAACTGAGTAATCAATGTTTTCTTCTGCTTTCCATTTAGCAGCCATTTCATTCATTCTCTTTAGAACTTTAATACCAAATTCATAACCCTTACCACCGTCGGTATGAGAATTACCTGTCATATATTTAACACATTCATAAAGTCCAGCAAAACCTAGAGAAATAGTTGAATACCCATGATGCAATAATTCATGAATATTTTCTCCTTTTTCAAGTCTTGCTAATGCTCCATGTTGCCAAAGTATTGGCGCTACATCACTTGTAGCCATTGATAATCTCTTATGACGAGCTTGTAGAGCTTTATGGCATAGCTCTAATCTTTCATCTAAGATATCCCAGAACAAATCCATATTTTTTTCACTTGATAAAGCAACATCCGGAAGGCTTATTGTTACAACACCTTGATTAAATCTACCATAGTATTTAGGCTTACCATTCTCATCAACA
>CAYMAV010000023.1:0-16829 GCA_964388545.1 uncultured Clostridium sp.
ATCTCCAACGGGGCACCATTTTTTATGTGTTAGATAACACATCGGATTTTATTATATTATCTCTCTTTCAAAAGGATAACTAATAACAAGTCCAAAAATATTTTGAAGGAGGATACAATGTCAGATAAAACTATTGCTTGTCAAGATTGTGGAAAAGAATTTGTTTTCACAGTTAGAGAACAAGAATTCTACAATGAAAAAGGTTTCACTAATGAACCAAAAAGATGTAAAGATTGTAGAAATGCAAGAAAAAATAGTAAGCCAAGATACGAAGATCGTAAATCAGCTTAGTTATTAAAAATAAATACTTGAAAAAGTATTTTTTTTTGGAATTTTTATTTATATGAGTAATTATTATAATAGGTGATAAAATGAATGAATATAGTGAATTACCAAGAGAAAGGCTTATTAAATATGGTAGTTCTAAATTATCTAATGAAGAGTTGCTATCTATTCTTTTAGGCTTTGGTACCAAGAATAAAAGTGTTAAAGAATTGGCAAACGAAATAATTAATAAATATAAAAGCATTAATAATTTAAGAAATACAACGATTAATAATTTGATGGAAATAAAAGGTATGGGAATATCTAAGTCATGTATAATACTAGCAGTTCTCGAATTAGGAAGCAGAATATTTTTAGATAATAATCAAAAAAAAATGCCCGTTTTATCAACTCCTGAAAGTATTTTTCTTTATACAAAATATTTATTTAATAATCAAAATCAAGAGTTATTTTATGCCTTATATTTTAATAATAAATTTCATTTAGTTGGGAGTGAACTTCTTTTTAAAGGCACGGTAAATAAAAGCATTACTCACCCTCGTGAAATATTTAAATTTGCTTATTTATATTCAGCAACCTCAATAGTATGTATTCATAACCATCCAAGTGGTGATATAAAACCCTCATTAGAAGACATTTCCTTTACTAAGGCAATTGTAGAAATAGGGGAAATTCAAAAGATTAAAATAGTTGATCATATTATTGTTAGTGATAAAGATTATTATAGCTTTTCAAATAATGGTAATATATAAAATAATATATCTAAGTAATAGACATTTTATATCCAAACAAGTATAATAATATATATTAGTAAGGATGATATAATGAACAAATTGACTGATTTTATTTTAAAAAACAAAAAAAAGCTGGTAATAATAACTTTATCAGTAATATTGTTTGTTGGAATATTTATATATACATATTTTAACTTTATTTTTAATTTAAGAATAAAAGGAGATAGTATAATTAAATTAGATTATAACTCAAATTATACTGAACCCGGTTTTAAAGCCTTCTTTTTAGGAGAAGATTTATCAGATTCGGTAGTTGTTGAATCAAATGTTGACAATACCAAACTAGGCGTGTATACAATAAAATATAGTTTTAAGAAAAACGGTTTAAAAAAAGTTATTGAAAGAAAAGTTGAAGTTGTTGATAGAACATCTCCAGTTATTAAATTAAAAGGAGAATTAAAGAAGAATATTTGTTCAAATAAAGAATATATTGAAGAGGGATATGAAGCGATTGATGATTATGATGGAGATATAACAGATAGAGTTAAAATCATAAAACAAGATAATTTAATAATTTATCAAGTTAGTGATAATAGTAATAATAAGACAGAGGAGATAAGAGAAATCATAAAACAAGATATTGTTAAACCTGAAATTTCCTTAACTGCACCAGAAAATTATTATTTAAGGGTTAACTCTAAATATAGCGAACCTGGATATAAAGCTTTTGATAATTGTGAAGGAGATATAACCTCAAAAGTAACAATTACTAATAATATAGATTATACAAAGTCAGGAAAGTATACTATTGAATATAAAGTTATTGATAGCGATGGTAATGAAGATATTAAAATTAGAAATATAATAGTTGTTAATTATAATGAAACTTTACCAAGCAATAAAATAGGTGAGATATATTTAACTTTTGATGATGGTCCGAGCGAGACAATAACACCTAAATTGTTGGATATTTTAAAAGAAAAAAATGTAAAAGTTACTTTTTTTGTTATAAATCCTAAAGGTTTAGATCATATAATTAAAAGAGCTCATGATGAAGGGCACGTAATCGCACTCCATTCATTTTCTCATAATTATCAAAGTGTTTATACAAGCGAAGAAAATTTCTTTCGTGAACTGAATTTAATAAGAGATAAAGTTGAAGAAATAACGGGAATTAAAAGTAATCTTTTTCGCTTTCCAGGAGGAAGTAGTAATACAGTAAGTAAGAAGTATAATCTGGGAATCGTAACAAGAACTACTAAAACTTTATTAAATCAGGGATATCATATTTTTGATTGGAATGTATCATCAGGAGATGCTGGTGGTGCACAGAATAAGGAGCAAGTTTATCGAAATGTAATTAATGGTTTAAGTAAATCTAGACCTAATATTGTTCTTATGCATGATTCAAATAATAACTATAAGACTTTAAATGCTATTGCCGATATTATTGAATATGGTAAAAAAAATGGATATGTATTTAAAACGATAGATCAGACAACTCCTATGATAAGACATAGGATCGCTAATTAGGAGGGCATAATGAAAAAATTAAAATTAGTAATCTTTTTCCTTTTATTTTTTATACCAAGTACAATATATGCATCAACAACGGTTCAAATAACCGCACCTGATATTATCAATCCAGGACAAGAAATTTACGTTGATGTAGTACTTAATTCAACAGAAGAAATAGATCAATATAAGATGGCTTTTATCTATGAATCTTCAAACCTAGAACTTTTAAATGTAGAAGCTAGAGATAACTGGGCAATATCAGATTCCTTTGTTTTGGCTAGCCCTTTAAATATAACATTTACTCATAGTGGAATTACTGGTAAGACAACGGCAGTAAGGTTAAAATTTAAGGTAAGAACTGATTATAATAAATCAGAGGCTGTATTAAATGTTGAAAGTTCGGTTAGAAATAAAAGTACTCAAACAATAGAAAATCTTGAAAGAGTAACTAAAAAACTTAATATTAAATCAACGGATGCAACGTTAAAAGAATTAAAGATAAATAATGAATTAATTGTTAATTTTTCACCAACTACTTATACCTATAGACTTAATTTAGAGCCAGAAATAACAACTGTTACTTTTTCAGCAGTAGCAAATGATTCTACGGCTAAATTTAAAAAGGATTTTGAACCTAAAAAAGATGTTGAATTAAAATATGGAGATAATAAATTCGAAATAGTAGTAGTCGCAGCATCAGGTGCTGAAAAAAAATATGTTGTTACAATTGTTAGAGAAGATAATAGGGGAGAAAATAACAATTTAAAGAGCTTAGTTATAAATGCTAATCCTAAATTGTTAAACTTTAATAAAAACATATTAGAATATAATATAAAAGCTTATAAATTAAAAGAATTAGATATAACTTGTACTACGGAAGATCCTAAAGCTAAGGTAGAGATAATTAAACCAAAGGAGGTTATTTATGGACTTAATGAGGTTAAAATTAAAGTAACTAGCGAAAATGAAACATTAAAAGAATATAAAATAGTTATAAATAATTTAGATAAAGAAATAGATACTACTTTAAAAAATATTAAAATTTATGGTATAAATGAGAAATTCGTTTTTGAAGAAGGTAAATATGATTATGAATTATTATATAACAACAAATATAACGCAGATATGGTTATAGCACCAGAGTTGAATAGTCCAGATGAAGCGGAATTAGATAGGGGAACAATGGAAACGGATATTTCTAATTTAAAAGCTGATGGCAAGGTTAGAATTATTATAAAGGCTAAAGATGGTACTCCAGATGTAGATACGATTTATACAATAACTTTTAAGAGCGATCATCGGGTAAACTTTTATCTAATATTAAGTTTAATAATATTTTTTACACTTTTAGGAATATTTATTAAATTATATATCGACATTAAGAAAACAAAAATTAAGATTGAAGAAACAGAAAAAGAATTAGAAAAAACAAAAAAAGTGGAGATAAAGAATACACCTAATGAGTAGGAGGAACTAGTGAAAAATTATATACCAAAAATGTATAAGAAGACTGTTTTTGATATTGATTATAAAAAATTAAAAGAAAATGGTATAAAATGTATAATTTTTGATTTAGATAATACTTTGATGACTATAGATGAAGAAATCCCATCAAAGGAGGTTTCTCATTTAATAAAAAAATTAAAAAAAATTTTTAGGATATATGTTATCTCTAATAATAAAAGTAAAAAAAGGGTTAAATTAGTAGCAGAAGCTCTAGATGTTGATTATACAAATTTAGCGCTTAAGCCTACATCGATTGGATTTAGAAGAATTTTAAGAAAAACGCATTTAAAATATGAGGAATGTGCTAATGTTGGAGATCAATTAGTTACAGATGTTTTAGGTGGTAATAGACTAGGAATTTATACTATATTAGTTGATCCGATAATCGAAAAAGAACTAAAGGCTACTAAAATTAACAGATATATTGAAAAAAGAAAATTAAAAAAATTAAGTGAAAAGAATTTATTTAATAGGGGCGAATATTATGGATAAATATTGTCTTGGATGCGGAGTTAAACTTCAAAATGCCAATGTTTTATTTGAGGGTTATACCGTAGATTTAGAAAATGATTTATGTAGCCGTTGTTTTAAAATTAAAAATTATGGTGAATATGAGTTAGTTACTAAATCTAATGAAGAAAATATTGAAATACTTAGATCAGTTGGTAAAACTAAGGATTTAGTCTTATATATTGTCGATTTACTTAATATCCCAAAAGATATTAATATGATTAGGGAATATATTGAGAATCGCTTAATTTTAGTGCTTACTAAAAGAGATGTTCTACCAAAAAGTATAAAGGATGAAAAAATAATAAAATATTTTTCTAAATCTAATTTAAATTATGAAGATATTATCATTATTAGTTCGAATAAAAATTATAATATCGATGAACTATTATTGATGATAAAAAAATACAAATCTAGTAAAAATATTTATGTTGTTGGTAATACTAATGTTGGAAAAAGTACTTTGATTAATAAAATGATAAAAAATTATAAAAACGAAGAACAAATTCTTACAATATCACCACTTCCATCTACGACATTAAATAAAGTGGAAATTAAATTAAGCGATGATATTACACTAATTGATACGCCTGGATTTATTGATCGTGGGAATATCATTAATTATCTTTCTAGTGATGACATAAAGAAGATGACTATTAAAAAGGAAATAAAACCCATTACCCATCAATTAAGAGATGGTCAAAATGTAGTAGTGGATAACTTCTTTTCAATTGATTATTTATCAGGTGGTAAAAATAGCTTTACTTTCTATATCTCTAATAATATTAATATAAAAAAGAATATAAAAGATCATAATAAGAATACTAAAACCAAGAGAACTATAGAGGTAGGATATCTACAAGATATAGTTATTAATGGACTAGGTTTTATAAAAGTTATGGAAAAATGTAGAATAGATATGTATATAGAGGCAAATATAGAGGTATTTGTAAGAGATTCTTTTATTAAATAACTCTTTTTATAGGAGGTTATATGAAAAAATTAAAAGTAGTTTTTATGGGAACTCCAGAATTTAGTGTTCCGGTTTTAAAAGGTTTGATAGAAAATACTAATGTAATAGGTGTTGTTACTCAACCAGATAAAATAGTAGGGCACAAAAAAGAGATAGAATATTCTCCTATTAAAAAAATTGCCTTAAATAATAATATAGAGGTTTTACAACCAATAAAAATAAGGGAAGAATATCAGCCTATTATAGATCTAAATCCAGATATAATTATTACTTGTGCTTATGGACAAATAATACCAAAGGAATTGTTAGATTTTCCAAAATATAAAGCGATAAATGTTCATGCTTCTTTACTTCCTAAATATCGCGGTGGAGCGCCAATTCATTGGTCCTTAATAAATGGCGATGATAAAACCGGTATTACTATTATGTTTATGGCACCAGGTATGGATGATGGAGATATTATTTCTCAAGAGAAAATAGAAATTAAAGAAGATGATAATTTAGATAGTTTAGAAGCAAGGCTAAGCATTTTAGGAAGGGATTTACTTTTAAAGACTCTTCCAAGAATATTAGATGGTTCTAATAAAAGAATAAAGCAAAACGAAAAAGATGTAACATTTGCTAAAATTATAAAAAGAGAGGATGAATTTCTTAATCTTGATGATTTAGCAATTAATGTTCATAATAAAATTAGAGGATTAAGTTCTGTTCCTGGAGCAAGTTTATTTTTAGATGGTAATATAGTCAAGATTTATTCTTCTTCAACAACTGATTCTTTATCTAAAGAACCAGGTAAGATTTATGATATTACAAAAGAGGGAATTTTGGTTGGTACAAAGGATTATATGATTTTATTTAAAGAAGTTAAATTTGAAGGCAAAAGAAGAATGTTTGTTAGGGAATTAATAAATGGCATTAACAAGGATAATTTTATAGGTAAATATTTTAAAGGTGAGCTATAGATGGATAATAGAAATTTTGGAGAAAAGTTAAAAGATAAAGATTTTCGAAAAAAAATAGTAATGGGCTTTTACCTAATGCTATTAATTTTTCTTGCGATTTTAATTAAAACAAAGCCATCAAAAAAAGAAAATATAAAACCAACTGAAGAAAAAAACGAAGTTAAGGAAGATATAAAAAAAGAAGAAAAAGATGTTAGATTTAAATTAATATTGGAAAATAATTATAATTTTGAGTTTAATTTAAATCATAATAATATAGTCACAAGTTATATTGGAAAAAGATATAATAATAAATTTAATTTTACGATGAAAAGGTTAGATGAGAGTTTGTCATTTATTGGTACAAATCATTTCTTAAAAATGAACAATGAAAAGACAACAAATGTTCTTCCTTATTATATAATAGATTATTTCAATCCAACTATTTTAGAAAATATAATAAAGGCATCGGATGTAGTTGATAATATTTATAAAATTAATAATGAAAAACTAAATGATATTCTTAAACTTGAAAAAGAAATAATTAATAAAGAGGGAATAAATACAATAAAGTTAGTACTTAAAAACAATAATATTGTTGAAATATTTATAGATTACACTTTATTTGCTAAAGAATTTGAGAACAATATAGAGAGTGTATTTATTACTCTTAAATATCGAAATTTTTATTTAGTGGATGATTTTGAAGTATAAAGGAATTATGTTATGAAAAAAATAGAATTAATAGAAAGAAGTATGGTAGAAAAAAGGTATATTATTAGTGAAAATAATTTATCAATTTTTGAAAACAATGAATTAGTATTTTCTAAAGAAATAATCAATTTTAATGATATTTTAAAACTTGTTAATTCGCATTCTGTTTTTTGGAAAGAAAAATATATAAAAAAAGGAATTTCTTTAGATAGCAATGTTGTAGAAATTAATATATATGATAATGATAATAAAAATAGCTATTATTTTGAAGATCAATTTCCAATAGATTATTTTGAATTTCTTAACAAATTTAAGGGGAGTTTAGGTGTATTATGATAACTTTTAATTTTGAGAAGGTTAAACCACAATTAAAAAAATATTTTGTTGAGTATTATGGTGAAAAGTATCGTGAGCAAATCGAAAGTAGAATAGAGGAAATAATACCAATATTTCCATATAAAATTGAGGATTTAACGAAATATTTAGAATTTTATATTTCAATTAAGAGAAAAGAGTTAGGTATTAAATATTTAAAATTAAATAATATTGATATTTCGCAAAATGAGATAGATGAATTCTGTCAAAGTGGTAGTATATTGCATATTTTAGAAAGAGATGGAGCAGGAGAGCTAATAAGACTTTATTTTGAAAGTGATGCTTACCATGAGATTCCGTCTTTTGGTTTTAGTGCTTTTTATCCTGGAACTGAAGAAACAGATCATATTAAAAGGAAGAAAGCTGATTTTCTAAAAAAAATGGGAGCAGTTTTTGATGATTATGAAATATTTATTAGTAGTGAAGAAGCAAAACCATATATAGAAGAAATAGAAAAACAAATAGAAATTGTTTTAAAATTAAATGAGGAATTTAGAGAATATTTAAAAGGTTATGAAAGTTTTTTTAAAGCGATTGGCGATTCTGCTAATATTAAGGAAAAAATAGAAGAAAAAAAGTTAAAAGAATATGTTTTGGATATTAAAAGTTATTTATCACTAGAAGATCAAAAATTATTGGACCAAAGATGCGAAATAACAGAGTTAAAAGCATATAAAATATTAATACCAAGTAGCATTAAGAATCCATCTTATATTGAGTTTTTTTCAACAGTTGTAACAAATAAACTGGATAATCCTTCAACAATTAATGCGACAAAAGAGTATATTATTGAAATGCAGAAAAGATATTTTTCTTCAATTGGAGTATATGAAGAACAGATGGACTTTAATGTTTTTATGAACTCTGATTTATATCAAGAATATCGCCCAAAAAGTGAATTTGCAGATGAATTGTTAAAGAAAAGGGTAAATAGACTAGAATCAGTTCCACAGGAGGTCTTTGAGGCAACAAGCACATTAAAAAATGATATTGAAAAAATTAATGGTTTTAATCCTATAAACAAGCAAATATTAAATTCTCAAGCACTACAAAAAGAAAATTATGGAAGAATAAGCCTAAATTATACAATAGATGAAACGGGAGTAAAATCTTTAAAATATCTATTATTTAATTATTACTCCTTTTTTAATCCTGGCTATCTAGATGTGTTTTTTATTCATGAAATAAACCATGCGATAGAATCTCAAATTATTGATGATGATGGAGAATACGTAGATGTTAAAAGTGGGTTTATGGAATTTAAGGAAAAATTAGACTGTAGTGAATTAAATCAAGGTATACAAAGAGAGAACTTTAATGAAATTATTAATCATATGATTGCTATGGAAATAACAAAAAAGATGCATGAAGATGGAGTTTATTTGTTTGGTCATCCTAAAATGGCAAGAATAAAAAATGGAACCGAATATGAACATAGTAGAATATTAGTCGATAATTTCTTTAACAAATATAAAGAAATTATTTTGGAATCGAGGATGGGAAAAAGTCTTCAACCAATTGAAGATGCTTTTGGGCGTGATAATTTTAATAGGTTAAATGAAATTGTTAATGAATTTTCTAAATTACCAACAACTGATTTGATAGCTTCCTTCCATGCTAAAAAGGAAACTGAACATACAAGAAAAAAAGAAGAATTAGTAGCGGAATCTCAAAGGTTACTTGAAATGGCCGCAGTTAATGTGCAAAAATAAATAAAAATAACTTAAAATTACTTGAAATAAAAGTGAAATCGTGTATAATTAAAAATGTCTTTAATAGACGTTAAGGAATTTTATTCTTTAATGGGCTTGTAGCTCAGGTGGTTAGAGTGCACGCCTGATAAGCGTGAGGTCGATGGTTCAAGTCCATCCAGGCCCACCATTTTTTATAAATAGGGAAATATTGAATATAAACATAAAATATAGTATAATTTCCTTGTGCCTCAATAGCTCAGCTGGTTAGAGCACTTGACTGTTAATCAAGGGGTCCTAGGTTCAAGTCCTAGTTGAGGCGCCATTTGTGGCCAGTTGGTGAAGCGGCTTAACACACTGCCCTTTCACGGCAGCATTCACGGATTCGAATTCCGTACTGGTCACCATTTAAAAAATAATACCCTTTGGGGTATTTTTTTAATCTTTTAATTTAGATGTTTAAATGTTATAATTTTATTAGAAAATTGGAGGAATTATGAAAAATAAATTTTTATATATAATTTTAATATTTATTTTATTTATAGGTGTTACTACAGTTGATGCTAAGGTAATAAATCTAGGAGTAGATTGTAATGGTTTATTTACAAGAGAAGGTGTTGACTTAATTAGAAAATATCTTAATTATTTTCGAATAGCAGGACCAATTATTTTAATTATAATGGTAGCCTTTGATTTAACTAAGGCAGTTATTGTTGGTGATGATCAAATGATGAAAAAGGTACAAAAAAGCGTTTTGAATAGATTTATAGCATGTGTATTACTATTCTTAGTACCTACAATTGTTAGAATTTTATTGGGATTAGAAGGAGTTAGAGAAAAGATAGAAATACCTGATGATCCAATTTGTCATGCTTTAAAAGAAAATAATAAGGTGGCGATTTATTAATGATATATTTAGATTATTCAGCAACTACTTATGCAAATAAAGAGATTTTAAAGACCTTTTTAAATATTGAAGAAAAATATTTTGCTAATGCTAATTCCCTTCATAAAATAGGAGCAGAAGCAAAAGAGTTAATCGATGCATCAACAAGTCAAATAAGTGAGATTATGGGTGTCAAATCAAAAGAAATAATATACACAAGTGGAGCATCAGAGTCTAATAATACGGCTATTAAAGGGATTTATTATAAATATAAAAATAGAGGTAAGCATATAATTACAACAGAGTTTGAACATGCCTCTATTTATGCAACTCTTAATTATTTACAAAAGGATGGACTACAAGTTGATTTTGTAAAAACTGATAGTTTTGGAAGAGTAGATATAGAATCATTAAAAGAGTTAATAAGGGGTGATACCATATTAGTTTCTATTTGTAGTGTTAATAGTGAAATAGGAATAAGGCAACCAATTGAAGAGATTTCTAATATATTAAAAGAATATCCTAAATGTTTTTTTCATGTTGATATGACACAAAGTGTAGGTAAAGAAAAAATCTCTTTAAATAATATCGATCTAGCTTCTTTTTCAGCACATAAGTTTTTTGGAATTAAGGGAATAGGGGTATTGATTAAAAAAGAAAATATTGAGATTGATCCTTTGATAAATGGCGGTAAGAGTACAACTAGTTATCGAAGTGGAACTCCTGCTAATTCCTTAATTGTATCTTTATCTAAGGCATTAAGACTTGCAACTACAGATCTAGATGAAAAAATATTAAAAATAAAAAAATTAAATGAGTTTTTAAAAGAAGAATTAAAAAAATATAAAAATGTTAAAATTAATAGTAATGAATATTCGATTCCTCAAATATTAAATTTAAGTGTAATCGGTGTAAAACCAGAAACTTTTCAACATGCATTAGAGGAATATGAGGTTTATATATCAACTCAGACAGCTTGTTCAAAAAGTGGAGAACATTCAAAAGCGGTATTTGCTTTAACAAATGATTTAGAAAGAAGTAAGAGTAGTATAAGAATATCTCTTTCCTATGTTACAACTATGGAAGAGTGTAAGGATTTTTTAAAGTATTTTGATTTATGTTATAAAAGATTAGTAAAAGAGGATTAATATGAAGGTAGTAAAAATAAGTGCATTATGGTGTTCCTCTTGTGTTGTTGTTAATAATTATTGGCATCAGCTTTCTAATGAATATCCTAATATAGAATTTATCGATTATGATTTGGATTTTGATGAAGAAGAGGTAAAGGAGTTTTCGGTTGGAAATAAACTCCCTGAAATAATTATTTTTAAGGATGATAAAGAAATTAAAAGGATAATCGGTGAGGTAAAAAAAGAAGAATTAATAAGGGAGATGAAAATATTAAATGAAGAAGATAATTAGTTTTTTAATATTGTTTTTAATATTTATAATTCCAATTAATACTAAGGCATTAACAAGTGATTATGAGGACAAGTTATATGAGCTGGTTGGAGTAGAAAAAGAAAAAGAAAAAGTAAATATATATCTTTTTTATGGAGATGCTTGTTCTTATTGTAAAAGTGAAATAGAATTTTTAAAAGAAATAGAAAATAACTATAAAGATAAGGTTAATATTTATTATTATGAAATTTCTAACAATAAGGATAATCATAAACTAATGCTAGCTGCTAAAGAAATAATGAATATAGAAGTAAATATTGCAGTTCCTTTAACTGTAATAGGTAATAATTCTTATGTAGGTTATGGAACAAGAGTAGAAAGAAAATTAAAAGGTAATCTTGAATATTATTTAGAATTAAAAGAAAAAATAGATGATAATAAAGAATATATACCTATTCTTGGAGAAATTGATAAAAAGGATGCTTCTATATTATTAATAGCAATTATTTTAGGTTTTATAGATGGATTTAATCCTTGTGCAATGTGGATTTTATTATTTTTAATTAATATGTTAATAGGTATTAAAGATAAGAAAAAAATGATTGTTTTAGGGTTCGCTTTCTTAATAGCATCTTCTCTTGCTTATTTTGTTGCTCTTCTTGGAATAAGTGGATTTTTAAATTATATTTCTTCATACTATAAGGAAATAAGGAAAGTAATAGGAGTTTTTGCTATCATATTAGGTCTTTATAATTTATGGAAATATTATTCAACTAGGAATGAAGAAGCAGGTTGTGAAATTATTGATGATAAGAAAAGAAAAAAGGTCTTTAATAGAATAAAAAAATTTATCCAAGAAAAAAATGTGTTATTAGCACTATTAGGAGTAGTACTATTAGCAATTTCGGTAAATATTGTAGAAATAGCTTGTTCAACTGTTTTTCCTGCAATGTTTATTAATATTATGCAAGTTAATAATGTAGTTGGATTAGAAAAGATAATTTATTTGCTTATCTATGTTTTATTTTATATGTTAGATGATTTAATAATCTTTCTAATTGCAATTTTTACTTTAAGGGTTGTCGCTACTGGTAATAAATATAGTAAATATTTTAAATTAATTTCTGGAATTATTATGTTTATAATAGGAATATTATTAATTTTTAAACCACAATGGTTAAGCATAATTAAATAAGAAAGTATGGGTTTCCATGCTTTTTACTTATCTTGTCGTATTTATATGTATTTGATATAATTGTAATGGAGGTTATAAGATGAGAGAAAGATATAAAAAGTTATTTTTAATTGTATTTTTTTTAGTTTTAAGTGTAGTATCTTGTATCTATATTTATAATAAATTTAATAATAAGGAGATAAAAACAAAGGATGGTGCTAAATTTGCACAGGAATATCGTTTAGTAAATAGTGATAATTCTTTTATATATAAAAAAAGTGATGAGATAATTAAAATCTTGGAAAAGGGAACAGGTATTGTTTATTTAGGTTTTCCTGAATGCCCATGGTGCCAAAATTATGTTAAATATTTAGATGAAATAGCAAAAGAAGAAGATGTAAATATTTATTATTATAATATAGCTGAAGATCGTAAAAATAATACAGAGGTTTATAAAAGGTTATTAGAATTATTAAAAGGAACTCTTCAATTTGATAAAGAGGGAAATGAAAGAATATATGTACCCCATGTAGCAGTTGTTATTAAAGGGCAAATAATTGCATCAGATTATGAAACATCTCTTGATACAGGTGGCTTTAAGGAGCCTAGTCAATATTGGACTAAAGAAAAGCAAGATAATTTAAAGAATAAATTAAAGCCTTTCTTTGAAAAAGTATTTGTAGAGTTAAATTCATGTAGTGAGTGTAACGATTAGAGGTTAAAAATGTATAGTTTTATAAGAGGTATAGTAATATTTCTCTACTACTTAACCTTTTGGCCGAAAATTATTGGTAAAAAAAATATTCCTAAAAAAGGTCGAATTATTTTAGCAGGTAATCATACCTCAAACTTTGATTGGGGTTTGTTAATTATTGCAACAAAAAGACAAGTTCATTTTTTAGCGAAGAAAGAATTATTTAAAAGTAAAATTTTAAGTTTTTTTCTTAATAAATTTGGAATAATACCAGTTGATAGAAAAAGAAAAAATAAGGAAGCATTAGATACTGCGATTAAATATTTAAGCGAGGAAAGGTTAATTGCCTTATTTCCGGAAGCAACGACTAATAAAATGAAAGAAACCGTGATTCTTCCTTTTAAAATAGGAGCGATTAAAATGGCTAATGATACAGATACTAAAATAGTTCCTTTTACTATTAAAGGTGGTTTTATTCCGATATTTAAAAGACCTATTATAGAGTTTTATGAACCTTTTAAGGTAAAAAGCACTGATTTAGAAAAAGAAAATAAAAAGTTTATGGATTTAATTGAAAAGAAATTAAAGGAGTAATTATGGAAAAGAAAAAATTACCGCAAAGAGGATATAAAGTCTTTAAATTTTTATTAGGATGGGTATTTAAGTTTTGGTATCGTCCTAAAATTTACGGAAAAGAAAATATTCCAAAAGATGGCGCAATTATTATCGCAGCTAATCATAAACATTTATATGATCAATTTGGACTGATATTAGCTACTAAAAGAGTAATTCATTATATGGCTAAAAAAGAATACTTTGATTCGAAAAACGCTTGGTTTTTTAAAATGAGTGGTTGTATAAGTGTCGATCGTAGCAAAAAGGATAATGATGCTACTACAGCAGCCTTAGATGCTTTAAAAGATGGAAGAGCTATTGGAATTTTTCCAGAAGGAACAAGAAATAAAACCGAAGAGTTTATGCTTCCATTTAAATTTGGACCGGTATCGATGGCTAGTAAAACAGATGCTTATTTAGTACCAGTTGGGATATCAGGTGATTATAAATTTAGAAGTAAAAATTTAAGATTCTATATTGGTAAGCCATTTAAGGTTGGCAAAATGACTTTAGAAGAAGCTAATAAGAAGCTGTTTGATGAGATAGTTAAGTTAAGAAAACAAGGTATGAAGGAAACAGGAGCAAAAAAATAAAAAATTATTATAGGAGAATAATTATGGTAGACGATGTGGTATATTTTATAGGTGTTATTATAGCAGGTCTTATTTGGGGGTCTATTTCTCATGCAGTAGGTAAACATAAGAATATTAATGGATTTTGGTGGGGGTTCTGGCTAGGATTTATAGGATTAATTGTTGTTATATTAAAGAAAAACAATTATATTGAAGAAGAATATTCCTTATCCAAAAATACCTCTGAACAAAGTGAATATAATGAACTTGAAGTGCTTTCAAATTTAAAAAACTCTGGTTTTATAACAGAAGAAAAATTTGAAGAAGAAAAAAGCAAGTTATTAAAATAAAAAAATCCTTAAATAAGGATTTTTTTATTTTAAACATTATTATTGTCATCACTATCTGTTTTTATACTTTCATTTACTACTGGGCTAGAAGACATATTGAATACGGAATCTAAAGAAGTATTAATTACTTTAACTTCTTTTGCTTGTTCTTTAACTACTCCTACATTAGCTCCATGTCCTAACTGATTATTAATGTTTATTACGGTATCAGCTTTTTCATATTCTATTTTTTTCTCTGGGTTATTATTATATATTGTTTTAATTTTTTCTTCATTTCTAATAGTAGCTTTTAATTTTAAATCATCAAGATCAATATTCCCTTCGTCAATTATATCCTTTGCAGTAAAGGCATAATTAGTAATATACATTATAACAATGGATAAAAATGTTAGAATTAAAGATAAAGAAAATATTCTATAAATAAATGATCCATAATTAATTGTACCAAATTTTATATCTAGGTAATTTCTAGTATTTTTTTCTATCCATTCTATAATGATAATATAAATTTGCGAAAAGATATTAACAAATACGATAGAATAGGTTATTTTTCTAAAAAGATTAGAAATAGAATTACTTATGTCAATAATTTTAATTAAGGTATATATAAGCATAATGCTGTGGAATGTAGCTAGTATATTATAAATGTTAACTAAATTTTGCTGAGTATTAGTATCAAATTCAAAGAATATTAATACTATTTTATAAAACATTGTTAAAACCATATAAGTTACTATAGATCTTAAGATTGTGATTTTCTCTTCTTTAATTAGTCCCATACCTGCCAGAGAAATAGTAATTAATGGTATAAGATTATCTTTTAAAAATTCTCCTATTTTTTTGGTAAAATCTATTAAAGTATTATTATCAATAATAGTTCCTAAAGTTATAATTATAATAAAAATTATTAAAATTAATGATAATAATTTAGCTAACAATTTCATAATATCACCTCTATCATCTTAATAAATATATCATTTATAGATTAGTTTTACAATGATTATTCGATTTGTTATACTTAAGTTGGTGATTTTATGAAGGTTGAATATGAACTTATATATAAGGGAAAAAATACTGAGGCTAGATTTGGGAAAATTAAGACTAATTATGGTGTTTTTGATACTCCAATGTTTATGCCAGTTGGAACTCAAGCGACGGTTAAAACATTATCTCCTGAAGAATTAAAAGAAGTAAATTCTGGTATTATTTTATCTAATACTTATCATTTGTGGTTAAGACCAGGAGAAGATATTGTTAAAAAAGCTGGAGGTCTTCATAAATTTATGAATTGGGATGGTCCGATTTTAACGGATTCTGGTGGTTTTCAAGTATTTAGCTTAGCGTCCCCTAAAGATATAACGGAAGAAGGAGTTCATTTTAAAAGTCATCTTAATGGAGAAAATTTATTTTTAACTCCTGAAAAATCAATAGAAATCCAAAATAAATTAGATAGCGATATTGCAATGAGTTTTGATGAATGCATTCCTTATCCATCTACAAGAGAGTATATTGAAAATAGTGTAGAAAGAACTCTTAGATGGGCTAAAAGAGGAAAAGATGTATTTGATAATCCAAAACAGTCATTATTTGGAATTGTTCAAGGCGGAGAATATGAAGATATACGTAAACATTGTGCTGAGGAATTAATAAAAATTGGTTTTGATGGTTATTCTATCGGAGGAACCGCGGTGGGGGAGCCAAAAGATGTTCAATATAAACAAGTTGAATATTCTACTAAATATTTACCTACTGATAAAGTTAGATATTTAATGGGTGTAGGGGACCCGATAGATATTATTGAAAATGTTATAAGAGGAGTAGATATCTTTGATTGTGTAGCACCCACAAGATTAGCAAGACACGGAAATGCGCATACTGCATATGGAAAAA
>CAYMAV010000024.1:0-10586 GCA_964388545.1 uncultured Clostridium sp.
TGTTTATACGGATAACTAGATTTTCATACTATTTTTGAATTTAAAAAAAATATACATAAAATTATAAAAATTGACTTTTTTTCGTTTTTTTGGTAAAATATATAACTGTCACGTGTGAAAGAGGTGTTATAAGTGTTTTACGATGAACTGAAGACTATTTCAGATTGCGATGACGATCCGTCCATACTTTTCCTTCTATTAAAAGAAGGACATGTAGAATTAATTGATAAGATTTTATCTAAAAAGAAAATAGATTTAAATATTGTCGATGACGAGGGAGATAACTTTATAATGAAGTTATTAAAAAGAGGTCATTTCAAATTAGTATTAAAACATATTAATAATAAAAAAATAGATATTAATCATCAAAATAAAGAAGGTAATACCTTCGCTCATATATTAGTATCATTTTCTAATCCGTTAATTATTGATATATTAAAAATCATTAAGAAAAGAAAAGAATTTGAACCTAATATAAGAAACAATAATGGAGAAACTATTTTAGATATTTCATTGGAATCAGGTTATTCTTCTACTATATTTAATATACTTGAAGATGAAAGATTTAGTGAGGTTGGCGTTTTATCATTTATGAATCTTTATAAGAAGTTTATTAAAACTAAAGAATATGGTATATATTCTAAGGTAAGTAATATTGAGTTAATAATTGATTCATTAGAAGATAAAGAAGTAGCTCCTAAAGTAAAAGATGTTATAAAGTATTTTAAAGAAAATTTTGATGAAATTAAAGAGAATGTTTTTTCAAACAAAACAAAAGAACTTGATAAGTATGTATTAAATGTTTTATCTGAATAATACATTCTTTTTTTTTGTATATTATGATAAAATTACTATGAAAAGAGGGATATTATGAATTTACCTAATTATAAAGACGCAAAAAAAAGAACTAAAGATGTAGTTAAAAGAGAATATTTCTCTTTTGATAAAGATATTATTGATATTGGTCAGAATAAAACTTATAACATTATGACTTATGGTTGTCAAATGAATGTTCATGATAGCGAGAATATAAAAGCCTTAATGGATGAAATGTCTTTTACTGAAATCGATAATTATCAAGATGCAGACATTGTAATATTAAATACTTGTAGTATTAGGGAAAACTCTCATAATAAAGTTTTTGGGATGCTTGGAAGACTTAAATATATTAAAAGTAAGAGAAAAGATTTCATAATAATTTTATGTGGATGTATGGCCCAAGAAGAAGGTGTAATCGAGCTACTTACAACTAAATATAAATATGTAGATATTGTTTTTGGAACACATAATATACATAGATTACCAAATCTAATAGATTTATTTTATAGAATTAGAAAACAACTAATAGAGGTTTTTAGTACAGAGGGAAATATTATAGAAGGCATTCCTACTAAAAGAGATAGTAAATATAAAGCCTTTGTAAATATAATATACGGTTGTGATAAGTTTTGCACTTATTGTATAGTGCCTTATACAAGAGGTAAACAAAGAAGTAGAACTAAAGAAGAAATTGTTAAGGAAGTAAATAATTTAGTTAAAGAGGGCTATAAGGAAGTTACCTTATTAGGTCAAAATGTTAATGCTTATGGAAAAGACCTAGATCTTAATTATGGAATGGAAACTCTTTTAGAGGAGGTAAGCAAAACTGGAATTGATCGAATAAGGTTTATGACTAGTCATCCATGGGATTTTACTGATGAGATGATTAATGTTATAAAAAATAATAAAAATATAATGCCAAGTATTCATTTGCCTGTTCAATCAGGATCTAATCATATTTTAAAATTAATGGGTAGAAGATACACAAAAGAAGATTATTTGACTTTATTTAATAAACTAAAAGAAATACCAAATGTAACTATATCAACGGATATAATAGTAGGTTTTCCAGGGGAATCTGAAAAAGATTTTAACGAAACTCTAGAATTAGTGAAATATTGTAAATTTGATATGGCATATTCATTTATATTTTCTTTAAGAAAGGGAACTGCAGCCGAAAATTTAGTTGATAATACATCTTTATCTGAAAAAGAAAAACGACTACAAATATTAAATAAAGAGTTAAATAAATATTTTAAAGAAAGCAATGATAAATGCGTTGGTAAAATATTAAAGGTTTTAGTAGAAGGAGAAAGTACTAAAAAGGGTATGCTATATGGATATACTGAAACTAATAAAATGATTAATTTTTCTGGATCAAAATCGATGATTGGGAAAATAGTAGAAGTTGAGGTAACTTCTGCTAAAACATGGAGTTTAGATGGAAAAGCATTATAAATTATTATTAAATATTAATAAATTAATTAATTATATAAAAAAGACGAAGGAATATAAAAGATATAATGAATTAGCTAATATAATGAAAAAAGATAAAGAGATTATTTCTACTATGAATGATATAAAAAAAATAGAAAGAAGAATAACCATTGATTCTTCAGCTAATAGATCTACTTTAATTTTAGAAAAAGACTTAGAAAAACAATATGAAAAATTAAAAGAATATCCTATTTATCTAGAACATTCTTATCTACAAGAAGATTTAAATAATTTATTTCAAAATATTAAAAATATTATAGAAAGAGAAATAAATAAAGACTAATATTAAATTAGTCTATTTTTCTATATAATCCAATTGCCTTTCCTAAAATAGAAACATTATCTGTAATTATAGGTGAGTATCTTTCGTTTTCTGGTTGTAGTCTTATATGGTTTTTTTCTTTATAAAAAGTTTTTAAAGTAACTTCATTTTCATTTAGAAGGGCTGCTACAATATCACCATTATTAGTATCAGGTCTTCTTTCAATTATAATTATATCTTTATCTTTAATACCCTTATTAATCATAGAATCTCCACTTATATCAAGAGCAAAAACCTCTTTTTTAAATGGTATAAAATTAATTGGTAAAGGAAAGAATTCATCTGGTCTTTCTATCGCTTCAATAGGGTTTCCGGCTGTAATTGTGCCTATTAGTGGAATATTTACAACATCATCTTTATTGTCTAAATATTCATTATCTACAAGTAGTTCTAAACTTCTAAATTTACTTTTATTTCTTTTAATATAACCATGTTCTTCTAATTTATTTAAATGAAACTGCGTACTAGCAGGAGAAGATAGATTTAATTCTGCCCCAATTTCTCTTACTGTTGGAGGAAAGCCTTTTTTGGCTAAATGTTTTTTAATAACATCTAATACTTGTTTTTGTTTATCTGAAATAATATTCATATAATCACATCCTTAATAGAATAATAACATATTATAAATGTAAATACAAACATTTGTTTTATTCTAATAAATTGACTATATTATTAATAAAATATATAATTAAAGTAATTATAAAAGGAGATTCTATGACAGAATATAATTATAATAATAGAAATGGTATAAATAATTTAAAAGTAAATTGGGGTAAGGTAGCAAAGGTTGCAGCAACACTAGGTGTAACTTTAATGCTAGCGGTAGGAGCATCTAAAGTGCTTCCTTTAAAAGTGGAGTATGATCCTTCGAGAAGATATATGACTATAGAACAGCCTGTTAGCCCTAATGACCCTGATTTAATTAGAGAATATAATGTAAATAGATTAAACAAATTATTAGAACAGGGAGTTCAATATAACGGAGGTCTTCATCAATTATTAAGCAGTAAATATTTTGATCAAAAAGAGGCTTTGTCGGAATTTGAATCAAAGACCTTATATGATTGCAATTTATTATATTCCCATCATTTAGAGGAGTTACAAAAGGTTGATACAACGAAATTTTCTCCCTTTAAATATTATTATCTTAGTGAACGCTGGTATGGAAATGCTTTAACAGAAGAACAACAAAAAGAATTAAATTATTTAAATAGTATAAAAGAAGCCTATGACTATAAAATACTAACATCATATGGTATTGACTCTTTTAATCCAGCAAGATTTGGATGGCTTAGACTTTTAAAGTATTCTAAAACTATACTAGATGCTGATGCAGAAGACTTATATCGAATGGAAGTTGTAAGACCGTATTATGATGAAAAAAGAACTGCGGAATTAGGTTTTAATAGTGAAACCGTTTTTACATATCAAAATAGAGAAACAAGAAGTATTTTACTAGATAAATATGTTAGAACGGATTTAAAAAAACCTTCTTCCTACAACGGCGAAGATTATGTTAAAATTTATGATTTAGACTTAAAAGATAAATATTATACAAATCATGTTCTTTACTCCCATGATAGGTCAAAATAAAAAAGGATTTAATCCTTTTTATTTTGTATGTTTTTTAGAAAATTTATTTTTTAGATATTCATCAGCGATTTTATCTATCGCTTGAAAATCTACTTCTGGAAAATTTTTATTATCTGGAAGTATCAAATTTCTTAAATTCGCCATTATTTTTAAAGCTGCTAAATAATAAGTATAAAAATTCTTATTTTTTTCATTGTTTTGAGCTATATTATTAAATTCATTTAAGTATTTATAATAATAAACAAAAAAATATCTTTGTGATGTTTTCATATTTTTATATGGGAATTTTACATGTAGTTCTAGATATGTTATAGCTTCTTCTATACTTAAATCATTTTTTAATACCTCATTTAATAAACGAGATGATAGCATAGGCTTATATAATCTACTTAATAAACTATCTTCTTTAATTTGTTGATTACCATTTTTTATTTGCTGTAATAATATATCACAAAAAATAGTGTTTAAATCTTCATTAAATTGTAAATCCGAATAATATGAATCATCTTGATAATCGTTATTTGAACTAAAATAAGTATCATCAAATTCAATTGCAAATAAATTGATTAGCATTTTTCCTAATTTAAAATTATAATAAATTTCATCATTTCCAAAATTGATTGAAGCTGTACTACTATAATTATCTAAAAAATCAAATAAATCATCTTTTCCATAGCGTTCTAATAGTTTTTTAAATTCTTCACAAAAAAAATTAAATTTTTCACGGTAAACAGTTAATTCCTCATAATTAATATCATTTCCTAGAGCATATCGCTCAATTAAAGGTTTACCATATTTAATAATTTCCATATATTGATTTATTAAATTATTTCCATCTTTTAATAAACTCATAAATTCCTCCTAATAGATTATTAAGACAATATTAATCTTGCTAAAATTGTTGTTTATTATATAGAATTATCCTTATTTGTCAATGTAAAACTGTTAATATATATAAGTTGACAAATAAGCCTAATTATGATAGTATGATAAGCATTGAAAAAAAGAGGTGAGGTATTTATGAAGACTAAGAAAACCTTGTTAACTAAAGAAGGTTTAAACGAAATAAAAAAAGAGTTAGATGAATTGATAAATATAAAAAGACCTGAAAATTTAAAGGCTATTAAAGAAGCTAGAGCATTAGGAGATTTATCTGAAAATGCTGATTATGATGCAGCTAAAAACGATCAAGCTGAAATAGAAGGAAAGATAAAAAAATTAGAACAAATCCTTGAAAATTATGAATTAATAGAAGAAAAATTTGATGGTAAGGTTGGAATAGGATCTACTGTTGAAATTAAATATATAGATGATGATGAAGTTGATGAATATAAAATTGTAGGTAGTCAAGAGGCTAATCCATTTATGAGCAAAATATCAAACGAATCGCCAATTGCTAAAGCAGTATTAAATAAAAAGGTTGGAGATATCGTTGAAGTAGAAAGTCCTAACGGAACTTATAAAATTGAAATTACTGAGATAAAATAGTGTTTAGGCACTATTTTTCTTGTTAATAAAGAATAGATATTATATAATTAGTTAAGAAAAGTGGAGGTATTATGACAAAAAAAGATTATAAAAAAGAAGTAACGATTAAAATAGAAGGTAAAGAATGGACTAATGCCGTTGATAAGGCTTTTAAAGAAAAAAATAAAGAAGTAACAATCGATGGTTTTAGAAAAGGAAAGGCTCCAAGAGAAATTTATGAAAAGAAATATGGAGTTGAAAGTCTATATCATACAGCGGTAGATAGTTTAGTAGAAGAAGCATATTATAAAGGTATCGAAGAATCAAAGGTTAGACCTGCTATTGAACCTAAAATCGTAGTTAAAAATTTAACAGAAAAAGGTGTGGAATTTCTTATAACTATCGTTCCAGTACCAGAAATAAAAATTAAGAAATACAAAGGTCTAAAAGTTGAAAAAGAAAAAGTAACTGTATCTAAGGATGAAATAGAGCATGAAATTGCTCATTTATTAGAAAAATATGTTGAAATTAGAACAAAAAAATCTGATGTATTAGCTAAGGGTGATATTGCAGTTATCGACTTTGAAGGATTTAAAGATAAGGTTGCTTTTCCTGGTGGAAGTGCAGAAAACTATGAATTAGAAATTGGTAGCGGAGCATTTATTCCTGGTTTTGAAGAAAAACTTATCGGAATGAAAAAAGGGGAAGAAAAGACAATTAAAGTAACTTTTCCTAAAGACTATCATGCTGAAGACCTAAAAGGAGCTAAGGTTGAATTTAAAGTTAAATTAAATGAAATTAAGGAAAAAGTTAATAGAAAATTTGATAAGGAATTATTTTTAGATTTAGCAATAGATGGGGTTAATTCAAAAGAAGAACTAGATAAGCATATTAAGGAAAATATTAAAAAAAGAAAAGAAAAAGAAAGCGAAGAAAATTATATTACTAATCTTTTAACAGAGATTGGTAAGCATATCGAACTTGATATTCCGGAAGAGATTTTAGATTCAAGAGCTGAAGAAGATTTAAGGATGTTTGAAGAAAGATTGATGAGTCAAGGAATGAATTTAGAATTATTCTTATCTTTATCTAATATGAAGGAAGAGGATATGATTTCTAAGTTAAGAACTGAAGTTGAAGTTGGTTTAACAAACTCTTTATTACTTGAAGAAATTATAAAACTAGAAAATATTAAAGTTACTGATAAAGACATTGAAAAAGAAGTTGATGGAATAGCAGCATCCTATAAAATGGAAAAGGATGATATACTAAAAGATAAAGCAACGATGAATAGAATTGAAGATGGCCTATTGATTAATAAAGCTATTGATAAGCTAAAAGAACTTAATAAATAATATAAACCTTATTTCTGTAAAAGGAAGTAAGGTTTTTAATTTGATAACTTTAATTTTAACTTTCTTTATGTTATAGTATCTATAGAATAGGTGATTATATGAAAGATGAAAAGAAAAAAAAGGTAAAAGAAATTGTTGTAGATTTTGATGTTATTGATATAAAAACAGCTACTGAAGATGAAATTATTAGAAGCGGAATAAAAAAGAATACTAAAAGTGATAAGAGAATGTATTTGTTTATGTTTATTGTCGTTATTTTTATGCTTATTCCTCCTATTTTAAGAATTATTATACCTAAGCCTGTATTATTTGTTGATAAAGAGATTGTATATGCCGATATTAGATGTTTTACTAGTAATAATAGGCACTCTGAAACATGGAGATTCGACTCTGTTTATTTAGGAAAATATCGTGATGGAAAATTGGAAAAAGTAGAATTAAATTATTCTTATAATAAAAATGTACCAACTGCAGATGATGAAGTTTCTTTTCCTGAATTTACATTATTAGATGATATAAAAAATGATGGTTTTGTACCTGAAAAACTTGATCCAATCACAACAGAGGAAGGTATTAGTATTTATAAAAGAAAATATACTATGAATTTTAAGGATTATGCAAATGAATTAGAAAAATCTGTAGAGTTAAAAAAATATTCATACGGAATTTATACAATGGAAAGCTATTTTAAAGAGTTGGGTTTTCTTTGTGAAATTAAAACAGAATCTAAGATAGAAACGGTGAGTACAAATGAAAATAAATAAACATGTTTTTAGAGGTTATGATATAAGAGGAGTTTATCCTGTTGATATTGATGGAAATTTTGCAAATATATTAGGGCAAAGTTTTGGTTCCTATATAAGAAAATTTAATAAAGACACAGTTATTGTTGGAATGGATAATCGCTTTTCTAGTAAAGAGTTACATGATCGTCTTATAAAAGGTTTGTTATTAACTGGTACAAATGTTATTGATCTAGGACTTGTTACTACTCCAATGTATTATTATGCTTGTATTAAACTAAATAATCCAACTGGTATAATGATTACGGCTAGTCATAATCCTAAGGATGATAATGGGTTTAAATTTGCTTTTGATGAAAGAGGAAATGCTCGAGGTGAAATGATTGAAGAGTTTCGTGATTTTACTTTAGAAGGAAACTTTTTAGCGGGAACTGGTAAATATTCTACTTATGATATAAAAGAAGAATATAAAGAATTATTTAAAAATAGTCTTTCTTTTGGAGATAGAAAATTAAAAGTAATTATTGATTTAGGAAATGCTACTCCAACAATTATTGCAAGAAAAATATATGAGATGTTTCCTATGGATTTAGAGGTTTTATTTGAAGAAAGCGATCCAAGTTTTCCTAATCATCATCCTGATCCTTGTGTTGCTGAGAACCTTTCATATTTAAGGAAACGAGTATTAGAGACCAATGCAGATATAGGAATTGGTTTTGATGGAGATGGAGATCGTGTAGGAATTATCGATGAGTTAGGAAACTATATACCAACTGATCAATATATGATAATAATTATTCGTGATATTATAGATAAAGTTGTAAAAAAGAAATTTTTATATGATGTAAAATGTTCAAAAGCTCTTAGTGATGAAATAGAAAAGTTAGGTGGAGAAGGAGTTTGCTATCGAACAGGTAATTCTTACACAAAAACAAAGACTGCTGAACTTGATTTACCTTTTGGTGGGGAATTCTCTGGCCATGTTTATTTTAGAGATCGGTTCCCTGGTATTGATTCAGGTTTATATGCAGGATTAAGATTAGTAGAGATAATGTCTAAAAACAATTTAAAAGTTAGCCAAATGCTTAATGGAATTAATAAATATTATTCAACAGAAGAAATTAAAATACCATCACCCGATGATATTAAGTTTAATGTGGTTGATAAAGTTTTAGAATATGTTAATGAAAAAGGATACGAAGCACTTACGATTGATGGAGTTAGGGTTAACTTTAGCGATTCATGGGTTTTAGTAAGAGCCAGTAATACCGGACCAAATCTTACATTTAGAGCGGAAGCAACAACTCACGGTAGGCTTGAAGAAGTTCAAAAAGAATTTTTAAGCGTAATAGAAAAGTGTAATAAAAAATAAGATAGCATATACTGTCTTTTATGGTAGGTTATAGTTTATATAAAGAAGAGTTATTCTCTTACCCTTGGTAGAAATAAAGCCTTCTTTTTTTAGATTTGATAATTCTCTTGACATTGCTGAACGATCAACTGATAGATAACTAGCAAGATCATTATAATTAAAAGGTAAATAGATGTTTTTAGATTTGTTTTTATTAAATTCAATTTGAAAGAAGGCAAGTAATTTATCTCTAATAGTCTTTCTTGAGAGTATTCTTATTCTTTCGTTCTTTCTTTTTAGTTTTTCATTATAAATTTGAAAAAGATTTTTAATAAAGACATTAAAATATTTTTTATCGGAATTTATATTATGAACAATATAGTCATAGTTAATAATAATTATTTCTGTTTTTGAGGTACATATAAAATCAGCATCTTCGTGAATTAAATTTAGATCGGTAGAAAATAATTCATTTTCTCCAATTTCTTCGAAAGTAACAGTATTTCCATTTTGATCTGTAAAGGTTATTTTAACGGATCCTTTGGTAATTATACCAATTATATTCTCGTTAGCAACTGTTCTATTTATATAGTCATTCTCTTTATATGTAAAGGTTTGACATTCAAGTAATTTTAATAGTTTACACTTGTTTTTCTCCGTTAAATCAAGGAAAGGATTTATCATTTTACATCACCTAAATAAAATTATACTATAAAAACATATTTGTTGCAAAAGCAACATTACATCTTTTTCTTTTGTGGTATATTGTGATTAACGTAGAGAGGAGTAAAAAATGAAAATCATAAAAAGAGATGGACATGTGGTAGATTATTGTCCAGAAAAAATAGAAATAGCTATTTCAAAAGCCAATAAAGAGGTACCAGAAGAGGAAAGAGTAACTGATATTCAAATCAGAAATATCATCAAATATATCGAAGGTCTTGGCAAGAAACGCATGCTTGTTGAAGATATTCAAGATATTATTGAAGTTAGACTTATGACGCTAGGTAAGTATGAACTTGCTAAAAAATATATTACTTACCGTTATACAAGAGAATTAGTAAGAAGAAGTAATACAACAGATAAATCTATTAAAGAGTTAATAGATGGTGAAAATGAGTATTGGAATACAGAAAATTCTAATAAGAATGCTCAAGTAGTAACTACTCAAAGAGATTATCTTGCAGGTATTACATCTACGGATATTACGAGAAGATTTTTACTTAGTGAAGATATTGTAGAGGCACATGATGCTGGAATTATCCATTTCCATGATGCAGATTACTATGCTCAAAATGCTCTTCATAACTGCGATTTGATAAAGCATAAGATAACTTCTGTTGTTTAGGAATTACACTCGGACGAGTATTAATATTACTTGTGCCTGCAATATTTCCATAAGCAAATTGTGTAGGACCTATCCCTTGAACAGCCTCTTG
>CAYMAV010000025.1:0-10572 GCA_964388545.1 uncultured Clostridium sp.
CTAAAAATTTTTATTTTACTCAAAATTTAAACTCCTTTCTAAATACTTAAGAAAATACTTTTAAAAGTATAACAAAAAACCTACTTGATAGCAAGTTTTAGTAATGCATCTCTTGCCGCTTCTTGTTCAGCATCTTTTTTACTTGATCCGGTACCAACTCCATAAATCATATCATCAACTCTTACCTCTATCTTAAAGAATTTTTGATGACTTGGTCCTTTTTCATCTATTACATTGTAAATAAGCGATCTTTTCTCCGTTTGAACATATTCTTGTAAAGCGGTTTTATAATCGCTAAAAAAGATAACCTTCGGATCTTCGATATAAGGTACGATAATATCTAGGATAACTTTTTTTGCTGTGTCAAATCCTAAATCAAGATAAATCGCTCCCGTTAGAGATTCAAAGATATCTGCCATTATAACCTTTTTATGTCTTCCGCCAGAATTTTCCTCACCATGACCTACTTTAATATATTCGCTTAGTCCTAGATCTTTTGAATATTCATATAGAGCATTCTCACAAACATACATCGCTCTAATCTTAGTTAAATCGCCTTCCTCGTAATCAAAATTATTATATAGATAATCACTAGATACTAATTCAACTACCGCATCACCTAAAAACTCTAATCTTTCATAATCATATTCTAGACTATTTTCATTTACATAGCTCTTATGATGAAATGCTCTTTCATAGATCTCTTTGTTTTTAGGTTTTATATTTAATTTTTTAAAAAGTTTTTCCATTATCTCACCAAAACAATTATAGCAAATATTAGATTTAAATACTATTTTAATTGATTATGTACTATATAAATAGTAAAATAAATATATGAATTTAATAGTAAAAATGATAAAAGTATATCAAAATAGTCCCCTTAGATATCGTACTAATTGTAGGTTTTACCCTACTTGTTCTGATTATACAATTGAAGCGATAAAAGAACATGGAACGATTAAGGGTGGATTTATGGGTTTTAAAAGAATATTAAGGTGTAATCCCTTTAACAAGAAATTTGGTTACGACCCAGTACCAAAGAAGGAGAAAAAATGAAAAAATTTAAATTGGTAATAGCTCTACTTCTATTTTCATTTGTAGTAAGTGGATGTGATATATTAAAGTCAGACAATATGGAAGATATTAGTGTAATTACTACTAGCTATCCACTGGAATTTATAATTAAATATTTATATGGAGAACATTCGTTAGTAAAATCGATCTATCCTGATTCAGTTGATACCTATTCCTATGAATTAAACGAAAAAAGTCTAACCGACTTTAGTAAACAAGATTTATTTATCTTTGTTGGTTCAGGTAGAGACCGAGAAATTGCAATTGATTTACTTAAGAGAAATAAAAACCTATTAATAATCGATGGAAGTCTTGGAATGAAACCTGATTATATTGATGAATTATGGCTTAATCCCTCAAATTTATTGATGGTATCCCAAAATATTAAAAACGGACTATACGAATATATTAATAATTCATTTTTAAAAAAAGATATCGAAGATCGTTTTGAAGATTTAAAAATAAAGCTATCAATGCTTGATGCAGAACTTAAAGTAACCGCTGAGAATGCTGCTAACAAAACAATTGTTACTGGAACTAAATCCTTAAACTTTCTTAAAAAATATGGATTTAATGTTATTTGTCTAGATGATGAAGATACTAATATTGATAAAACAATTGAAGATGTTACAAAGATGATAAATCTAAGCGAAATTAAATATATTTATACCATTGAAAGAACAGTTGATAATAAACACGTTAAATTATTAGTCGAAAACAATAAAAATCTAAAAATAATTAGACTTAAAAGACTAGATAGTATTACCGATAATGAAAGAAATAATAAAGAAGATTACTTTACCCTTATGGAAAAGAATATTCAAGAATTAAAAAAAGAAACCTATAAATAAAGGTTTCTTATTTTTTTCCAATGAAGAAGGAATAATTATCAAAATCAATCATACTTCTTAAGTTATTAATATATTTAATATCAATATCTTTAAATAATTTTACTCGGTTATATATAACATCTCCATAAACATTAACATCTCTTATTATAACTGAAGTGACATATTCCAAAACATCTAAATCTTTCATGGCAGAAGCATACATGCTCTTTTTAATTCTTTCGATATCTTTTTCTTTTATTTCTTTATTTTTTAAAGCATCCATTATTCTTTCTTTAACTATTTTTGGATGATCGGTTTCTGCTATAAAAGATAATACTGTAAAATGATCTCCACCATCAATACCAAAATTTAGATTATAAATACTATTGTTATCTAATAATTCATTATATACCTCCGATGAACGTCCAAAAAGAGTCCTAAATAAAATATTAAAGCCTAGATAATATTTATAAAATACCTCACCCTTCATCTCTTCGCTAGAGAATTTAAAAGAAAGACTCATTCTATTTATTTGAAGTTTTTCTATTTTCTTTTCTCTTTCCTTAAAAACAACCTCTATCGGTTCACTAGATAAAATCTTCTCATAATTAACATTCTTTTTTTCTTTAATTGAGGAATTATCCAAAATTACTTTAAGAACTTTATCTTTATCAAAATTTCCAGTAACAATAATTGCCATATTAGAAGGTTGATAAAAAGTATTATAAGTATTATCTAAATCTCCTTTAGTAATAGAATTAACGCTTTTAATCGTTCCACCAATATCATTTTTTCTAGGATCAACATGATATATTCCGTTTAACTGTTCAAAAGAAAATTTATCAAAAGGATCCTTGTTATACATTTTTATCTCTTCAATAATAATTCCCTTTTCTTTTTCCACACTTTCTAAGGTAAATTTAGCACCATTTACAAAGTTAATTAAGTAATCTAGATTTTCTTCAATATTACTATCACCATTTACTAGATAAACTGTTCTAGTAAGAGAAGTATAAGCATTAACATCGGATCCAGTTTTTGCATAGAATGAAAATGGATCTTTCCCTTCGTATTCAAAAACCTTATGTTCAAGGAAATGAGCCGTACCAGGCGGCACTAAAACCTCTTTTCCATCCCTAAGAAATCTATCAACAGAAGAACCAAAATTACATAGATATCTTAAATGATATTTATTCTTATTTTCTTGAGGGATTAGATATATTCTAAGACCATTTGATAATTCTTTATAATAGACCTCTAAATCGATATCCTTAACCTCTTTTTTAATCATTTTTATCACCACCGTATAAATATACTGTATGTAATTTTATCGTACTTGCAAATTCCATTATCTCTTCTTTACTAACACTTTTAATTTTTTCAATCGCTTCATCAATATCTATTTTCTCATATAAAGAATTCATGTATATATATTCAATATATTCATCAAAATATTCTTTTTTATCTTCTAGGTGAAAGATTGCTAACTTTTTAGCATTTTCTATCTCTTCATTGCTAAAATTACCAAGAGTCATGTCCTTCATTTCCTTTTCAACTAATCTCAACATCTTCTTATAGGATGATTTCTTTATTTCTGAGGTTAATATTCCTAAGGAAGAACGTCTATAAAAATCCATCTTTATATAATAGCAAAGAGAATATTTTTCCCTAATATTAGTAAAAAATTTACTACTAGGAGATTTTTCTAATATGATGTCATAAATAGTTACTATCGCAGCATCTTTATAACTATTTATAATTCTTGTTTCATAAGCAATATTTAAAACCGTCTGATCCCCTTTTTTATTTTTAATAACAATATTTGGTTGATATTCTTTGAATTTATAACTAACTAATTCATCATTTAAATTTTTATTTTCAAAATTAAAATTATCCTCAATATATTTCTTTATTTCCTTAGAATCGACATTTCCCATTACATAAATATCAATATCTACTTTTTTAAAGAAGTCTAAATAATATTCGTATAAAGACTCTCTTGTTATTTTGTTTAAATCTTTTTCATATCCAGCAGGGCCAACACTAAAGAAAGCTTTACTATCTATTAAATTTAACAAGTTATTTTTTGCTGTTCTAACATCGCTTTGCTTATTTTTTTTAATCCTTCTTAATACTTTATTAGCAGAGGCTTTAAAACTTTTTTCATCAAATAAACCATTATTAACATTTGGACTAAATATTACCTCTTTAAGTAACTTTATGGATTCTAAATAATTTCCTTTTTCAGCATATTTATCTTCTAGACTTTCAATCGTTAAACTCATAATATGATCATCCTTAACAACAAAACTATCATAATAAATCCTATTATTATATAATTCCTCACATCTTCTTATAAATTTAAGCGCAGTATCATATTTTTTAGTTGAATGAACAAGACAGTTAAAAAGAAGATTATTTATCGTAATCATCTCTTTTTTTAATTTTTTCCTAAAAAACATTGTCGTTGTTATCGTACGATGTTTCTTACTATTTATAACATGTAAATTTACATTTCCTACTTTCATTTTAATTTAACAGCTGTTTCCAATGCTAGCTTCATCATCGTAGTAAAACTGTTTTGTCTTTCCTCACTAGTAGTTTCTTCTTTAGTAACTAAATTATCAGATATCGTAACAATAGCAGAGGCTTTTTTTCCTAGTATATTAGCATTGTGAAACAAAGCAAAAGCTTCCATTTCTACCGCTAAGCATCCATATTTATCATATAGTTTTTGAAACTGATTATTTTCTTGATAAAAAACATCACTACTATGAACAATACCCTTTTTTAAATCTATTCCAAGCTCTAAAGCAGAATCTTCAACACTCTTATTAATTTCTTTATGCGAATAAATAATATCTTTATTTTCCCCACTTTGCACATCATCATAAGTAGTTTCTGAATAAGCACCTTCTACCAAAAACACATCATATAAGTTAAGTTTTTCGGTATATGCTCCAGCTGATCCTACTCTTATTATGTAATCAACATCATAGAATTTAAATAATTCATAGGAATAAATCCCCATACTAGGCATACCCATGCCTGATGCGAATACGGTTACTCTTCTTCCTTTGTAAAATCCTGTATATGCTAGAACATTTCTAACATCATTAACTAGTTTATAATCTTCTAGAAAATTCTCTGCTATAAACTTTGCTCTTAAGGGATCTCCTGGCATTAATACAACATTTGCTATATCTTCTTTCTTTGATTCAATATGTGGTGTCATTTTCTCACTCCTTTTTAATAATCTTCATTGCTAAATTCAATTAAAACTTCTCTTGGTTTAGAGCCATTAACTCCACCAATTACTCCTCTTTCCTCAAGTAAATCGATAATATTAGCTGCTCTGTTATAACCAATCTTAAATCTTCTTTGAAGAAGCGAAGTACTAGCTCTTTTTTCTTTTACAACGAATTTCAAACACTCGCTATAAAGCTCATCATCTCTATCAATTGATGTTTCGATATTTTCAACATTTGCTTTTTCTTCTGGTATATTAACTTTACTAGAAAAACTTGAATCATAACTAGCTTTTTGCTGAGACCTAACATAATCAGTAATCGCCTCTAACTCAGCATCTGATACATAAGCTCCTTGAATTCTATCAGGAGTAGTTTGCCCAATTGGAAGATATAACATATCTCCTCTACCTAGAAGCTTTTCAGCTCCAGTCATGTCAAGAATGGTTCTTGAATCGATTCCACTTGCTACCGTAAATGATAAACGAGATGGAATATTAGCTTTAATAATACCCGTAATAACATCGGTAGATGGTCTTTGCGTTGCGACAATTAAGTGAATTCCTGCTGCTCTTGCTTTTTGTGTAATTCTTAAAATCGATTGTTCTACTTCTTTTCCAGCAACCATCATAAGATCCGATAACTCATCAATTACGACAACTACATAAGGCATCTTAGGTTCTTGTTCACCTAGATTCTTCTTTTTGTTTTCTTTTTCGATTAACTCGTTATAGGCTTCAATATTTTTAACTTTTTTATGTTCTAATTTTAGAAAACGCTCTTCCATCTCAACAACCATTGCTTTTAGGGCACTATTAGCTTTTGATGAATCAGTGATTAAGGGATGCATCAAATGTGGAATATTCTCATACATTGTTAGTTCAACTTTTTTAGGATCGATTAACACAAGCTTTACCTCACTTGGCTTAGCACGCATTAGGATAGATGCTAGTATACAGTTAATGCAAACCGACTTACCAGAACCAGTTGAACCCGCTACCAATAAATGCGGTGTCTTATTAATTTCAGCAAAGAAACTCTTACCCATGATATTCTTACCAAGAGCCACTAAAAGTTTATTATCTGCTTTAGCTTCTGGGGTATTTTCTAGAATCTCTCTTAAAGATACCATCGATACATTTTCGTTAGGGACCTCTACTCCAACCGTATTTTTACCAGGAATAGGAGCCTCAATTCTAACATCCTTTTTAGCAAGGGCTAAAGAGATCTCTTTAGTAATCGATAAAAGTCTATTTAGTTTAGTACCTGTATGAAGTTCCATTTCATATTGAGTTACCGCTGGTCCTTGATTAACTTCTACAACCCTACCGCTTATTCCAAATTCATTTAAGGTTTTTTCTAAGATTTCAATATTCTTTTCAATTATAGCTTTACTATCGTTTTTCTTAGAAGGAGCATATTTTAACAATTCAATAGAGGGAAGAGTATAAAAAGGATTAACTTTTTCTTTTTCTTCTAAAGGATCTTTAATATATTCTTCTTTTAATAAAGCCTCAATGCCTTCATTATCCTTTTTCTCGGTTTTATTTTCAAATTCTTCAATATTAGAATAAACCTTAACATTGTTATTATCGTTTATCTTTACACCCTTGTTCTCAACTTTATCTTTTTCTTTAGCTTTTTCTTCTTCTTTCTTAATTTTTCTTAATCTTTTTTCTTCTTTCTTTTCTAATCGATATATTTTATATTTTTCGATCAATTCCTTAGATAATTTTATTATATAATTACCAAAGAAAGTAAATCCCGCGATAAAAATAAATAAATAAGAAACCGCCTTTGTACCATCAACATCGATTAAGGAATCCGATACATAAGTAACATAAAAACCAACATATCCACTTCCAGTAGGATTATATACCTCATTTTTATTTAAATAATTAATAATTGTATCGATATCTTTTTTAGTATTTTCATAGGCTATTTTATATGTTTCTTTATTTTCAAAATATTTAATATGGGATAGCATAATCGCACCAAGTAGTAATAATCCAATAGCCATAAATCTCCATATAAATCTTTCTTTTGTTTTATGCCTAAAGAAAAAGTAAATTCCAAGTAATAGTAATGCTCCAAAGAACACTAAATTTAATCCACCGAATAAATATATGCCAAATCTCTTAACAAGAGAACCTAAAAGACCGTATTTAAGAAATCCTAAACCCGATATAATTAATAATATTATTGAAATAATTTTATCTCTAATTTCCTTACTCATTTTTTTTCTTTTAGCCATTTCTGCACCCTCTTAATATCATAATTATAACATTAATAACCAATATTTAAAATTATTTACATAATAAAAGTCTATAGTTAACACTATAGACATTTTTTAATAATTTGTTCTTAGGAATGGTGGTGTATCGTAGTTTTCCTCATCAAGAACTTCATCTCTTGGCTCTACCTTAGGTAATTCTCTTGGTTGAGATACCACATCAGGTCTTGTCCTTCTAGTTAATACAACCTCATCTTCTTTTTTCTCTAAAACTTCTTCTTTTATTGTTTTAGGACTTTCCTTTACTTTGTGTTTATTACTTTTATCAAAACCAGTAGCTATAACAGTTACAATAACCTCATCAGTTAAATTCTCATTAATAACCGAACCAAATATAGTATTTATATCTGTATTAGATGCTTGTCTTACAACCTCTGCTGCTTGCTCTATTTCAAATAAGGCTAAATTAGTTCCACCTGTTATATTAATAATTGCATCAGTTGCACCATTTATACTTGTTTCTAGAAGTGGTGATGTTACCGCTTGTCTAGCTGCTTCGATCGCACGATCTTCTCCCATACCAATACCGATACCGATAATAGCAGTTCCAGAATTTTCCATAACCGTCTTTACATCTGCAAAGTCAAGGTTAACTGTACCAACAACTGCAATTAAGTCTGTAATTGACTGAACTCCTCTTCTTAATACGTTATCTACTTCTTTAAAGGCTTCTGTCATCGGAGTTGTCTTATCAATAATTTCTCTTAATTTATCATTTGGAATGATAATCAATGTATCTACATGCTTTCTTAATTCCTCAATAGCAACTAAAGCTGTTTCCATTCTTCTTCGACCTTCAAAAGTAAAAGGCTTAGTAACAATTGCTACTGTAAGTGCTCCTAGGCCTTGTGCTATTTCTGCTACAATTGGTGCTGCACCTGATCCTGTTCCACCACCCATACCACAAGTGATAAATACCATATCAGCGCCCTTAAGAGCATCTTCTATATCCTTTTTAACCTCGATAGCAGCTTCTTTACCAATTTCTGGTCTTCCACCTGCTCCTAATTTACCCATTTGTATTTTAACATCTGCCTTAGAATGACTTAGCACCTGTAAATCTGTATTAGCAGCAATAAACTCAACACCCTTAACACCAGAATCAACCATACTGTTAACAGCATTTCCTCCACCACCACCGATACCAATTACCTTTATCTTAGCTAATTGATCCATTTCTAATCCTATCATTTAAATTATCCTCCCTTAGTATCAGTAACATACCCAAATATTTTACTAACATATATATCATCAGTTAAATCTAACATACTTTTTTTAGCATCTTTAATTATCTTTAAATCTTCTTCATCAATATGTGAAACTTCTTTTTCTCTTAATTTCATTTTATCATGAAAATATTCAATTAAACCCATGGAACTGGAAAATTTATTATGTCTTATTCCAATATTCATAATGTTCATTACCATTGCTTTTTGTCCTAAAACATTTTCTACAACATAATTAAACCCATTTAATTCAGTTGTTCCACCTGTAACAATTATATAACTAATTTTTCTATTTGTTAAGTTATTAATTTCATTTAGCGATAAATGTAGAAGTTCATTAACCCTAGCTTCAATTACCTCAGCTAACTCATATTGGGTAATTGTTTTTCTTTGATCATTTTCATCAACAAATTCTAAAACCTCATTATTATCAGCATATCTAACTGATGCGGTTGCAAACTTTTCTTTTATTTCTCTAGAAGTTGATAAATCTAATCCATAAATATATGATAAATCCTTATCGATATTTTTTCCACCTAAATTAATTATTGCATTTTTAATTAATACTCCTTTATTAAATAAAGAAAGTTCTATTTTTTCATGACCTATATTTATAATAACACCTAATTTTTCATCATATGATTTATTTTTTATCTTATAATAATCACCAATAGAATTAAAAGAAATATCTTCAACTTCCACTCCAACCGCATGAAATACTTTTAAGTAATCATATACCTGTTTTTTAGGTACTGTTATAAACACCGATTTAGTAGATAATTTCTTCCCAGCTTTTTCATTAGGATTTTTATATTCCTTACCATCAACACCAAAAACAATTGGTAAAATAGATACTACTTCATCCAAAGGATCAACATTATCTAAAGCGATATCATGAAGAAGATTACAAATATCGTTTCCTTCAACAACTTCTCCTAATATATTAGTCTCTCCCTCAACAACTTTTATCAAAGAATCATTAGAAGGTACAGTAATAATTGCTTTATTGATTCTAAAACCTAATATTTTTTCAATTTCTTTTAATGCCATATCAAGAGAATTAACAGCCATAACATGATTAACTACTAATCCTTTTCTTATTCCAACCGGACTAACAGATGTTTGGGCTAGAACATGAAAATCATTATTAGTATATTCTGCTACAACAATCTTTATACTATCACTACCTAAATCAACACTTGTATAAATATTTCTCATATTTTACACCCACTATCTTAAATGTAATTATACTAAAAGATAGTCTTAAAAACAAGAATTACTATAAGTTATAAAAAAATATTAATCTCTTGAATAAAGCGAGGAAGGATGCTATAATGACTATGTTATTTTCATGGCGGTATTGGTGAAGTGGTTAACACGCTGGATTGTGGCTCCAGTATACGTGGGTTCGATTCCCACATATCGCCCCATTAAAGAAAATACTGCTCTCAAACTCACTAAAATAAAGGGTTTGAGAGCTTTTTTATGTTTTTAAAACTTAAAAAAAGGTCAAAATTAGTAACTGAAACTACTCATTTTAAAAATATATAATTACGCGGTATAATAGAAAGGGTGATAAAATGATAATAAATAAAATAAAAGAATTTAGAAAAGTAAAAAACTTAACTCAAGATGATTTAGCAAAAGAATTAGGAGTTACTAGGAAAACAATAAACCAGATTGAAAGTGGTAATGTTTTACCTAAAATAGATTTGGCGTATAAACTATCAATTATTCTTGGTGCGACTGTAGAACAATTATTTTTAAATGATGATTATAATAAACATTCTAAGAAGCAACAAGAAAAAACTTTTGAGAAAATAGCTGACATATATTTTAATTTTGAAAAATCAAAATTCAAGTAACCTTTATATTAATGACTGTATTAAATTTGTATTGAA
>CAYMAV010000026.1:0-276 GCA_964388545.1 uncultured Clostridium sp.
AATCAAAGATGGAAGAATCCACCCGGCTAGAATTGAAGAAGTATATGACAAAATGTGTAATGAAGTAAATCAAAAAATTAAAGAATATGGAAAGAATACTATCTATGAATTAGGATTATCAAGAATAGATTCTGAACTAATAAATATTATTGGTAAATTACACTTTAGAACTAGTTATGGTCAAAATGCCCTAAAACATTCCAAAGAAGTAGCATACATCTCAGGATTACTTGCTGCCGAATTGGGAGAAAATGTAAATCTAGCCAAAAGAGCAGG
>CAYMAV010000026.1:286-10329 GCA_964388545.1 uncultured Clostridium sp.
GCTATTGATTTTGAGATGGAAGGTAGTCATGTTGATATTGGTGTTGACATAGCTAAAAAATACAATGAAAATAAAATAGTAATCAATGCTATTGCTTCACACCATGGCGACGCACCAGCTACAAGTACCATTGCTGCCATTGTAAACATCGCTGACACAATTTCTGCCTCTCGTCCAGGAGCTAGAAATGATTCATCTGAAAACTATTTCCAAAGATTAGAAAAAATAGAACAAATTGGAAACAATATAAAAGGTGTTGATAAAACTTATGCTATTCAAGCAGGAAGAGAATTAAGAGTAATTGTTAAGCCTGATCAAATTAGTGATTCGGCAACTCATAAGATTGCAAGAGATGTAAAAGATAGAATAGAAAGTACTATGCAATATCCTGGGACTATTAGGGTTACAGTTATTAGAGAATTAAGAGCTCAAGAGGAAGCTAAATAAAAACAATGAAATTTCACAAATAAGTGAAATTTTTTGTTATAATAAAAAATACAATGAGGTGTATTATGAACAGAGGATTATTAATTGTTTTATCAGGACCTAGCGGAGTTGGAAAAGGAACTATATATAAAGAAGTTCTAAAAAAGATGGATAATATTGTATATTCAATCTCGATGACAACTAGAGAGCCGCGAAAAGGAGAAAAAGATGGAGTTGAATATTTTTTCGTTAGTGAAACTGAATTTAAAGAGGAAATTAAAAAAGGATCTTTCTTGGAATATGCAAATGTTCATGGAAATTATTATGGAACATTAAAGTCTCTTGTAGATGCGGATTTAGATAAAGGAAAAGATGTTCTTTTGGAAATTGATATTCAAGGAGCCCTTAAAGTTAAAGAAGTAGCACCAGATGGAATATTTATTTTTATTATGCCTCCTACTATGAGGGAATTAAGAAATAGATTAGTTAGTAGAGAAACGAAAAACAAGAAAGTTAACAAAGAGAAAATAATTGAAAGATTTACCAATGCTTATAAAGAGATAAATGAAGTTAAAAAATATAATTATGTTGTTGTTAATGATATTCTAGATACAGCAGTAGAAAAAGTTATTTCGATAATTATATCAGAAAAATGTAAAGTAGAAAGAATTGAAGAGTTTGATGTACATAATAGAGAGGAATTAATTCATGAGTTATTAGTTGAATTAAGATAATTAAGCTGGAATCTATCTAATATTTGTTATAGAATATAATCAGGTGGTTTGATGAAATATTTAGATAGTTATATAGATTTTTTAACTTATCAAAAAAGTTATTCAGAAGAGACGATAAAGAGCTATTATGAAGATTTAACAGAGTTTATAACATTTTCAGAAGAAGAAGGAATAAATCTATTAAAGGTTAAAAATGAGGATATTAGAAAATTCTTAATAAAATTAGATGATAAGAATAATAAAGCATCAACAATTTCGAGAAAGATAAGTTCTTTAAAAGGGTTTTACAAGTATTTGCTTAATAGAGAACATATCAAAAAGAATCCTTTCTCATTAATAAAATCACCAAAAAAAGAAAAAAGATTACCAAGGTTTTTCTACTATAATGAAATTGAAGAGTTATTTTCATCGGTTGATATATCCACTTCGCTTGGAAAAAGAAATCTTGCAATATTAGAGGTTCTTTATGCAACGGGAGTAAGAGTAAGTGAATTAGTAAATATCAAAGTTTTAGATATTAATGAAGATGAAATAAAAGTTTTAGGTAAGGGAAATAAAGAAAGAATAGTTAGGTTAGGAGAATATGCAAGAGATAGCATAGATAGCTATTTAAATAATGGTTATGATAGTCTTAATACTACTAATAGTGAGTATTTATTCATAAATAAAAATGGAAAAAAGCTTACTACTAGAGGGGTTAGATATATCCTTGATCAATTGATAAATAATACTACTCTAAATAAAAAGATATCCCCACATATGTTAAGGCATAGCTTTGCAACTCATTTATTAAATGAAGGTTGTGATATTTTATCGGTTCAAGAGTTACTTGGACATGAAAGTCTAACAGCAACTTCGATTTATACTCATATTACGAATGATCGATTAAAAGAGGTATATTTTAAAACTCACCCTCGTGCAAGAAAGTAGGTATATATGGCTAAATTATATTTTAAATATGGAGCGATGAATTCTGGTAAGACAACTTCACTTCTTCAAGCAGCTCATAACTATGAAGAAAACGGGATGAGGGTTGTAATTTTTAAGCCTCAAAAGGATAAAAAAGCGGAAGATAGAATTCAGTCGAGATTAGGAATTGAAAGAAAAGTTGATAAATTAGTAGATTCTGAAGAAAATATTTTTGAAATAGTAAAGGGCATAAAAAAAGAATCAAACGAAGAAGGACTTGATTGCATATTGGTTGATGAGGCTCAATTTTTAACTCCGGATCAAGTTGATCAATGCATGCAAGTTACAATTAAACTAGGAATTCCAGTGTTGTGTTATGGTCTAAGAACAGACTTTTTAAATAACGGCTTTCCAGGATCAAATAGACTTTTACAAATTGCGCAAGATATTGAAGAATTAAAGACGATGTGTCCGTGTGGAAGAAAAGCAACTCAAAATGTAAGATTTGATAATAAAACAAATATAATGATTCTTAGTGGAGATCAAGTTGCAATTGATGGAGAGGGAGTTCATTATGAATCAAGATGTCCAGCTTGTTACGAAAAAGAAAAAGGAAGGTCTTTGGTATTAACAAAAAAGAAAAGAAATAAGAGGTAAATATGAAAAGAAAGGAAGAAATAGACAAAGTTAATAGCACAGATATTCGCAGTCTAGAAAAAATATTACGAAGCATTAACGAAGAAGAACAACGACTATTAGAAGAGTTTGATAGTAGTATTTCTGATATCTTAGGCGATTCTTTAGTTCCTATTTTAGAAGAGTATGAAAGTTTAGGATTAACTGATGGTATCTTGTTTATTTATAATGGAAAAAATTATTATCTTCCTAAAAACTTTTTATTGAATTTTCACTCATCTTATATAAATGATACGCAAATAAAAGAAAGCTTTTTAAATGATATTGGGAAATGGTTTAGTAAAAAAACTGAAAGCTTAAAAAATAATATTAGAGAAAATGATAATTATGAGGAAATTAAAGAAAATTTACCAGAGGCTTTTGCGCTTTCTTCACTTGCGTTAACAACTTTTCATAGAAAACCAGAAATGTATTTAAGAGATGTTCAAAAACTATCAGCCATCAGTATGTCAAGGGGTGATATTTCCGAATTATCAACTGGAGAAGGTAAAACAATAAGCGCGGTACTACCTCTTTATTTATATGGGTTAAGAGGAAAGGGAAGTCATTTAGTAACTGCTAATAACTATTTAGCATATAGGGACTATGAAGAATTAAGACCGATTTATGAAGGTTTAGGATTATCGGTTGGGTATTTACCAGAAGATATAACAGAACAGGCAGTAATAGAAGGATTAGACCCTGATAATTTATCACCAGAAGATAGATATAATCTACAACAAAAGGTTTTTGCAATAAAAAGAGAGGCCTATAGAAAAGACATAACTTATGGATCGAAGGCTACCTTTGCTTTTGATTATTTAAGAGATTGTAGTATTACTAAATTAGAAGAAATGATCCAAAGACCAGAAAGACCAGGATACGCAGTTGTTGATGAGGTTGATGATCTTTTAATTGATGATGCTCTAACTCCTTATCGTATAGCAGGAGAAGCTAAAAAATATAGAGAGAATTTAACTTTTTATGATGTTTCTATTATGTATAATGAGGACTATGAGACTTTATTAAGTAAAGCTAGAAAGTTAGGAATAAGAAGAGAACCTCTTAGTTTTGATGATGCAAGATATTTAACAGATGCGCTTTTTTCAGAAGAAATACTACCTGATGATAGCCATTATTTGAAAATAGCTAATATTTTTTATAAAACTCAAAATAATATTGAGTTAAATAATACGCAATTTGAACAATTTTTACAGCCAGATTTATACGATATTAGTGATGTAGAAGAAAACTATGGAATTGTTTATTCTAAAAGTTTAGGAAAACATGAACTTACAAAGAAATGTATGGATGAATTTTTAGAATATTCATATATTGCGTTAAAACTTAGATCAAAAATTTATCTTGTTGGAAATCAAATATTAAAAGATAATAATTATAAAATGGGTATCGATTATTATATTGATGATAATACAGGAAGAGTTAGATTAACTCAAATTGGGTCAAAAAGAATCTTAACTGACCAAAATTATCCAATAATTTATGAGGATTATCAAAATTTTCAAAATAACATAACGCCAGACTTTTCTATTTTATCTCATTATTTAAATCAAATTGTTATAGCAAATTTATTTATGAAAAATGGAGCTGATTATACAGTTCAAAACGGTAAAGTAAAGCCGATGAAGAATGGAAGGGTAGAAGAAGGTTCTACTTTTACAAATGGACTTCAACAGGCTTTAGAGATTATTAATGGCTTTAGAGATGATGAAATAACAAAGGAAACTTCTACTTTTTCTTCTGTTACTCAAAAAAATTATTATAGAAGATATGATGCTTATTCAGGTATGACAGGGACTTCTTCTAAAAAATTATTTGAAAGGGTATATAAAAAGCAAACAATCGAGATACCAAAACATGCTTATTATGAGTTTTATAGCAAAAATCAAGGAAATAAACCAAAAGATGTTTTAAAGGATAGTCCTAAATTTAGTTTAAATGATGAAGATAAATTTAACTTGATAATTGAATCTATAAAAAAATCTATTATAAGTGGACAACCGGTTTTATTAGTTACCTCTGATGTAGATGAAATAAAAAAATTAGAGGAATTATTTAATAGAAATAATATAGAGTATCAAACTGTAAGTCTAAATGATGATAAGGAAGAAGAGGCTAGAAAGTTAGCAAGAGCAGGTCTTGCTGGTATGGTTACGATCTCAACTGAGATGGCTGGTCGTGGAACAGATATTAAGTTGGGAGGAGATAGAGATACTATACTTGATATTTTAACTAAGAGATATATTAGACATATTGAAGAAAAAGAAGGTTATAGACTAGATTTAACACCTAGTGAATTTGGTATGTTTAGAAGAAAAGTAGAGGATGAATATTTAATTCTTGGTTATATATGGACAAAGGAAGAAGAGACTAATACAAAAAAAATAATTGAAGATCAAGGATTAAAAGTAATATCAAGTGGTTACTTTAAGGTTGGAAGAATCGATTTGCAGTTAGAAGGTAGAACTGGAAGAAATGGTTTTGGAGGAGTATGTGAAAGATATGTTTCTCTAAAGGATATTGCAATGCTTGGAATCGATATTGGGCCGATAGAAGAAAAATTTAGACAGTTTTCTAAAAATTCTGATGGTTCAATTGAACTAGATTTTAATTATAAAAATATATTGGAAAGAAAAATTGAAGAAAAACAAAGTAATAATGAAGAAGATATAAATTCAAGAATAGAATATTCGCAACAAACAAATGAATTTTCGATGAATGCAACTGAAGAATATCGCGAAAAAAGAAGAGCGATGCTTTCAGATTCATGTGATAAAGCAAGAGAGGTTGTGGATGCTATAGGGATCGCAGCAACAGCAGTTATTTCAGAACATCTAGACGATGTTAATAAGAATACTGTAAATAATTTAGTTGCTGAAGCTGATGAAGCTGATTTATCGGAATTATTGTTAGATATTAAGGAAGTTTTTGGAATAACTCTAAATAGAGAAATATTAGATAACAATCAATTGACATATCAGGAATTAAGAGACGAATTAATTAGGATGACAGCAGAAAATATTGAAAAAAATCCAGATTTTTATAATGTAGTAAAAAAGATATTAATTGACCACAACGATTATATGATTGCAAATATTCCTTATTTAGTTGATACTTCTCAGCAATATAAAGGACTTATTTCAATTGCTGGTGGTTTTGATGGGGTTGTTGACCCATTAACTACAATGAATTTTTTTGAAAGCAGAGACTTATTAAATGTTCAGGCCTCGATGATAGCAATTAAAAGAAGTATGGGCGAGATAATAAGTTATGATGATTATCAAAAAACATTATCCAATAAAGATTCTAAAGGTGGATATGTAGTAGAAAAAATAGATGAACAGTTAACAGAAAAAGGTCCAACTCTTATCGAAAAGATTAGAAAGTTTCAAAAATTAATAGGTGATAAAAGCATTAATGTTAGGGTTTCAGAAGAAACTTTTAGGGAACTATCTGATAGCGGACTTCTTCCGTTCATAGAATTGGTTAGAGGAGATTGTCAAGAAAAAAAGGTAGATGAACATAAAAGCAAATAATCGAGGTGATAAAATTGGATAAAAATTTCGATATAGATTATTCTAATATAAAATATGTTTGGGGTGAAAGAAATGCTTTTAGAAGGGCCTATGAAAATCAACCTCTAGAATGGTCAAGAGAATATGAAGATTGATATTGGGATCATTGGAAAGATGAAATAGAGCTGTATATTTCTAAAGGATTAAAAAAAAATTGAAGCTCAGGCAGAGATTATATATAGACATTATAATACTTCAGGAGAAGAAAGCGGAGATCTTTTAATCTATCAGAGTCCGTTCGAAGAGATTCGTGGTAAATATGGGAATTATAAAGCATATAAAAGCTTTTATATTTCTACACAAAGTATTTTTGAAAGTGTTGAAGGTAAATATTATCCTTATAATTATGGAAGAAAATATGAATATGAAAAACTACATATATATTCTGAATGTGAGTTATGGTTATCAAATCCTTCATTATCTGAATTAATAAGAATGAAAAGAAAACAAAAAGAAGAGGATGATAAAGATTGGCACGATAAAGAAAATGTAAAGTATTGGGATGATGATTGGCGCAAGGATGACTACTATAAAGATAAATTTGTTAGTCAGGATCCTAATGATAAGAAACTTAAATTCGGCGGAGTTAAGGATAGGAGAATTTTTCAAATAACATCTAATAAATTATTCCATTCCCTTGAATGGTGGGAAAAATCTGACTATTCTAAGGAAGAAACCTTAAGGGAACATCTATCCGGAAGAATAGAAAGGGGAATGGAAGTTCTTGAAAAAAGCAATTTTTATGCATATCAAGATTATCTTAAGGAAGAAGAAAAAATAAAACAACAGTCTTTTGTTTACGAAACTAGAGAACTAGTTAGTAGGTTAAAAGAAATAGGTCGTAAATATAATATTGAAGATAAAGTAAGCCAAAGGATATTAGAAATAAATGATAAATATCAGCAAAAGGAATTAGATTTCTTTGAAGTTGAAAGGACTGGTTTACCATCAGGAGCAAGTGTTAGCGATCAAAATATATTTGTTGACCTTTTAGCATATCAAAGAGAATTATATACCGAACAGGATCTTGATGTTTTTGGTAATGAGAAGAGTTATTATAATCAAGAATATCTTGAAGAGTTATATAGAAGCTTAATTAATATGGAAAATTCAATTGGAAAAAGAGAAGAAGTAATAAAAGATATTGAAGAATTTAAAAGAAGATTTAAAAATGAAATGTATTTTTTAGTTTATGAAGATTTCAAAATTTATTGCAGAAAAATAACCGATGAATATGAAAAATATCTTGCTAGTGTTACTGCAGCAATCGAAGATGAACTGTTAGGAATTAATGAAGAATTAGAGGAAAAACTAGAAAATAGTAGTCGTGAAGGATTATTTGAATCTATTAAAGAATTAGTAAGTGAATAGCCGTTACTCGGAAGAAAAGCGGGAATAGAAAAAAAAGTTAGTTTGGTGGTAATATATCTTGTTAATAAATATCGATATAAACTAATTAATGAATTAAAACCGATAAGTGATGAAAAACAATCGGAATATTTGGATTTATACGAAATGAAATTATTTAATCTTTTATTGGCATATCGTAAAAGGTTATATGAGGAATATGGAATTTTTTTTGTTGAAAAATCAAAAGAAGATAGTTTGATTATCGATGAATTGTGTAAAAGTATTATCTCTCTTGGTATGAGTTTGGGAAAAAATGAAGAAGTACTAAAAAGAATTAAAAAAATTAAAGAAGGAAATTATTTTGTTTTTGAAGAATTACTTAAATATAAAGATGAATTAGAAAAAGAAGATATAAAAATTAATGCTGCTAAAAGAGTAAGAGATAAGTATGCAGAATTTGCTGAAAGCGCTGGAATTAATAAGTAAATATGGTAATTTAGTTGACAAATGAATAGTTTAATAATATAATCAATACGTATAAAAAAGGAAAGAGATGTATCCACATCCACCCGATTGCTACGAAGTGATGGGTAAATGCCTAGATATTATGGTGTTTAAAGTGGATATTTATGTCCGCTTTTTTATGTAATTGGAGGTGTTTTACATAACAAAATCAAAAGTTAATCTGTTAATTAATGAACAAATCAAGTGTCCAAAGGTATTAGTAATTGGACCAAATGGAGAGCAAACAGGAGTAAAGTCGATAGAAGATGCGATGACTTTAGCTAGTTATGCTGGGCTAGATTTAGTTTTAATCGGGCCTAATGGTGATCCGCCAGTAACAAAGCTTATGGATTATAACAAGTATAAATACGAAAGAACAAAACAAGAAAAAGAAGCCTTAAAAAAACAAAGAGCTAATATGCAAGAACTTAAGGAGTTTAGATTATCACCATCGATTGATGTTGGAGATTTTGAAACGAAGATTAATCAAGTAACAAAATATCTATTAAAAGGAGATAAGATAAAGGTAACCGTTAGGTTTAAAGGGCGTCAGATGGCTCATACTAATCTTGGGTTGGAAGTTTTAAATAAATTTGCAGCGAGATTAGAAGAATTAGCAGAAGTAGAACAAGCACCAAAACTTGAAGGTAAGAACATGTTTATGATGTTAATACCTAAAAAATAAAAGGAGGAAATAAGTATGGCAAAACAAAAATTAAAGAAACATAGTGGTTTAAGTAAGGTTTTAAAGGTAAGAAATGGTGGAACTATTACTTTTAGACAAACAGGACTAAATCATAAAACAGGTAAAAAGAGTGGTTCAGTAAATAGAAAGAAAAGAAAGAATAAGGGTTTAAATAGTTCAGATTATTCGAGACTAAAAACAATTATTACTAGATAGGAGGAATAAAGATGACAAGAGTTAAGAGTAGTGTACAAAAAAGAGCACGTCATAAGAAAGTTTTAAAGGCTGCTAAAGGATACTTTGGAAGTAAGCATAGATTATTTAAAACAGCTAAAGAACAATTAATGCATTCTGGACAATATGCCTTTAGAGATAGAAGACAAAAGAAAAGGGATTTCAGAAAATTATGGATTACTAGAATTAATGCAGCATGTAGAGAAAACGAAATTAGTTATTCAAGATTTATCGAAGGTTTAACTAAAAGAGGAATCGAAGTTAACAGAAAGATGTTATCAGAATTAGCGATTAACGATATGGATACATTCAAAAAATTTGTTGAAGAAGCAAAACTAGGTCTTGAAGGGAAAATAATTGAGGCTAGTGTTGAAAAGACAAATGAAGTAGAAGTAGTTACTACCAAAAAAGAGACTAAAAAGGAAGAAAAGGTTGTTAAAACTGAGAAAGTTGAAAAAGAAGTTAAAACTGTAGCAAAAAAAGATACTGCAAAGAAAGAAACAGTTAAAAAAGCACCAGCAAAGAAAACAACAGCAAAAAAAGAGACTAAAAAGGAAGAAAAATAATACATATTAATGGATTTAACTGCCTAGTGCCTACGGGTGGCGTTATTAGAAATTAATAGAAGATAAAAACGAAAAGGAGAGATAAATATGACAGTAGTGTCAATGAATTTTTTATTAGAAGCAGGTGTACATTTTGGACACCAAAAAAGAAGATGGAATCCAAAGATGAAAGAGTATATCTATACATCTAGAGATGATATCTATATAATCGATTTACAAAAAACATCAGAGAAATTACACGAGGCTTATGATGCTATGAAGGAAATAGCAGAAAAAGAAGGAAAGGTATTATTTGTAGGTACTAAGAAGCAAGCTCAAGAAGCAGCTGAAGAAAGTGCTACTAGAACAAATATGTACTTTGTTA
>CAYMAV010000027.1:0-8985 GCA_964388545.1 uncultured Clostridium sp.
TGGTATTACTAAGGCATCACTAGAGGTTGAATCGTTCTTATCAGCAGCATCATTCCAAGAAACAACAAGGGTGTTAACTGATGCTTCGATAAGAGGTAAAGTTGATAAATTATATGGTCTTAAAGAAAATGTTATTATTGGTAAGTTAATACCAGCAGGAACAGGGGTTAAGGCCTATAGAGATTTCGGTTATAATTTAGAAAACGAAAACAAAACCGATGAACCATTAGACGAATTAGAAAAAGAATTAATGTAAAAAAAGGAGGAAACTCCTTTTTTGATTTGAAAAATATTTGGGTATGTTATAGAATGAAGATGGTGATATACATGAAATTAAATAATAAGGGTATGACTTTAATAACGGTAATAGCAGTAATATTATTATTTTTGTTTCTTTTGATAATGGTATCGATAATGATAAACAATCTTTCCAACGAACTAATGTAATAATTAAATAAAAAAATAAAAGTTTAACACTTTTATTTTTTATTTTTCATTAAATCTCTAATTTCTTCTAGCAATTTAACTTCATCTGATTTTTTTGGCTTTTCTTCTTTCTTCTCTTCTTCTTTTTTCATTAGTTTATTAATAACTTTTGAAATTACGAATACGCAAAGCGCTATTATTAAAAAGTTAACAATTGCCTGAATAAAGTTTCCATAAGGAACAACAGAATTATTAACTGTGAATGATAAATTAGTAAAATTATTACCGATTATCATACCTACTAAAGGCATTATTATGTCATTTACTAATGAAGATACTATTGCACTAAAAGCTGTTCCTATAACAACAGCGATTGCTAAATCAACAATATTTCCTCTAGCTATAAACTTTTTAAATTCTTCTAACATTTTTTTCATCTTTTCACCACCTTTAGTTATAATTATAAAGATTTATAAGATTTTATCAACAAAAACTTTTTTTAAAAAAGTAGATATGTTATACTAAATAATGTATGGAGGATGAAATGAAAAAGATAAATAAAATATTATTAGTAATGGTAGTTCTTTTTATAGGATTATTAAATGTTAAGGCAGAGGAAAAAGTAAAGGTTTATGTTTTTGGATCTAACGGATGCCCACATTGTACTGCTCAAAGAGAATATTTAACTAATTTAAACAAGACAAATAATAAATTTGAAATGGTATATTATGAACTAGATTCTCAAGCTGCTTCTTTATGTCAAGCTGTAGCAAGCAAATTCTATGAGAAAGGTTATGCAAATGCATCATGTCAATATACACCAATGGTGATTGTTGGATCAAAATATGCCCAAACTGGAAATAATGAAAATCTTGAAGTTGTTATTAACCAAGCTTATGAAGAACAACAACCAGATATAGTTAAATGCGTTCAAAATAATCAAGGTAATTGCGATAGTTTAATTTATGATTTGTTTCCTGATAAAGAGGAGATAGATATGACTACTAAAGTATTTTTGGCAGTGGTTATTCTTGGTGGTGCTGGATACTTTTTAGCTAAAAAATATAAAACAAAAGAAGGAAAATAATTAAAAAAAGACACATTAACATGTATATGTGTCTTTTATTTGCACAAATATAATTTAATATTAGTTTTATTAATAATTAATAAGTCTTTTTTTTTCTTTTTTTATTTTGATATTACATGCTTCATTTTGTTTGCATAGGATATAAAAATATGTTATATTTTATACATAGTTAAAATAGTATAGAGGTAATGATATGAAAAAAGTTATAAAGCTAATATTAGGAATATTGGTTACAATTTATTTAGGTGTTATGATTTTTACCACATCTTTTTTATTAAAGAAAAATGATTTTGGAGCTGCTAAGTTTTTTAATAATTATTTAGTTTTAGTAGAAGATAATGTTGTAAATTCGGAATATAAAAAAAATGATTTATTAGTAATAGCAGAAAAAAGTTCAGATACTATTAAAGTTGGAGAAAAAATATTTTATTTTGATGTGTTATCGCCAACCAAAAAAATAAAGATCAATGAGGTTACTAAAACAAATAAAGTAGGCGAAGAGCAAAGAACATTTACTTTAAAGGATAATTCAGTAGTAGTAGCAAATAATGTTATGGGAACAGAAAACAATACAAAAACTCTGTCATTTTTTGGAACTATCTTATATGTTTTTCAATCTAGATATGGCTTCTTGTTTTTGGTAATATTTCCATTGTCATTATTGTTTATCTATGAAATATATGCCATATATAAGGAATTTAAAAATAGTAAATGAAAAAGTATATAATGGTGGCAGCACCATTCTTTTTATTAATAGGCGTTATAACTTTATCGGTTACTTATGCCTTGTTTGAAAGCAGCAAAAAATTTGATACCCAAGTAGACATTGCCAAATGGCAGGTAAAGGTAAATCAGAGTTTAATAGAAGGTCATTCTTCAACTTTTACAGTTGATAATGTTGATTGGGAAACAAGTCCTTATGTAGTAGAGGGAAAAGCTGCTCCTGGCTTAAGTGGATATTTTGATATTGAAATAGATCCAAATCAAAATGAAACCTCGATTAGATATGATGTTTTATTTGATTTTTCAAGATTAGATAGCAGTCAGTTTTTAATTGATAGTATAGTAGAAGTAGATAATAAAAATATAGTAAGAACTGGAGCGTTTAAATATAGTAATATTATGCTTTTAAGCGAAATAGATAATAATGAGACAAATACGATAAGGGTTACGCTAACATGGGTAAATAATGAGGCAAACAATATTAAGGATTCTAATTTAGGCAGAATTCTTAATAATAAAATAGATATACCCATAGTTGTTACTATAACTCAGCACGAAGAAGGGGAAGTTTTGACTGAATATATTGGACCATAGGAGAATAAAATGAAGAAGGTATTAACAGTTATAAATAATGTTTTTAAATGGTTAATATATTTGATTTTATTAACCTTTTTTCTATTAGCAATCTATAAATTTATAACGATTAAAATAATGAAGAAAGAATATGCTAATGTATTTGGTTATTCTACCTTTGAAGTAATTAGTGGATCGATGTCCCCAAGTATTGAAAAATACGATATTATCTTGGTTAAAATAGGAGATAAATATAAAGTAGGAGATATAATAACTTTTGAAGATAAGGGTTCAATTATCACCCACAGGGTTACCGAGATAAGAGATAAAATTGTAATAACTCAAGGGGATGCTAACAACACAAAAGATAGGCCAGTTGAAAAAGATAAGATTATCGGTAGGGTAGTTAAGATTTTTTCAAAAGGTTCGGTTTGGATTAATATTATTAAAACCCCTAAAGTGTTATTTGCAATATTGCTAACCTCATCAATAACTATTTTTACCTTTAGGGAGTTTATGAAAGATTATAAAAATAGAAAAGAAAGTCAAGGAGATAGAATGATAGATAGAATTATGAATAATAAAAAACTTAAAATTCAAATAATAATATTTATAGTTTTATTAATTCTATTATCTTTTCTTATACCATATACAATTTCTAGGTTTAAAACAGAGGCGAGAGGAGATGCGAAGGTTGATATTGCATTCTATCTATTAAAGGATGATTACCAATATCAAAACTTAAGTATAGAGGATTTTGAACCGGGTATGTCTAGGGAATATTTTTTTACCGTATCAAACTATAATGAAACTACTAGATCAGAAGTAACTTTAGAATATGATGTTGAAATAATTACAACTACTAACTTACCGTTACTATATAATGTTTATAAAATAGAAAATAATGTTGATATCTTATTAAGTCTAGAAGAAAATTTAGAGGCCGATAGTGATGGAACATATTTTAAAAAAGTAAAAACTGATCCGATAATTTTTCCACATACAGAAAATAATATTGATTATTATAAGATCAGAATTAACTTTCCTGATGAATATCAAAATTATCAGTATCAAGGAATACCAGAACATATTGAAATTAAGGTAAATTCAAGACAATTAATCTAGTGTCAATTAATTGACAATTACAAGTAAAATAAGATAGAAGAAATTGCAAAACTAAGTCATATTTAGTATATTTAAAATAACACAGGAAGATATACATCTTCAAATGGAGGGAATAAAAATGGAAAATAACAAAACAAAAAAGAGAAGAAGAAGATTAATATTACTTATTTTTATGATGATATTAACTTTTGGGTTATTCTCAACAGCAACTTATGCGTGGTTTACAGCTAATAAAACAGTTACTGTTGGAACATTAACAGTTAATGTAGAGGCTCAAAATGGTATACAAATTTCAGCGGATGGTACTAACTGGAGGGCAACTGTTCAAACAGATGATTTAAGGGCGGTACATGGAACAACTTATGCGGCTAGTGTAAATCAAATTCCAACTATGATGGAACCGGTTTCAACAATTGGAGAAGTAGCAGCTGGTAAAATAAATATGTTTTATGGCCAAGTAGTAAGTAATACTGATGGTGATTTAATATTAACAGCTACAAAAGAAACGGATATTGAAGGAACAACAGGAAGATATATTGCATTTGATCTATTCTTCAAGGTAACTGCTCCAACAAATATTTTCTTAACTCCAAATTCAGGTGTTAAGACTGAAGATCTTCAAGATAAAGGAATCAAGAATGCTTCTAGATTTGGTTTTCTTATTTTAGGTAATACAACAGCAGGAGCATCAATTAGTGAAATTCAAGGTTTGAATTCAGGTTCAACTGTTTATATATGGGAGCCTAATTATGATGTGCATACAGCTCCGGCAGTAGCACACGCAAGAGATACCTATAATGTAACAACTACAGAAACAGGAGGATCTTTACTACCTTATGCTGGAGTAAAAGCTGTAATAACAGCTGATAATAATGTACTTGTTAATCAAAATGGACCTCAACAATATACTGTAACTTACCCAGATTATTTTGGGAATGTAACACCATCATATTCAACAATAAATGGATTTACTCAAAACACACAGATATTTGCTCTTCAAGCTGGTATTACAAAAGTAAGAATATATATGTGGATTGAAGGACAAGATGTAGATTGTGAAAATGATGCATCAGGTGGAAACATTAGTTACGACTTACAAATAACAACAGAATAATAAAGTGTGCGTAAAGCACATTTTTTTTTGATAATAAAAACTATATATATTATAATATAATTAGAAATGGAGGTTTATATGGAATTTTTAACAACAGCGATAATTATACTTCTTGTCATAGTATTTACATCGGTAAGAGAGGTAAAGGAGTATCAAAGAGGAATTAAATTTAATACGGGTAGATTTTATAAAATAGTCGATCCAGGTTGGAGAGTTGTATGGCCAATTTTCCAAAAAATGACAATAGTTGATATTAGAACTAAGACAGTAGATGTGCCTGAACAAGAGGTAATTACTAAGGATAATGTATCTGTAAAAATTAATGCGGTTTTATATTATAATATTTTTGATGCTGCTAAGTCGGTTATTGCTATTGAAAATGTTTATTATGCAGTTGGTAATATTGCTCAAACAACTATGAGAAATGTAATAGGAACAGCATCCCTTGATGAATTATTACAAGATAGAGAAAAAATATCAAAGGAAATTTGTTTAATAGTTGATAAATTAACTGATCATTGGGGAGTTAAGGTAGAAAATGTTGAATTAAAGGATATCTCTCTTCCTGTAGAAATGCAAAGGGTATTAGCTAAGGCAGCTGAGGCTGAAAGAGAAAAAGCAGCTGTTATTACTAAGGCAGCTGGAGAAGTAGAAGCAGCTAAAAATCTAGCAATTGCAGCCAGAACTTTAAGCGAGGCTAAGGGAGCGCTTCACTTAAGAACTTTATCTACACTTAATGATATTAGTTCAGATCAATCAAATACAATAATATTTACTCTACCTTTAGAACTATTAGAAATATTTTCAAAAAGTAAAGAGTAATGGAATTTAATTAGGTTAATAATAAAGGACTGTTTTTTAAATCAAAATAGTTCTTTTTCTTTATAATAAAATTTAAATATGGTATATTGTTATAGTATAGGTGATGATATGAAAATGGGGAAAAACAAAAAAAAGTTAATATTATTGTTTGCTTTCATTTTATTGTTTTTTTTCATAAGTACCTATGGAAGATATATTTATAATGGTATAAAAGATTATTATTTAAGTACTAAAAAATTTTATTTTAATAGTGATAAATTAAGTACTAATACTAGTATTTACCAACTTGATAATTGGTCTGGAGTTGAACCTGTATCGATAACTTTTAATATGGATAGTAGAAAAAATAACTTAGTAGCAACAACAAGTGATGTTTATTATGATATTAGTTTTACATGTTCATCTAATGTAACTTGTACTAGCACAAAAACAAATGGAGTAATATTAGCTAATACTAATGTTGATTCCTTTGAGGTCTTAATGACCCCTAATACAACTTTACAAAACGGGGATTCTATTTGGTTAGAAATAGAGGCTAATTCTACAAGTCCATATCAAAAGAGTCTAAAGGGAAAGTTTACAATAAGAGTATCAACAATTGGTTTGTCCTATGAAATAATCGATCAAAGATATCGAGCATATCTTGATTTTGATATTACTAATACTATAGACTTTTATACGGTTTTAGAGGCTTTTGATGCTTATAGTGTTGGAGATAAAATAGAAATAAATGAATATTTAAATTTATCTGATGCTAATAAAAATAAGTGCGCATCAGCCGTAATTATATTAACCTTTGATCCTAATATTTTAAGACTTGATATGACATCAGAATTTTATCAAAATAAAATTAGTGAGACAACGACTTTATTAAACGATGGTAATCACTATGTTAATAGTTTTAAATTTAAGGTCTCGGCAATATCAAGTTCCGCGGTTCGTTTTTACAAATTAAATACAAATAATAACTATACTTATCCATTTGTAACACCAAGTCCAATAATTACATTTCAAGTAGAATAAAGGGGAAATTTACTATGCTTAATTACTATCTATTATTTTTATCAAAAAATCTTCATAATTTAGTGCATGAAGTAGTGCCATCTTTTTATAGTGAGGAATTATTTGAAATTTTCTTAAAAGAGTATATAAATATAAGGTTTTATAATTACTATGATGATGAATTATCTATGGAAGAAAAAATAGAGAAGTATTTAAATAGAATATTTTTAAAATTAATAAAAGATTATCCTAGTGAAGAAGAAAAATTAACTAATATGTATATGTCTTTTAGCTATTTAATGTTAATTGATAATCAGTCTAGCCTATCAGATGATACGGTTATCGGATTGATAACCGATTATCGTAAAGATATTGGACTAGAGGATAATAAAATTTTCCCTAGGAGCATAAAAAAGCAAATAGAATCTTTTAAAAATAAAAAGAAGGAGCTTTTGGATTATTTTTTAACCGATAAATTTTCAGTAGTAGAAAATAATACCTCTAATAATTCTATTATTGATATTAAGATGAACTATAATATAGAATTTCCTGAAATATATAGTAAGAGTGCGATTGATGAAATTTATAATAGTACTCCTGTAAGCGAGGAGAGGATGTTGGTTATCTATTCATTGGTAATTCCTAAAATAATAATGGACTTAGATAATTATATCTACGATAGGTATTATCTAGTAGATTTTTCGTGTGAGATTTTTAACAATAATGAATTACTAGAGAAGGTAAAGAAATTTACAGTCAATGATATCTTTAAATTTAGAGTTGTCTTTAAAATAGAATATGATGATTATTCAAAACATTCAGCATCTATTAAAGAAATGATAAAAGATGGCTATATGTTTGCTATTAAAATAGATGACGAGGTTGAATTAATAAATAATATGCTTCTAAATTTATTTAAATATATATTAATAGATAGTAATTCTATACATAAAGATGTAAAAAATGATAAAATAGTAATAGTAGGGTGATGACATGAGTACATATTTTAGATTCTTATTTGAATTTTTAGGTCAAATATATGATGGTATATTAAAAATATTAATCGGTTTTTATGACGGATTTCTTTTGATTTTTAATGTAAAAAAATATGTAGAAATATTAAACTTTTATAAGAAGGATTTTAATGGAGCAGAATGGATATTTGTTGTATTAGCCGTTATTATTTTAATATTGTTTTTTGTCTTAATCTTTTTACTTCTATATTTCTTTATTAGAAAGTATGTTAGGTTTAGGAAAACTATTGTCGAACAAGAATCGATGTTAGAAGAGGTTTCTAAATTAAATAAGGAAGTAGCAACCCTTTATAAAGAAAAAGAAGAAATATTAGCTATGAAGGTTTCTAATCTCGGATTAAAACCTAATCAAGATGTTGTTGAAGAACCAATCGAAGGTGAGGAAGCTCCTCTTGCTTTAGGAGATATTAGGTTCTCTAAATTAAATGAAGTTGATGAAAGATATGCTAATTATAAAATTGAAAACTATAATAACAACTTTAATCTTGAAGAATTATGCGATTTATTTAGAAATTTTGCAGCCTCACAGTTAAAACTTTTCTATAAACCTCAACTTATTAGACTTTTTATCGCAGCTTTATCTTCTTCTAGATTAATTATTTTGCAAGGTATTTCTGGAACCGGAAAAACATCCCTTGCCTATGCATGGGGGAAATTCTTAAATAGGGATTCTTGTATCGCATCAGTTCAACCATCTTGGAGAGATAGAACGGAACTCTTTGGATATTTTAATGAATTTACTAAAAAGTTTAATGAAACAGATGTTTTAAAAGAATTATATGAAGCAGGATATACCGATGATATTCATACTGTTATTTTAGACGAGATGAACATCGCTCGTGTTGAGTATTATTTTGCAGAAATGCTTTCTGTTCTAGAGATGCCTAATCACGATGAATGGATTGTTGAGTTAGTAGCAGGACCATGGAAAAGCGATCCTAAAAATGTTATTGGTGGTAAATTACAAATTCCAAGTAATGCTTGGTATATAGGAACTATTAATAATGATGATTCAACATTTATGGTAACTGATAAAGTTTATGACCGTGCGATGCCAATTGATATTAATGAAAAAGGAC
>CAYMAV010000028.1:0-2047 GCA_964388545.1 uncultured Clostridium sp.
TCACCTATTAAAATTATAACATATACAAGATAATTTTCCTAAAATAAAACCAAAAAAAATGCATATAAAGCATTTCTCTTAACTTTCTTTTTCTATAACTTTTTTACCCTTATAACTTCCGCAACTCTTACAAACACGGTGTGGTTTAATTATTGCTCCACATTCCTTACATACATTTGTAGATACTGCATCTAAAGCGTTATGTGATCTTCTCATTCTTTTTCTAGTTTGAGATACTTTTCTAAATGGTACTGCCATATTATCACTCCTATCCTCTTAATAGTAATACTTAATAATTAAATCCCCTTAGGAATCACTAGTACAATATTTTGCCACAAATAAAGCAAAATATCAACAGTTTTTAATCTTTCTTTTTATTACGTATATAATAATATCAAAAAAATAAGAAATATGCTAGTTTTTTTATAATTATTATTGTTTAATATTGGTAGGTGATGATATGGCTATTGGAATAATTACAGAATATAATCCTTTTCATAATGGACATTTATATCATTTGAATAAGGTTAAAGAATTGGGAGATAGTCCTATTATCTTAGTTATGAGTGGTAATTTCACTCAAAGAGGTATTTTAAGTGTTGTTGAAAAATACGATAAAGCTTTAATTGCTTTAAAATATGGAGTAGATTTAGTTATTGAACTCCCTTTTCAGTTTTCAACCCAAAGTAGTGATTATTTTGCTAAAGGAGCTTTAAAGATATTAAATGCTTTAGGTGTTGAAAAAATAGTATTTGGAAGTGAATCCGATGATCTTGATAAATTAAATCAACTTGCAGATATTCAGCTTATTAATAAAGATTATGATAATATCGTTAAAGCAGAATTAGATAAAGGAATTAACTATCCTACAGCTATGTCAAATGCTCTAAAAATAATTACTGGAAAGACTATTAGATTATCAAATGATTTATTAGGACTATCCTATATTAAGGAAATTAAAAAAAATAATTATAAAATAACTCCTATTACCATAAAAAGAACCAATGATTATAAAAGTGAAAAGTTAGAAGAGAAAATATCATCAGCTTCCAGCATAAGAAAAGCTATTGAAAATAATGTTGATATAACAAATAATGTTCCTTCTATAGTATTAGATAAAATAATCGATATAAATACAAATAAATATTTAGAATTTTTAAAGTATAAAATATTATCCGATAATAATTTAGAAAGATATCAAAGTGTTGATGAAGGTATTGAAAATAGATTAAAAAAAGAAATAGAAAATTCTACGTCACTAGATGAATTTATAAAAAATATAAAATCTAAAAGATATACTTATAATAAGATTAATCGCATGCTAACTCATATCCTATGTTCATTTACTAAAGAGGAAAATATAGTATATAAGGATATAGAATATATTAGAGTTCTAGGTTTTAATAATAAGGGTAAAAAATATTTAAATAAAATTAAAAAAGAAATAGAAATTCCTATTTTAACAAATATTAATAAAGATAATATTAAATTATTAGAATTAGAATTAAGAGTAGATAAAATATATAATTTAATAACTAATAGAGAAGAAAATATCTTTAAAAAGAAGCCAATAATAAGCACTACTGATAATTAGTAGTGCTTTTATTTTAAAACTTAATTTTTTCTCTTAAATATTCTTCAATACGATCAACACCAATAACTATTTGTTCCATCGTATCACGATCTCTTATTGTAACTGTATTGTTATTAATCGTTTCATCATCAATCGTAATTGCAAATGGAGTTCCAACAACATCACTTCTTCGATATCTTTTTCCAATATTACCAGCATCATCATAATCAACCATAAATTCTTTACTTAATCTATTGTAAATATTCATTGCTTCTTCGCTATGATACTTCTTTATAAGCGGTAAAATAGTCACTTTATATGGTGCGATATATGGGTGAAACTTCATAACTTCTCTTATTTCTCCACCTTCTATTTCATCTTCGTAATATGAATTAGCTAAAACTGTTAAAAATAACCTTTCTACCCCAAGAGATGGTTCAACTACATAAGGAATATATTTTTCATTAGTCTCAG
>CAYMAV010000028.1:2057-8170 GCA_964388545.1 uncultured Clostridium sp.
CCCATAACTCTCCCCAACCAAATGGGAATTTATATTCAATATCAGTAGTAGCATTACTATAAAAAGATAATTCCTCTGGTGTGTGATCTCTAAACCTTAAATCTTCCTTAGGTATTCCAAGGTCAGTTAAAAACTTCATGCAATAATCTTTATAATGTTTAAACCATTCTAATTCGGTTCCAGGCTTACAGAAAAACTCTAATTCCATCTGTTCAAATTCTCTTACTCTAAAGATAAAATTTCCTGGAGTTATTTCATTTCTAAAACTCTTTCCTACTTGTGCGATACCAAAAGGTACTTTTCTTCTCATACTTCTTTGTACGCTTAAGAAATTAGTAAATATTCCTTGCGCGGTTTCTGGCCTTAGATAAACAATATTTTGGTTGTCTTCGGTTACTCCTTGAAAAGTCTTAAACATTAAATTAAACTGTCTTATTTCTGTAAAATCACTCTTACCACATTTAGGACATTTAATATTATGATCTTTAATATATTTTACTAACTCATCATTAGATAGACTTCCAGCATCTTCATATCCATCATCTTCTAGTAATTTATCTGCACGGTGTCTTGATTTACAACTACGACAGTCTATTAATGGATCAGCAAAAGTCTTTATATGTCCTGATGCTTCCCATACTCTTGGATTCATTAAAATCGCAGCATCTAATAAGACATTATTAAAATCTTCTTGAACAAACTTCTTTATCCAAGCCTTCTTTAAATTATTTTTTAACTCTACTCCAAGAGGTCCAAAATCCCAAGTATTTGCAAGTCCGCCATAGATTTCGCTTCCTTGAAATACAAATCCATATTGCTTTGAAAATCCTACTAATTTGTCCATTGTTAACTTTGTCATATTCTCCTCCTTATAAATAAAAAAAATTCTCCTTAGATATAGGGGCGTTTTGCCGCTGTTCCACCCTACTTTATTCTAAAGAGAACCTCATTAATATATTGCTCTTAGGTTTACCATCCCTCGTCATCGCATTTATACAAATTTCTAACTAAATAGTATCATATTTTATTTTTTTGTCAATTACTTATCTTTTACACTTTTGATATCTTGCAATTCAAATCTTTGTTTTTGCTTAACATCTGGATATTTCTTATGATCTACTTCTTCCATAAAAGATGAAAGTTCTCTAATCCATAGCCGACCGTCATCATATAGTGATCTATATACAACATATTTTTCTAAGGTTTCTGAATTAAAAGCTATATCTTCTACAATATAATTGTTTCCTTTAAAATGCTTATAAATACCTTTAACCTTTATTTCCATAAATAGCTCCTTTTCTAAACCCTTCTTATACTTATTATTCTACCATTCCAATTATTGATTTGTCTAATTTCAACACCTAATTTTTGATTAGCCGCATGAATCATTTGATTATTCCCTATATAAATAGCGGTATGAGTAGGACTACCATCTCTTCGATCAGACCAAACAAGAATATCTCCTGGCTTCATTTCATTTCTACTAACGGAATTACCAGCATATAGTTGATCTTTTGTTGTTCTACCTATGTAAACTCCTGATATTGAAAAAACATATTGAATAAATCCGCTACAATCAAATCCAGTTGATGGACTATTACCACCATAAACATATTTATATCCTAGATATTTTTTAGCATTATTTATTAACATATTAGAATCAACATTTACAGAATGATTAACAACTCTTACTATCGGTTTTTCCTTAACTACTATACTATATGAAAACACAGCCTTATTATTATATTTATCAAATATCTCAACATTTACTTTATAACTTCCTGATTTATTGATATTTAGATTACTTGATACTCTATAATAACCATTCCCTTTATTAATTATTGATAATATATTATTAGACGAATCAATTACTTTTAAGATATTGTTATTAATATTGTAGTTATTACCAGTATATATTGTAACTATATTATTTTTAAAAATAGTTTTCGATTTATTTATTACTTTAATATCAAAACTTTTTACCTCAAGATTATTGTTCTTATCGAGTGCTCTTACATTTACTTGGTATGTTCCTGGCATCTTATTGTTTAAGTTAGACTTAATAATATAGGTTCCATTAGTTAACTCACCTTTATTATAGACTAATTCTCCATCAACTTCATCAGCTACAGATAATACATTATTTTTAAAATCATATACCTCACCAATTCCAATAGTTACTATTTCTTTTTCTATTTTGATAACTGGTTTTTTGGTATCTTTTACCTCTACTAACAAAGAAATTTCCTTTGAAACATCTTCTTTTGTTAATTGATAAGTTAACCTAGTAGGTCCTACCTTAGTAGTATCAATATTTGTTGGCATTTTAGATATTTCACCATAAGTTACTTCCTCTACTAAATCTAGTGGATTTATTTTGTCTCCATATTCGATGTAACTTCCATTTACTAAAGACAATTTTAAATTCTTTCTTATCTTTTCATTATATAGATATGTTCTATAATTCTTTATCACAAATATACTTGTTAAAAGGGACAAAATCACTATTAATAATCCCCGCGTGGTGGGATATTTATCTTTCATATTTATTACCTCTTCTTAAAAAACGCGTATATCTATAATATTATAAAAAAAATAAAAAAGCAAACTCTATGTTTGCTTAATATTGTATCCCCCATATTACATGATGTTTAGCCTTTTTACCACATACTACACACTTACCATTTACTAAAGGCTCTTCCGAGATACAGCGTGCTCTACACCCTCTTATTTCTTTTACCTTCGCCTCACATTCTGGATTTCCACACCAATCAGCATGAATAAATCCTGGTTGAGTGTTTAAAATATTTTCCATTTCTTTTAAGTTATTAGCAATAAAAGTAAGTTCTTTTCTTCTTTCTAATGCTCTGTAATATAAATTCATCTGAATATCATATAATAAATCATCAAGATATTTTTCAATATCTACATTAACATCTTCAACTAACTTTTCTCTTGTATCTCTTCTTGCAAAAGTTATCTTATCTTCTTTTAGATCTCTTTCACCAATTTCAATTCTAACTGGTATTCCATTTACTTCTGCTTCCGCAAATTTAAATCCAGGAGTTTTATCTGTTCTATCAACTTTATATGAAATATCAGCTTTTTTTAAAATCTCTTCTACTTCTTTTACCTTGTTTTCAACTAATTTACTATTTCCTATTGGAATAATAATTACTTTAGTTGGGGCGATTCTTGGTGGTAGTACTAATCCATAATCATCACTATGAACCATTATTAATCCACCTATCATTCTAGTTGTTGTTCCCCATGATGTTTGATAAGCATATTCCTCTTTATTTTCTTTATTAAGGAATTTAACACCATAAGCTTCAGAGAATTTTTGCCCAAAATAATGACTAGTACCAGCTTGCAGTGAAACTCCATCATACATTAAAGCTTCATTAGTTAAAGTAAACTCTGCACCTACAAACTTTTCTTTTTCCGTTTTTCTTCCTGTAATTGACGGTATTGCTAATATCTCATTATGAAACCATTTATATACTTCTATCATCTTTTCTGTTTCTTTAATAGCCTCTTCTTTAGTACTATGAAGAGTATGTCCTTCTTGCCATAAAAACTCTCTACTTCTTAAAAATGGACGGGTTTCTTTTTCCCAACGAAGAACATTGCACCACTGATTATATAACTTTGGCAAATCACGATAGCTTTTTACCGCATCCTTATAATAATCGCAAAACATTGTCTCACTCGTTGGCCTTATACAATATCTTTCCTCTAATTCTTTAGATCCACCCATAGTAACCCATGCTACTTCAGGAGCAAAACCTTCAATAAGCTCTTTTTCTTTATTCAATAAAGATTCGGGAATAAGAAGTGGCATCTGCACATTAACATGCCCTAATTCTTTAAACTTTTTATCTAAGATCTTAGTCATTTCTTCCCAAATAGCATAACCATTAGGTTCAATTGCTATACAACCTTTAACCGCTGTATAACTAGCAAGTTTAGCCTCTCTTACGATATCGTTATACCATTTAGCAAAATCTTCATTTCTTGGTGTTATATTTTTATTATTCATTTTTACCTCTTTTCTAATCACTGGCTATATTATCAAAATATCCTTGGATCAAGATAACTGGGGTACCTTTATCTCCGCTACCACAAGTTAAATCCGATAAAGAACCTAATAAATCAGTAATTCTTCTAGGAGTTGTTCCCAAACTATCATTTTTACCCTTTAAATCCTTATCTTTATTCTTAACTTCTTCAATTAAAGCTTTTTTTAACTCATCGTGTTCTAAATCAGCATATTTATTATCCGATAAATACTTTAATTTAATCTCATTTGGCGTTCCTTCTAATCCCTTGGTATAGAAAGGACTTACGACTGGATCAACAAGCTCCCATATACCTCCAACCGGATCTTTAAATGCCCCATCCCCAAAAACCATTACCTCTATTTTCTTACCAGTTAATTTTTTTAACCTTTTTTGAATATCTAAAACTAGCTTTTCACCATCTCTTGGAAATAACTTTAATTTTTCTTCTGTTGCTTTATTACTTCCTAAAAGGCCATATTTAGGATTATAACCAGAACCATTTATCGATTGAGTCATTATTTCATCAAGTGAAAAAATTTCTTCTGCTCCTGTTTCTAGCACTTTTTTAGTATCTACTCTCGAATGAACATCACAAACTAAAATACTCTTACTATAATTTAAAATTTCCATCGGATTATTTGAAAAGACAAATTTAACCTTACAATCTTCATTTTCAACTACTTCTCTATAATACTTAACCATATTTAACCCTGTAAATGGATGAAGAAACCTCATAAAGTAATTATTATATTCTTCTTCGGTAATTGTACTTGAAGGACTATAGTTATATTTCATCAATAAATTTGAATCCAATACACCATTACCAAATTCATCTTTTGGGAAAGAAAGTAAAATTGTAATAGAATCCATCGCTCTTGCTAAAGCTTTTAAAACCAAAGAAAAACGATTTCTACTTAAAATTGGATAAACTATTCCAATATTCCTACTTTTAAATTTATTTTGTAAATCTATTACAACATCATCTAACGATACATAATTATTTTCTGATATTGCAACAACCGCCTCCGTAATCGAAACAACATCGCGATTATTGAAATCAAAATTATGATTCTTACTAGCTTCCATCAAAGAATCCACTACTATTTCTGCTAAATCATCATGATGTTTTATAATTGGGGTTCTTATTCCCCTAACAACTGTTCCTACATTTCTCATATTAACTCCTAAACAACTATATTCTAACACCTTTTAACTTATTTTAAAACTTTAATACTACTAAAAAATTCATATTCATCCCAAGTTAGTTTATATTCAATTTTATTTTTTTTATTTTCCATATTAATAATTACATAATCTTTATAAAGTTTTATTGAATAATCACCATATATATTATAAATTTCATTTTTCTCACTAACTTCTTTTAAATCTTGAATAACATTTAAATTACCATCGATAAATAAAAGTCTATAATTATCGTTATAATCTTTAAATATCAAGAGAAGAAAACGATCATATACTTTGTAATATATATTTTCTATCTCCTCTATTTCATAAGATAATTTATCATTAATTACTAAAATCTTACCTATTTCTATTGTATAAGTTTCTAACTTTAATTGAGAATCGCTAACCTTTAATAAAAGCGGCTTATTATCATATAGATTTCTTTTTACCTCAACCTCAAGCGTTTTATGTTCAATATATCTATTGTCATAATAAATAATTCCAGCAAGCAAAAGAATATGTAATATTGAAACTATATAGATAATTATTTTAGTAATTTTTTTTAATTTCATATTTTCTCCTATTTATTATAATATTTATGAATAAATTCCTCGCGATATTCTAAAATTCTATCTTCTTTAATAGCCTCTCTTAATTCTTCTGTTAATCTAATTAAAAATCTAATATTGTGAATTGATAAAAGCCTAGCACCAAATACCTCATCAGATGTTATTAAATGCCTTATATAAGCTTTTGTATAATTCTTACAACAATAACAATCACAAGCCTCATCAACTGGTGTAAAATCTTCTTTATATTTAGCATTTTTTAAATTAATTTTTCCATATGCAGTATGCGCATTTC
>CAYMAV010000029.1:0-7506 GCA_964388545.1 uncultured Clostridium sp.
TTAAACATAAACCCTCCTATTTTTCCAATAAAATAGTAACTGGACCATCATTTAACAAAGTTATTTCCATCTCCGCACCAAAGATTCCCTCTTCAACTTTGATATGTTCTTTTAGCTTTTCATTAAACATCTCATATAATTTTATTGCTTCCTCTCCCCTTAAAGCATTTATATAACTAGGCCTGTTACCTTTTTTTGTATCAGCATATAATGTAAATTGCGATATTGAAAGAATACTTCCCCCAACATCCATTACACTTAAGTTCATTACCCCATTTTCATCATCAAAGATTCTAAGGTTTAAAACTTTTTTTACTAAATGATCAATATTTTCAATAGTATCTGTTTCTGTAAACGATACCAATAACATAAGTCCTTTATCTATCTTACCTGTAGTTTTTCCTTCTACATCACATTTAGCATGCTTTACTCTTTGAACTACTATTCTCATTTCATTATCCTTTCAACACTAATAATCCCCTCTAAATTCTCTAAATCTCTTTTATATTTTTCATATTTCTCTAAGCTAGTTGCCCAAATATCTACCTCATATACAATTACATCAGCATCTCTATTTAATGTTTTAATATTTTCTATCGATATACTATGAACACTAGCTTTTTGCATTATATCTATCATTGCTTTATTATTATTTTCGCTATTGATAATTAACGATGCTTTATATTTAGATTTAGTAATCTCATTCCAACGAAGAGAAATTAATCTTTCATCTAACTTTTCAACATTAGGACAACTTCTTCTATGAACCGAAATCCCGTTGTTTTTACTTATATACCCTATTATATCATCTCCAGGAATTGGATTACAACAATTTGAAAAATTAACCTTTATATTATCAATGCCATCAACAATTATTTCGTTTTCATTTTCTTTAGGTTTTACTTGAGTTGTTTGTTTAGACTCTTTAATTAAATCCTTATAAATTATAGAAATTACATATAACGGACTAAATTTATTATTAGCAATCGATATATAAACCTCATCGAAATCATTGCTTTTAGTATCTAATATAATAGTATTAATATTCTCATCAGTGAAAAATTCTGCTTGTGAAATTTTCTTCTTTCTTAACTCTTTTTCTAGAAGTTCTTTTCCTCTTTCAAGATATATTTCCTTTTCATTTTTAGTAAAGAAATTCCTAATTTTATTTTTAGCTTGCGTCGTTTTTGCAATGTTTAACCATTCTTTAGAAGGCTTAGAATTTCTATTGGTAATTATTTTTACAATATCATTATCCTGTAAAACATAATCAAGAGGAACAATATTATTATTTACAAAAGCTCCTACCATTGTATCCCCTACTCCAGTATGAATCTTATAGGCAAAATCAATTGGCGTAGCCCCATTTGGAAGTTCAAAAATATCTCCTTTAGGGGTAAAAGCGTATATATTATCACGAAGAATTTCATTTTTGACACTATCAACAAAATCTTCACTGCTCATTTTTTCAGAATCCAGTTCGATAATCGATTTAAAAAATTGAAGTTTAGCCTCCGTTGAATTCTTAGTAGTCGCACTCATATCCTTCTTTTCTTTATAGGCCCAATGAGCTGCTACTCCATTTTCTGCTACCTCATCCATTTCTTTAGTTCTAATTTGAACCTCAAAAATCTGTCCATCCGCACCAAAAATAGTCGTATGTAGAGATTGATAACCATTAGGTTTAGGCATTGCTACATAATCCTTAAAACGATTAGGAATAGGTTTGTATTTTGAGTGAATAAGCCCAAGTGAAGTATAACAATCTGCTTCTGTTGAAACTAAAACTCGAAGGGCTAACAAGTCATATAATTCGCTAAATTTACGCCCCTTTTCAAGTTTTTTATAAATACTATATATACTTTTACTTCTTCCCTTGATCTCGAATTTGATATTTTGATCTTTAAGGATTTGACTAACTTCATTAATCATTTCTTCTACTGCTTGTTCTCGCTCGATCTTAGTAGTATTTAATTTTTCTGCTATATCATAGAAAACATCTGGTTTTAAATATCTTAACGATAAATCTTCTAACTCGCTTTTTATTTTATGAATACCTAAATGATGAGCGATGGGAGCTAAAATTTCTAAAACTTCTTTAGCTTTTACCTTTTGTCTATCAAGTGGAGTTGCCCATAAAGTTCTCATATTATGTAGTCGATCAGCTAACTTTACAATAATAACTCGCACATCTTCGCTCATTCCAACAATAATCTTTTTATAATATTCTACTAAAGCTTCGTTTTCTGTTGAAAAATGCAATTTACTAATCTTAGTAACCCCATCGACAATTTTTGTAATTTCCGTACCAAATTCAGCTTCTAGCTCATCTCTTTGGACATCGCAATCTTCCAAAACATCGTGTAATAATCCAGCACAAATAGTATTACAATCAGCATAAATAGAAGTTAAAATAATCGCCGCCTCAACTGGATGATAAATATATTCTTCTCCACTTTTTCTAAACTGCCCTTCGTGTTTTTCACGAGCAAAATAATAGGCCTTCTTAATTAATTCAACCTCTTTTTCATTGCTTATATATTTTTTTACCTGATGTAGTAAATCATCTAAGGTTTTTAAATCATTCATTGCCATATTATCACCACCTTAAAGCAGTTCTATTTCGCTTTCAACAATATTATCATATTTTCTTTTATTCTTAAGATATTCCATTAGTTTTGAATTATCTAAATTAAGAATATCATCAACCATCTCTGATAATACTAATCCTTCAACATTTTGCCACTTATTTTTTATTAAAAAATTCCAAATATCTTCTTTTTTAATATACTCTTTTTCTAATTTTTCTATTTCTCTTACCTTACAATTTAAGGCAGGAGTAACCCTTTTAAATAAATCACTCTTTGTTTTTATTCCAAAATCCATACTCCTCACCTCACTAATATAGTAGATTATATCATATTAATTAATTTTTTTATAAGTAAAGTAAAAAAATAACTTTAAAAGTTATTTTATTGTACACTCTTTTTATAATTATCTATCATATGTTGGATAGAAGCACAACTCATAAAGCAAATTACTGAGTCTTTATACTTAGTTAATTTATCTGTACTATCATCATCGATCATCTCAGCATTAGTTAATAAATCAAAAATCTTTTTAGATGTTACATTTCCATAATCTTCACTTTTTTCACGATTTGATTCTATTTCCGTTAAATAGGTTTTATCCGCTACATTTAAAGAATCCGCAAATTCTTGATAGAAATCCCTCGTCCTTGAATATGTATTTGGCTTAAATACAGCGATTACCTTTTTGTTGGGATATTTTTGTCTAACCGCCTCTAAAGTAGCTTTAATCTCTGTTGGATGATGAGCATAATCATCGATGATAATATTTGACTTCACCTCTTCGATAGCAAACCTTCTTTTCGCATTATGAAACGAATGTAGTCGATCTCTTATCTCATCATAGGATAATCCCTTTTTATGAACTATATAGATCACACTTAAAGCATTTAAGACCATATGTTTTCCATATAAAGGAAGTTCAAAGTGAGTAATAAACTTTCCATCAACATAGTAATCAAACTCCGAACCATCACTAGTTAATTTTAAATTCTTAGCAACAATATCATTGTTATCATTTACTCCATAATATTTAACCGGAACCTTGTATTTAATTTTTCTAATGTTTTCATTATCACCACAGGCGATAACCTCTTTTTTTGTTTTATTGGCAAAAGCCTCAAATGTATTTAAGATATCATCTAGATCTTTATATATCTCCATATGTTCTAACTCGATATTAGTAATAATTGCATATTCAGGATGGTATGCTAGAAAATGTCTATTAAATTCATCTGCCTCAATAACAAAATTTTTGTTATCTTTTGAAACATAGCCACTTCCATCACCAATAAAGTAGTTGATTCCCTTTTCTTTTAAAAGATGAGAAATCATCGCTGAAGTTGTTGTTTTACCATGAGTACCGGAAACACAAATAGAGTTAAACATCTTAGTAATGTCTCCTAATATTTCGTTATACTTTTTTATTTCAAGACCAAATTCTCTAACTCTTACTAACTCTTCTTGATCGTGGGGTAATGCTACTGAATGAGTAACTATCATATCTTTATCTAACTCGTGATTACTATCAGTATATACTTTAATACCTCTTTTATCTAAACCCTCTTCAGTAAACTTTTTTTCTTTTGCAGAATCATAGCCAACTACTTCATATCCTAAATCATATAGAATACAAGCAAGTGTTGACATACCTGCTCCCTTAATACCTAAACAATAGTATTTCAAGAAAATCACCTCTTCTATCATTATACATTATTTATGGTTGATTGACATTGTTTTTATTTTTTTTATAAATAAATTGGAAATTATTACCTATAAATTGTATTATTATAATGAAAGGAGTTTTACTATGATAAAGAAAAATCAACTATTAAACTTAATTACGGTTTTTATAATATATTTAGCTGCTCAATTTTCTATTGTAATACCAATAATTATGTTTAAAATTAACATACAAAATACTTCTTCTATCGTATTAGCTCTGCTTAATCTTTTTCCAGGTGTAATATTAATGATATTCTTATATTTTAAATACAAAGAAGATTTAGCTAATGATTTTAAAATCTTAAAAAATAATATTAAAAACTATATAGACTCAATCTTTTCTTATTGGCTTTCCGGAATGGTTTTAATGGCTATTTCTAATTCAATTATCATTAGATTCTCCCCTGTTAAGGAAGCTGCTAACGAAGTAGGCATAAGAAATCTTTTTGGTGGTGCACCTTTTATAACGCTTATTTCAATTCTAATTATCGCTCCGTTTACCGAAGAACTGATGTTTAGAAAAGCTTTTAAGGATATCTTTCATAATAAATACCTTTTTATAATAATGTCTGGTATTTCTTTCGGACTTATTCATATAATTGGATCATATGAGGTTATTTACGACATGATTTTCATTGTTCCTTATGGAGTTTTAGGAGGAGCTTTTGCAGCTTTATATTATAAGACAAATAATATATTTGCTCCGATTTTTGCTCATTTTATACATAATGTTTTTGCAGTATTAATTATCGTATTTTTATCATAATGGAGGTTTAATTGAATAGCAGATTAGATAAAAACAAAGAGATTGTTGAAGAAATAGAACAAGATAAAATTAAAGCTAGAAATAAAAAGATAGTTAAGATTTTATTATGGATTTTTATCCCTTTAATAGCATTTATAATATTAATCTTTATTTTAGTTCGTTATATTGGAAATATCGGCATTGTGGTCAGAGAATATCCTGTTTACAATGAAAAAATTACTAAGGATTTAAATGGTTTAAAGGTCGTACATTTTACTTGTCTACATTATAATAAATATACTAGCAATAAAAAAATTACTAAATTAGTAAATATGATTAATAATATAAAACCCGATATTGTAATATTTACTGGTGATTTAATAGATAAAAATTATATTTTGGCAAATAGTGAAAGAGAGTTTTTGATTAAAGAATTAAATAGAATTGAGGCTACTGTTGGAAAATATGCGATTAAAGGAGAAGATAGTGATAAGATAAACGAAATCTATGCCAGCTCAAACTTTCTTCTTATGAATAATAGTGTTGAAGACATTTATATAAATAAAAGTATTATTAACTTAGTAGCATTGGAAGATAAATATAATAAGGATAAAATACTAATAAATGAAAAAGCAAATTATGTTATTTTCCTAACTCATAAGCCTGATAATGTAGAAAAGTTGTTAGAACAATTTGATATTGATTTAGTTTTAGCAGGACACTCACATAATGGACAGATAAGTATACCTTTTATCGGAAGATTAATAAAAAAAGAAGGTTCTATTAATTATTATAAAGATTACTATAATATTGCTAATACACCATTTTATATAAGCGGTGGATTAGGAAATAATGGAAGGCCTTTAAGACTATTTAATCATCCAAATATTAATTTTTACAGACTAAGAACTAAATAAAGTTGACACCAATATAAAATATGTGTATATTAATAAATGAAGTGATTCCTTGTTGGTGGACAATCTTATGATTGTAGTGGTGGGAATCACTTCTTTTTTTATTCAATTGTTTTTAATAATTTTTCAACATCTTCTAAAATATTTATATAAAATTCTTCATAAACTAAAGTTAACTGTTTATTAAGATCTTTTCGGTAATCATAATTAATGATTAGTAATTTATCAACTAGGCCATCTTGTTCTAGTTTTTTTAATTTATTAATTGCTTCTTCCCCTGCTTTACAAATCTTTTCTCCATTCAGTTTAAATGGTTCATAAACTAATACATATACTTTCTTATTTTCTTTTTTAACCATCTCAACCATTAAAGGAATAGAAACACTTGCTATAACCTCATTTAAAGATCCGACTAGAACTATATCCTCATCGCCCTTTATAACTTGTTCTATTAAATGTCTATCTTCATAAAAACACTTTTTATTAATAGTAATATCACATGTATCAAGCCCTTTATTAGATTCTAGTCCTAATATAATATTCTCATCTAAATTTGGAATAGAAGTACTATTTTCAATTTCTACTTTCACAAGTTTATTCTTATTATTGTCTTTATGCATATATTTTAATGCGTAAATACTAGATAAACCAACTCCTATTATTTTATAAGTTATTTCTATTCTCATTCTTCCACCTCTTAAAAAGATTATAACGTTTAAAAGAAAAAAAACTATAGATTTCTCTATAGTTTAATTCTAAATGGTCGGGAAATAAAAGGGAATCCCAAATTTTTGTTTCAACATTTTTCAATCTTTATCTTTTATATTCTTCAAATATTCACGGACGTTATTGACAAAATCTTCATCACCTTTTTTATCCCAATAATAACCAGGTTTGACAAAGTCTTCAAATTCACTTATTACTAAATCAATATTTTCATTATTAACCTTATCATTTATAATTGCCATAGTAGTATTTTTATAACCTCTCACTGCACAACCAGCAAAAGATTTATAATAAGATTTCTCTGGTAAATTAGATTTTTTATAAAAGTACATTGCTAATTCATCTGTCATTGGTCTAACATTAAAAATAACAATTTTATTAGTCCTAAAAATCCCATGTGGACATGCTTCACTGGGACAATCTATTATTTCTGCATCTTCTGGAACCCCGACATCACAAATAGTATCACCGCGAACCAAATATCTTAAAACCTTATCTTCAACAGAAAAATTAAAACCGCCCATTAACTCTGGCTCTGTTTCCTTTGGATTCCAATTTTCAGCAATATTTACTATTCCTTCCTGATATTCAAATCCATTTGCTCCAGATGTCGTTCCAAACATTACTTTTACAAATTTTTTGTCTTTTAATTCCATATTCTCATTCCTATTCAACATTATATCCATTCTTTTATATTATATCATAATATTATAAAAAAAGATTTCTTTTGGAAATCTCTTTTATATTCATAAATGGTCGGGAAATAAAAGGGATTTCCAAATTTTTATTTTTCTTTAATACTTTCTTT
>CAYMAV010000030.1:0-6416 GCA_964388545.1 uncultured Clostridium sp.
CAGTTTTCAAAGATCTAAATGCACTCTTTTTTTAAAGTGCAACTGTAATATATCAAAAATACGGCATAAAGTCAACAACAAAATGTTGTTTTTTACTATATTTTTCGATATTGCCAACATGAAGGTTTTCTTCAGTGGCAATTGGTAATTTATCATATAATTAAACCCTTTGTCAACAGTTTTTTTGCTTTTTCTTTTAAATTGCTTCTTTTTAACAAAAAAAGGCAGTTTTTTCTGCCTTTTTCTATATTTTTTCGTATGTTGTGCCTTCTCTAGAATCAATTAACTTTATTCCTTTTTCTAATAATTCATTTCTAATTTCATCCGCTTTTGCATAATTTTTTTCTGCTTTAGCTTTATTTCTTTCAATTATTTTTTCTTCAATTTTATTTTTTAATTCTTCGTTTATTTCTTCTTTATCTTCAATTAAGTCTAAAGAAAGAACTTTGTCAAAAGAATCTATAAGATATAATTTTGTAAAATCCGATAAATCTTCATCTTTTAATACATCGTAAACCGTTGTAAGCATTGAGGAAGTATTTAAATCATTTCTAATCGCATCTTTAAATTGTTCTATATACTTTTCTATTTTATCTTTTTGTAAATTTGGTTTTCTACTTAGGGATTTAATCTTACTTTTTAATTTATTATATGCATTTTCCGCACCATCAAGCGATTCATAAGAAAATACCAATTGATTTCGATAATGACTTCCTAAGCAAAAATAACGATACGACAATGGATTATAGCCCTTTTCTATCAATAAAGATACCGTTAAGGTTTCTCCTTTTGACTTACTCATCTTTCCCCTCGCATCATTTAAATGCTCTCCATGAATCCAATATTTACACCATTTATGACCTAAAAAAGCTTCAGATTGCGCTATTTCATTAGTATGATGCGGAAAAATATTATCTACTCCACCACAGTGAATATCTAAATATTCTCCTAAAAATTTATAAGATATTCCCGAACATTCAATATGCCAACCAGGATAACCTAATCCCCAAGGAGAATCCCATTTCATCTCTTGATTTTCAAATTTAGATTTAGTAAACCATAAAACGAAATCCTGTGGGTTTTTCTTATTTTTATCTTCTTCGACAGTATCTCTTACCCCAACCATTAAATCTTCAGCATTTTTTCCTGATAATTTATAATAATCATTAGCTTTTGTAATATCAAAATAAATGTTATCACCAGATTTATAAGCAGCTCCCTTATCTATAAGTTCACTAATCATCTTAATATATATATCTATATGATCTGTTGCTTTTTCAACAATATCTGGTTTTTTAATATTTAATTTTTCACAATCTTTAAAAAAAGCTTTCTCATAGAACTCTGCTATTTCATAAGCCGATTTGTTTTCTTTCTTAGCAGAAAGAAGCATCTTATCCTCGCCTTCATCAGCATCGCTTTCTAAATGTCCTACATCAGTTATATTCATTACTCTTTTTACATCATAACCTAGATATGTTAAACCTTTTTCTAATATATCCTCAAAAATATAAGTCCTTAAGTTTCCAATATGTGCATAATGATAAACAGTAGGTCCACAAGTATACATCTTAACCTTCATATCCTCATATGGTTCCAAATCTTCTATTTGTCTTGTTAAAGTATTGTATATCTGCATACTCTTCACCTCTTCCTTTTAATATTAGTAATTATACCATAGATATTTGTTCTTTAAAATAAAAAAGATTCTTTCGAATCTTTCTTTTTAGAATAATTTATCAAACACAACTCTTGCATAATCATATACAGTTGATGTTACTTCTGCTGTTGATTTTGATGGATTTATAAGAATCCATGCTCCAGCTGAATTTTTTGCTCCTGTTGTCATAATATTTGCTTTCATCGCAACAATTGGTCTAATGCCTTGAGCTCTTCCACTCATTCCCGTTACTCTTCCAGAAGCTGTTACACCCCATAATACTTTTTCAGACTTTGTACTAGCTAAATAATAATGAGTTCTCGTCTTATGAAGTTCATTTGTTGTTGTACCATCTGAACATTGCATTAAATTATCGTTACATTTTAATATAGTTGCCGATGATGCATATGTTGGATTTATATAAACATTAGATCTTGTATTAAGTATATTAATACTATTAACTGCCGAACTACCATATCCATGATAATAACATTCAGGAGTTCCAGCATGTACTAAGTAAACAACTCCACTATTAACTGCCAATACTACCCATCCGTTTTTAGGACTGTCTAAATCTTGATAAAAGCAAGATACGCTATTATTTTTAGATGTTCCTTTTATATATCCACCTGACTGCCCGTGTGCTGTTGGTATAGCAGCCGATGTTGTCCATTGACCAGCATCATAAGCTACTTTATCGCCAACTTTTACTTTTTGACTTAATAAGGCTCCTGTTGTTACTTTAACTTGCACAGAACAATTACCTGTATGATTATATGAATCCTTAACTACTCCTCTTACTGTATGTGTACCACCTGTTGAGACTATATAAGTAGTTTGGTTATTATATGAACCGTCTAATCCTACACCTTTAGCAGTTACTGTTGCACCATTTGTAGTAGTTGCAGAAATTGTTACCGTTGCTTTTCCCAAATAACTTCCATCTGCTAATTTCGTTCCAGAAACTGCTAAAGTACAACTTGGATTTGAACCTGGTTGAACAGGTGGAGTAACTTGTTTTACATATTTTTTAACTTCTAGAGAACAAGTCCCTTCATTTCCTGCTTTATCAATTACATAACCACGAACAACTGTAGTTCCTTCCTTAGTAACTGTATACTTTTCAGCCTCATAGTTTTTCTCTATTCCAATTCCGCTTTTTAAAAAACCAGATTTAGCATCATTTGCCTCTTCTATTATAATAACCGGATTATCTGTATATTCTCCCGCAGCGTTTTTAGTTCCACTTTCTACCTTTAATTTACATGTTGGCGGTGTTGAATCCTTTTTAACTTTTATTCCACACACACCTTCAGAACCATTAGTATCCTGAATATAACCCACAATTTGAGCTTCTTTATCTTCTTTTAAAGTAAAAATTTCATTATTAGGACTTAATTGATTTTCTTTAGGCTCTTCTCCTTCTACATATTCCTTAATAAAGAACTTAGCTATCTTCGTATTTGGATTATTAGTATTTGCACTCTTAAATCCGATTTCTACCTCTGTTTTATACCATTCTTCTGCGCCTAAAGTTCCTTTTTTAACTTCAAGTTCACAAGTAGGTTTTGTCGGTTTAACACTTACCTGTATTTCGCAAGTTGCTGTTTCTCCTAAAACATTTTGAACATATCCGTTAACCTTGAAAGTTCCTTCAGCATTAATAACATATGTGCTTGTATTTCTAGGAAGGGGTTTTTCTCCCACAGTCTTTTTAGTAATATCTTTTTCTGGACTAATCTTCTTAAATCCAATTTCAACTTCTGTATTATAAATATTATCCGGTCCTAAAGTACCTCTAATAACTTCAAGTTCACATGTTAATTTTTCTACAGGTTCCTTTGGTTTTTTCTTAGAACTTCCACTAAGAAGCACTATAATAATTATTATTATAAGTGCGGCTAATCCCACACCTATATATATTAACATCCTTCTTTTTCTTTTTATTTCTTCTTCATTGTCATACATAAAATCACCCTACCATCATTTATAAATATATTGTATCTTATCAAATAAAACAAGTCAATTAATATGAAAAAACGGTGTAAAGAACCTTTACTCCGCTACTAATTCAAACTCTTCTTTTCCTACTCCACATAATGGACATACCCAGTCTTCAGGAAGATCAGCAAATTTTACTTTTTCCTCAGCTTCATCGTAAATATATCCACATACTACACATACATATTTCATAGATTACCTCCTTATATTATTATATACTATTATTTTCATTTTTGATAATAAAAAAGTCCACTTTCGTGAACTTTTTAACTATTTAGTTTTCTCTGATGAATCTTCAATCCAGAATGGACCAAATTCAATAGCATTAAAACTCTTTCTATCATATTTAATAACCTTATAACCTAATCCCATACAAGAAGTTACTTGACCATCCTCGTATTTTGTAGTTTGTTTATTAAACCAACAGAATTTTGGTTCTTTATTGTTTTTTACTTTTAAATAATCAGTAAAAACAAAAGCCATCCAAGCAAATAGTAGTAACCATAAAACAATATTAATTACTTTAGAAATTGTTCTTTTTCTATCTTCCTTAACATAGTCTTTTTCTTCAACATCTTTAGACATATTTATTCCTCCTTATAATCTAAATTATTATTAATAACCCTTTTTAAAACTTCGCTTGATACATCTTGACCACAAATATTAGCAGACATAATATTGTATAAAAGCCTTAATCTTACTTTGTCGGTAGCATTCATATTACTAAACTTTAAAGAAAATGGATGACCACTATCTAAAAGCAGTTGAATCTCAGCTGACTTCCTTCTAAATATTATAGTATGTGCTGAAACACTTCTATAAGGTATTGCTGTAATCTCTTTTTTTCTTAAAATTTTTGTTTCATCAAATATTATTATCTTTTTATTTGTAAAAACCGCATGGTCCCTTCCCGAACGATAAGTAGTTAAAAGAATCTCATCTAAATATATGTAATCCTTCACATATTTAGGCAGTTCCTTCTTCTCTAAAGTATCGTAGAAATCAAAGTCTTTTGTAACCGATTTATATCTTATATATGCCATATTATCACCTATCAAAATTATATCATATAAATTATATTTTGGTTATTAATTTTAAGAAAAAGTAAATATTGCTATTTACTTTTCCTTGTAATTATAATTTTACTTCGTCAATAGCAGTTAATAAATTAGCTCCTGTATATTCAAATGTTATTGCATATCTTCCATAATCTGTTCTATTGTAAGTTACTACTACCTTATCAATAGTTTGAGTATCAGAAACAATATAAGCTCTAACTGGGTCATATTTACCTTGCCATGTAACTCTACTCCATCTAATAACTCCATGTGTATAAGTGTTATCTAATAGTCCTACTGTTACAAAGTTATTTGTACCCACATATTTAACTTCTACTTTTTCTACCGAAATATTTTCATCATAATGTTCTATTACTTCGATAAATTTCTTATTTGTATTGATTACATTTGTGTTCGTGTCTGAATCACAATCATCTGTACAATTTGCTTTTTTTGTTCTTCTATAGCTAGTTGCTGTTGGATCGCTTATTACTTCAAACTTAGTTTGGAAGGCTTCTTCATTAATTACTTTATATGTAATACTTGTATCTGTAAATGTGCTAGTTCCTTTTGTTTGAGTAATAGTTAATGTTCTAGGAGTTGTTCCTGTTACAGTTGATGTATTAAAGTCTGTTGTATAATTTGTTGTTACAACTTCTGTTCCATCAGCATATACCTCATAAACTGTAATGTAATCCTTTATGTTATATGTATTTCCCTTTTTAAATACAAATTGAACATTTGGTTTTGGTACTACCTTTAGCCCTATTTGATTTGCTTTCCACTGAGCTGTAAGTGTTGTATCTGCTGTTGGGAATGTAGCTGGAATAGCTGGACTCCATCCTAAGAAAGTATAATTTTTTCTTGTTGGATTTGCTGGTTCTGTTACTGCTGTTCCATATTTTCCTGAAATAGCTGCTACAGCTGTTCCACCATTTGAATTAAATGATATAGTAACTGTTTTTCTATCATAGTAAACTTTTAATACTAGGCTTCCATCTCCATTTACATTTCCTGATAAAACACTACCTGCAACTGCTGAATTATATTCAAATCCAGGAATTGTTTTTGGAACGGCTTCTACATTTGTATCAGTTGTTCCTGTTTTGTTTTCCGTAGAATTTAATTCATATCCATTTAATCCTACTACTTGTGTATAATGTTCAACTTTATAAGCTGTATTAGTATTAGCTGTTAATACTGCATTGTACTCTTGATTATTTGCTGGCATTGTTCCAAGTGTTGGATTCCATCCAGTTAATGTATAACCTACTGGTACAAGAGAAGTACAATTAGGTGCTACTACTGCTGCTCCGTAATTAAATGAAACTGTATCACAAGTTGTACCATTTACCTTAAATGTAGCTGTATAACTATTTACAGTATATTGTGCTGTAAATGTTAAATCGTTAGCTGGCATTGTTGCTGGAATTGTATCACTCCATCCTGTAAATGTATGACCTACTTTTACTGGTATTGGTGGAGTTGCAATTGATGCTTCGTATTTATAATTTACTACATCATTTGCTGATCCATTATTAAGTACATAAGTTACTTTATATGTATTTCTATTATATTTTACTTCTACTATAGTACTTCCATCTGCCTCAATTGTTTTTTGTGTAATAGTTTGTACTGTAAATCCTTCATATGTTTTTGCTGTTGCATTTGTTAATTCTCCTGTTGTTCCTGTTTTT
>CAYMAV010000031.1:0-6333 GCA_964388545.1 uncultured Clostridium sp.
TTTTATTAATACCATCATATCTGTATCCCAAAACTGGAGACTTACTTTTTCTTACTTTATTCTTTCTGCTTTTTCTTACTAACTGATTAATTGTAGGCATAAACATTAACTCCTTTCTTAACACGCACCCCGGTGTTTCATTTTAGTTTTAAATATAATGGCTTTGCATAACAAAACCATTTATTAACTCAACTACTTTGATAATATAACATTATATATAGAGATTGTCAACAAAAAACATTTTACTTATTCTTGTTTTTTATTTCTTTTTTTAACTGTATTTTATAACTTATCTTTAACAATTTTTTTCTAGATAAAAATCTTGTAAAAAACATTGCCAATTTCATCTTAAAGGTTGGTACAATCAACATCTTCTTTTTAAACATATTATCAATCGCATACTCAGCAGCAACATCACTTGATATTGGTTTAATAGAAAACTTTACTCCTGCTACCTTGTTAAAATTAGTATCTACTGGCCCAGGTGAAAAACAACTTATCGAAACATTTGATTTACTTCTTCTTAACTCTTCATATATTGCTAGAGTTAAACTATTAATATAAGCTTTTGTTGCATAATAGGTCGACATTTTAGGTCCGCCTGGTTGAAAAGCCGCCGAAGAAGAAACATTAAGAATATATCCGCTATCTTTTCTAATCATATCTTTTAAAAATAATTTAGTTAGAAATTGAACTGCTTTTATATTAACATCAATCATTTCCATTTCCTTATTAATATCGGTATCTTTAAACTCTCCATAAAGTCCAAATCCTGCATTATTTATTAAAACATCAATATCATCATTTCTACACAAAACATATAATTCTTTTATTTTTTCGGTATTTGAAAGATCTAATACAATTATTTTAACATCTTTATTAAGTTCTCTTTGTAAATCCTGTAGTTTTTCTTTATCTCTAGCAACTAATATCAAATCATGTCCTAATGAACTTAAATATTTAGCCATACTTCTTCCGATACCTGAAGATGCTCCAGTTATTAAAACTTTCATATTATCACCTCTCTTATATTATTATACTACAACCAGGGTCTTTATTGTCTAAATTTCCATATATTGCATAAGTTAGACATTTTAATCCTCCATTGCAAGTATCAAAATGTTCACAGCCTCTACAATCTTTTGGAACTTTTCTTTCTCTTAAACTTCTTAAAACTTTGCTATTATCATATAAATCAATTAATTTATCTTTAAATAAGTTCCCAACCACTATTGGCATTCTTCTACAAGGAACTAAATCTCCATTTTCCATAACTGTTAATAAAGAAATTCCTGCTGTGCACATATACGGAGTATCTTTTGTTTTTTGAAATTGAAGAGCTCGATTCATAGTTACTCTTGAGGTTTTATTGCTTAAAAGTTTTATTCTTTCTTTTTCCATTATCTCTAAATATTCTTCTGTTTGTTCCTTAGTTAGCACTAAATTCTTATCAGTGGCATCGCCTAAAGGAATAAATCTATCTGACCATATCTGATTAGCTCCACATTTTTTAGCATATCTAACAACCTTAGGAAATTCTTTATAATTGATACTAGTTGCTGTAAAGGATACGGAAGTAACGATATCATTTTTAGCCAATATTTTAATCGCTTCTCCTATTTTTTTATGTGTTCCCTTTCCTCTAATTATATCGTTTCTTCTTTTTCCACCTTCTAAACTAACTTGAATATATCTAGGGTTATATTTTTTTATTTTTTTGACTATTTCATCTGTTATTAAAGTTCCATTTGTCAAAACACAAAAACTTATTAAATCTCCATCCTTACTAATTAAATCTAATATTTTAAAAAAATAAGGAGAACAAATAGGCTCTCCTCCAGTTATATTAATATGGCCTTTAAAACCTTTTTCTTTTATAAAATCTTTAAATTGTATATATATTTCTTCTAGTTTTTCATATTCTAATTGAATCGGTTTATGGCTTTCTTGATAGCAATGTAAACATTTAAGATTACATATCTCCGAGATATGCCACTGAAGGACAAATTTTCTTACCATGAACCTCCTCCTCCACAAGAAGAGCAGCCTCCACCGCCTCCGCAGCCTCCACCACAGCTACTTCCGCCACCACCGCAGCTTCCCCCAGATCCACTTGATGCTGGAATATAAATATCGTTTAGTAATGAACTTTTGCTTAAATCATTAAAGTAATCATAATTTCCTAAATCTTCTTTTGGATAATATACATTTTCAAATTTCTCAACCCATTTTTTAGAAACATCTAACACATAGGTATAAGGCAAAATATCATAGAAATATTTTGGGTTTTCTGCAACTAATTCCTCTATTCTTGATTTTTCAGCATCGATTAAAAATTTTCTAAAGCCCTCTACTCTTGCTATTATTTCTTCACCATATAAGCTTTTTCTTCCCATAAACCATGAAAGAGAAAAAGTTAATATAAACATATTAAATGATAAAGAATAAACAACATTAAGAAAATATGGTAAATCTTCTACATAATGATATGATATCAAAGTAATTATCAAAATAAGAACGCTAATCAAAATAGCCTTAATAATATTTTTTTTAGAACTATCATCTATTAATTGTGGTTTAAATTCATCTTTTAAAACATTATTTACTTGATTATATGCTGTATATAAATTTTTATTTTCACTTAATATTGTTGTATCTTCTATATTTGAAAATAAACCTTCAAAAATTATTTTCTCTAAACTAGTAAGAGGTTTTAATTTACCTTTATATTCCTCGTACTCTTTAACCTTTTTTTCATATTCCTTAACCGTTTCTTCATGCTCTTTTTTCTTTTCTTCGCTTGTTTTTAAATCAGGGTTATTATCGTTTAATATTTCTATACATCCAAGTTCAACCAATCTATCCTTGATGCTTACAAATTCATCAATTCTTTCAACTAAAATTTTTGTATCTCCATCTTTAAAAAGATAGTCATACATTTCTTTTTCTTTTTCGCTCAAGATAACATCTTTCTTTTTTAAATCTTTAACTTCTATCACCCTACTAGTAGCAAAATTATGTAAAGCTCCAACATTTTTTGGTAGAGCAACCGTATCATTAGAAAAAGTTTCTAAACCCTTAATTATTTTTGGTTCAGGAACCATATTAGTAATAAGTAGCTCTTTATCTTCCTCATCAATCTTTATATATCCCTTACTAGCTAATTGAATGATAATTGAGGTAGGTAACTTTTTACTTACGCTAAAATCGTTATAAATATATCCTATTTCTGCAGCACTTAACTCATCAGGAGGGTAAAATTCAACTGTTGGCCTTCTCTTTGGATGATTCTTTCCTACTCTAAACCACATTATAATAACATATATCGCCAATATAATAACCACGATAAACAGAAGAAATGATCCAATACCATAATTCCATGAACCTCCTTTAAAATAACCATCTGGAAGTTCTATATCAATTGTAATGGATTTATTTATTTCTTTATAATCATAACCAATAAATTTATGCTTACAATCATCATCATTTTTATTTTTTTCACATTTCTCTTCTATTTCTAAAGCTTTTTCACGATTATATTTAGCACTTAATTTATTTCCTTCAACATGATAATCTACCACATTATTTATATTAACTAATCTATTCTTATCAAAAAAGAAATTTATATTATATCCTTCAATGAATTTGGGCATTGTAATATTAATTTCCGCTTCCTTTATATCCGTTGGCCAATAATCTCCAAAAGCATGAAAAATAAACTCATCAAATCCCTTAAAAGGATCTTTTCCCATATCGTATGTATATTTAATTATATAGTCTTTCAAAACACATCCTATAAAGGTATCCTCATCGCCGATTTTAATTCTTTTCTTTTTATTTACAACATCTAAAGAAAACGGATCATCCTCTGCTCTTAAATTTTTTATTATAGATTTCCTCTTTATTCTATTGCCATTTTTATCGGTATATTCAAGCCACTCCGGTATATATCTTACTATTCCTCTTTTCTGACATGCATAAAATTCAGTACTTATATATTCGGTAACATCAACTTTATTATCAACCTTAACATCTAAATCTACTCTAAAAGAATTTATTGCAAAATCATTTGACCTTGTTACATAAAGCTTTTTTTCTAATCCTAGAGAATTGTCAATAAAACCTGAATATAATCCCTTATATATATTAATCACAATTAAAAAAAGAAAGAAATATCCTATATATTTTAATAATTTCTTTATCTTTTTTTTCATTTAAAAACTTACCTTAACATTTTCTCTTTCTTCAACGATTACTTCAAACATTTCTCTAACTTTATATCCAAATATTTTAGCCGCTATATTGCTTGGAAACATTTGTACTGTATTATTATAATTTTTTACAACTGCATTGTAATATTTTCTTGACTGAGATATTTCATCTTCAATACCTTCAAGACTATCTTGCAATTTACTAAAATTTTCATTAGCCTTCAGTTCTGGATAAGCTTCCGCTACAGCCAATAACTTTCCTAATGCTGAGCTCATTTCTTTATTAGCCTTTATCTTTTCATTAGGACTTAATTTTTCGTATGAATTAATCCCATTTCTCAATTCCATAACAGAGGTTAAAGTTTCTTGCTCATGCTTTGCATATCCTTTTACTGTTTCAACAAGGTTTGGAATCATATCCCATCTTTTTTTTAGATAGACATCCATTGTTGAAAAAGCTTCATTTGTTTCATTATTAATCTTTACTAATTTATTATACGAAATAATAAAAAATATTAGTAATAAAACTATAACTACCCCTATTCCTATTCCTAAATATTCCATAAATTCCTCCTATTTCTAAATACAATATTACCATATAATAAAACATAAAAAAAGAAAATCATTTCGATTTTCTTTAAACTAATTCAACAATTGCCATTAAAGCATTGTCTCCTCTTCTTTCATCTAATTTAAGTATTCTAGTGTATCCACCATTTCTTTCAGCATACTTTGGTGCTAATTCATCAAAAACTTTCTTAGCTATATCTTTATCATTATGAAGGAATGCTATTGCTTTTCTTCTAGCAACTAAACTTCCATCTTTTCCATAAGAAATCATTTTATCAACAAATTTTCTAACTTCTTTAGCCCTAGTTACTGTTGTTACTATTCTTCCATTCATAATAACTTCAACCGTTAAATTAGCAAGCATACTTTTTCTATGTTTGTTATCAACACCTAATTTTCTATAAGACATATTTCCTCCTTACTAATCATCATTCTTTAAAAGAAGTCCCATTTCGTTTAATTTATCCAATACTTCCTTTAGTGATTTCTTTCCTAAATTTCTTATCTTTGATATTTCATCTTCAGTCATATTAAGTAAATCTTGAAGAGTATTAATATTTGCTCTCTTTAAGCAATTATAAGCTCTTACCGAAAAATCTAAATCTTCAACTGTTGTTTCTAATGCTTTAATTTTTGGATCTTCTTCTTTTTGGATCATAAGTCCACTAACCGCTGCAATATCACTTAAATCTGTTAAGATATTAAAATGTTCTATTAAAATTCTTGACCCTAAAGCAATTGCTTCTTCAGGTTTAATCGAACCATTAGTCCATACATTTAGGATTAGTTTATCATAGTCTTCATTTTGTTCTACACGAGCTGGTTCAACATCATAAGAAATTCTCTCAATTGGCGAATATAATGAATCTATTGCTATTTCTCCGACTTTTTTAAGATCTAGCATTTCTTTGTTATCTTCGCTCTTAACATAACCTCTACCGTTAGTTACAAGCATTTCCATTGATAATTTCTTACCTTTAGCTAAATTTGCAATAACTAGATCTGGATTTACAATTTCAATATCTGAATCTCTTTCGATATCTCCTGCTGTAACCGGACCTTCCTTAGTTGCATTAATTCTAATTACTTTATTTTCTTTACTATGATTTTTTATAACAATTTGTTTTAAATTTAAAATAATTGTTGTAACATCTTCTAGAACTCCATCAATTGTCTGAAATTCATGTAATACTCCATCAATTTTAACACTGCTAATAGCACTTCCTGGTAAACTAGACAACATTACTCTTCTAAGAGCATTTCCTAAAGTTGTACCAAAACCTCTTTCCAAAGGTTCAATTTCAAATTTTCCATAGAAATTATTCTCTATATAATTTGTTATTTTATAATTTGGTTTTTCAAATTCAATCATAAAATATCTCCCTTCACTTACTTTTATAAATTAACCACGTGGTCTTTTTGGTGGTCTACAACCATTATGTGGTATCGGTGTTACATCAGTAATCGCAGTAATTTCAAGACCTGCTGTTTGAAGTGATCTAATAGCAGTTTCTCTTCCTGGCCCTAGACCCTTAACATTTACTTCTAATTT
>CAYMAV010000032.1:0-5180 GCA_964388545.1 uncultured Clostridium sp.
AATATATAAACGAAATCGTTCCAAGTTTAATTAAAAAACATAATTATACTACTATAATGGAAGTTCCAAAGCTTGAAAAAATTGTTCTTAACATGGGAATTGGAGATGCAACTACTAATTCAAAATTATTAGATGCAGCATTAAAAGACCTAGAACTAATTACTGGTCAAAAGCCAGTATTAACAAGAGCAAAGAATTCGATAGCAGGTTTTAAACTAAGAGAAGGACAAGCAATTGGATGTAAGGTTACACTTAGAGGAAAGAATATGTATAACTTTATGGATAAATTAGTATCAATCGGGTTGCCTAGAGTTCGTGATTTTAGAGGGGTATCATCAAAAGCATTTGATGGTAGAGGAAACTGTACAATAGGAATCAAGGAACAATTAATATTCTCGGAAATAGAATTTGACGATGTAGTTAAAGTTCGTGGAATGGATATTGTATTTGTAACAACTGCTAAAACAGATGAAGAAGCACATAGTTTATTAAGTGAACTTGGGATTCCATTTAGAAAGTAATTGGAGGGTAAATAATGGCAAAAAAAAGTATGATTGTAAAAGCTAATAGAAAGCAAAAGTTTAAAGTACGTCAGTATTCTCGTTGCAAAAGATGTGGAAGACCGCATGCTATTTTAAGTAAATTTGGAGTATGTCGTATTTGCTTTAGAGAATTAGCTTATAAGGGACAAATACCAGGAATTAAGAAATCAAGCTGGTAATTGGGAAGGAGGATATAGATATGGCTGTAGTAACTGATGCAATTGCAGATATGTTAACTCGTATTCGCAATGCTAATCAAATGTGTTATGAAGAAGTTAGCGTTCCTGCTTCAAAATTAAAGGAAGAAATTGCTAGAATTTTAAAGGAAGAAGGATTCGTTAAGGATTATAAAGTTGTTAATGATGGAGTTTGTAAAAATATTTTATTAACACTTAAATATGGAAAAAAGAAAGAAAGAGTAATTACTGGACTAAAACGTATTTCTAAACCAGGATTAAGAGTTTATGTTAAGAGTGAGGATGTACCAAAGGTATTGAATGGATTGGGAATCGCAATCGTCTCTACTTCGAAGGGATTGATGACTGATAAAGAAGCTCGTAAAGAACAACTTGGTGGAGAAGTTTTAGCATATATTTGGTAATTAAAGTAGGAGGAAAATTATGAGTCGTATAGGAAATAGAAAACTTAATATACCTGTAGGTGTAAAAGTAGAAGTTGAGAACTCAACTGTAAAAGTAACTGGACCTAAGGGTGAACTTAAAACTACTTTAGTTAATGGAATAAGTGTAAAAGTTGAAGAAAATACAGTAGAAGTTTTAAGAGAACATGATAGATTTAAGCCTATTCATGGAACTATAAATTCTCTAATAGAAAATATGATTGAAGGAGTAACCCATGGTTTTCAGAAAAAGCTTGAAATCATTGGAGTTGGATATCGTTTCAATCAAAGAGGACATGCCCTATCTATTAATGCAGGATATTCAAAACCTGTTGAAATAGATATTCCAAAGGGAATTACAGTAGAACTTCCTAGCAATACAGAATTATTAATTAAGGGTATTGATAAGGAGTTAGTAGGAGAATTTGCAGCTAATGTTAGAAAAATTAGAAAACCTGAGCCATATAAAGGTAAGGGAATTCGTTACTCTGATGAACGTGTAATACGTAAAGAAGGTAAGAAAGCTGCTTAAAATATAAGGATAAGGAGAAATACTTATGATAAAAAAAGAATCTAGAAATAAGAAACGTGTTAAAAGACATGAAAGAGTAAGAAAAGATATAAAAGGAACAACAGAAATTCCAAGATTAAATGTTTTTAGATCAAATACCAATATATTTGCACAAATTATAGATGATTCCGAAGGGAAGACATTAGTAAGTGCATCATCAGTTGATAAAGATTTAAAAATAGCAAATGGAAGCAATGTTGAAGCTGCTGCTAAAGTTGGTGAAAAAATTGCTAAATTAGCAGTAAAAGCAAATATCAAGAAGGTTTTTTTTGATAGAAGTGGATATTTATATCACGGAAGAGTAGAAGCTCTTGCAAATGCAGCACGTGAAAATGGATTAGAGTTTTAAAGGAGGGAATTTATGCGTAATAAAAATAATGACCCAAAGACAAAAGAATTAGAAGAACAAGTTATTGAAATTAAGAGTGTAGTAAAAGTAAATAAGGGTGGTAGACAAAGAAGATTTTCTGCTGTAGTTGTTGTTGGGGACAGACAAGGAAAAGTAGGAATTGGAAAAGGTAAGGCTAATGAGGTTCCAAATGCAATTAAAAAGGCTATTCAGGATGCACATAAAAATGTAGTTAAAATTAATCTTAAGGATGAAAGAACAACTTTTTATGAAATTACTGGAGAAAGTGGAGCAGCAAAGGTATTCCTTAAACCAGCTAGTGAAGGTACAGGAGTAATTGCAGGAGGAGCTGTTAGAGCAGTTTTAGAGCTTGCAGGAGTTCGTGATATTTTATCTAAATCACTTGGGTCAAGAACAAAACATAATATGGCTACTGCTACACTAGATGCTTTAATGAGACAAAAGACTCCTGAGCATATAGCAAAATTAAGAGGAAAAACAGTAGAGGAGATTTTAGGATAATGAAGTTACATGAATTAGAAAAAAATATTGGGGCTACTAAAAGAAGAAAAATTATAGGACGTGGACCAGGATCTGGGCTTGGTAAAACAAGTGGTAAAGGTCAAAAAGGTCAAAAGTCAAGAAGTGGTGTTACAACTCACGGAGTATTTGAAGGTGGACAAACACCATTATATATGAGACTTCCAAAAAGAGGATTTAACAATGCTAGATTTGCAACAATTTATGCGGTATTAAATGTTGAAGATTTTAATAGATTTGATAATGGTGCAGTAGTATCACCAGCTCTATTAAAGGAAGTTGGATTAGTAAAAAATCAATTACATGGAATTAAAGTTTTAGGAAATGGAAAACTTGAAAAGAAATTAACTATTCAAGCACATAAATTTTCTAAACAAGCGATAGAAAAGATTGAAGAATCTGGAAGTAAATTCGAGGTGATTTAGTATGTTTCAAATGTTGAAGCAATTATCATCACCTATTAATAAAGATCTTAGAGCAAGAATATATTTCACTCTAGGAGCTTTAGCACTATTTATTGTTGGTACTTATGTACAAATACCTAATACACCAACAGTTCCACTTTCTGGAATACTAGGTACATTAAATTCGTTTACTGGTGGAGCAATGCAAAAATTTTCAATATTTTCGCTAGGAGTTACACCATACATAACTGCATCTATCATAGTTCAGTTATTACAAATGGATATTATTCCATATTTTAGCGAATTAAAAGAAGAAGGACCAACAGGAAGACAAAAGATTAATAAGATAACAAGATATTTAGGTATTATATTTGCATTTATCGAAGGATTTGTTTTTGCAATAGCATTCTTAGGTGAAGGTAAGACAACAATGGATTATATGTATGTTGCAACAGTAATAACAGCTGGTACAGCATTCCTATTATGGTTAGGTGATCAAATTACTCAAAAGGGTATTGGTAACGGCATTTCTTTAATAATAATGGCAGGTATTATATCAACGCTACCATCGACATTTGTTCAAACTTTTCAAGAATTAGTGCTTGTTAATAGTGGTGTTACTGTTATGGGAGTTTTATCGTTTGCTTTATTTGTATTATCTTATTTAGCAGTTGTTATAGGAGTAATTTTTATAGAACAAGCTGAAAGAAGAATACAGATACAATATGCAAATAAATCAACATTTGGACAAAATCAATCTTATATGCCAATTAAGATAAATTCAGCAGGAGTTATACCAGTAATTTTTGCTTCAAGTTTATTAACAATACCAGGTGTTATAGCACAATTTGCAAAAAATCAAAAACTTACAGATTTTGTTAATAATTATTTGGTTTATACTAAACCAGTAGGATTCTTAATCTTTGTATTACTTATATATTTCTTTGCATATTTCTATACATTTATTCAACTAAGGCCTGAGGAATTATCAAAAAACCTACAAAATAATGGTGGATTTATTCCAGGTATTAGACCAGGTAAGAATACAGAGGAATATATCTCAAAAGTATTATCAAGGTTAACGGTATTTGGAGCTTTATTCTTAGTTATAATTTCTTCAATTCCAGTTGTTGTATCGTCTTTAACAGGATTGTCATCAGCAGCTGCGATAGGTGGAACAAGCTTATTGATTGTTGTTGGAGTTGCGGTTGAAACATACAAACAATTAGAGGGAAGTTTATTAACAAGAACATATAGAAAGGGTTATAGTAAAAGGTAGAAGATGAAGAATTTAATTTTAATCGCACCACCAGGTGGTGGTAAAGGTACATTATCAAAACAACTTGTTGAAAAGTATGGGTATATTCATATATCAACTGGAGATCTCTTTAGAGAAATGGCTCAAAGAGGAGATGAATTTGGAAATAAAATAAAAGAAATAATGGCAAGTGGAAATCTAATAGATGATAAAACAGTATTTGAAGTGTTGGAAAAGAAGTTAGAAACAGTAAATAGTCATTATATTATTGATGGAGTTCCAAGGAATTTAGAACAGGCAAAAGAGTTTGATAATATATTAAAGAAATTAAATAAAGATGAAGGTATTGTAGTTGAAATGCAAATTGACCGTGAATTGCTAAAAGAAAGAATTACAGGAAGATTTAGTTGTAGTTCTTGTGGTCAAGTATATAATATCTACAATCCAGAGTTTGCACCCAAAAAAGAAGGCATTTGTGATAAATGTGGTGGATCGCTTACTCAAAGAAAAGATGATAATATGGAGATTTTTACAGTAAGATATGATACATATTTGAAAAATACTCAGCCATTATTAGATTTTTATAAAGAAAAAGGTAATCTTTATAGTGTTGACTCATCTGAATCTGCTATAGCTTTTGAAAAAGTAAAGGAATTAATTAAATAATGTTGGAGAGTGATATTATGGCAAAAGAAGATACTATCGAAATAGAAGGGAAAGTTCTCGAAATAATACCAGGAGGAAAGTTCAAAGTTGAACTAGAAAATGGTCATATGGTTGAGGCTCACGTTTCTGGTAAAATCCGAATGAACTACATCCGCATTTTACCGGGTGACACAGTAGTGTTAGAACTTTCACCTTATGATTTAACACGTGGGCGTATTACCTATAGAAAAC
>CAYMAV010000033.1:0-5084 GCA_964388545.1 uncultured Clostridium sp.
GTTGTAAATAACTTGGTAACGAATGCGATTAAATATACCGAAAGAGGAACTATTCTTCTTAATATAAATTGTATTAATCAAGCGGATATTTGTACTTTAATAATAAATGTACATGATACTGGAAGAGGTATAAAAGCTGAATTAATAAATAGATTATTTAATAAGTTTGAAAGATTAGATATCGAAAAAAATACAACGGTTGAAGGTACAGGGTTGGGTCTTGCTATTACTAAATCTTTAGTTGATATGATGGGCGGTAAGATTAACGTTCAAAGTCAATTTGGTCAAGGATCGATCTTTATGGTTCAATTACCACAAAAGATTAGTAAAAAAGAAAGACCATTAACAAATACCGAATTAATCAATACAGCAGAGGTTTTAAAAAGAAAAAATGAAATGGAAAATGTTAGTGTTCAAAATGTTGAAAGTAAAATTGACTATTCAAGTAAAAAGGTTTTAATTGTAGATGATAATAAGTTAAATGTTAAAGTTGCTAGAAAGGCAATGACGGATTTTATTCCTCAAATAGATGAATGTTATGATGGTCTTGAGTGTATCGAAAAGGTTAATGCTAATAATTATGATTTAATTTTAATGGATATAATGATGCCTCATATGGGTGGAGAAGAAACTTTTATGAAATTAAAAGAGGATCCCAATTTTAAAACACCGGTAATAGCACTTACTGCTGATGCGATAGCAGGTGCTAAAGAAAAATATCTATCATTAGGATTTGTTGATTATATACCAAAGCCTTTTAGTAGAGATGAGATTAAAGAAAAACTAGATAAAGTTTTTAGATAGGAGCATTATGAAAAAAATCGCATTTATTTCTGACATACATGGAAATTTAGAAGCATTAAAAGCAACTTTAGAAGATGCTTATAGTAGAGGTGTAGATGAGATTTATTGTCTAGGAGATATCATAGCGAAAGGTCATCATCCAAATGAATGTATAGAGCTAGTAAGAAAGCATTGTAAGGTAGTTATTAGAGGAAATACCGATGAATATTTTACTAAAGATCATGATAATTTAGATTCTCTACCTGAATTAGAAATTTCACGTATTAAGTGGAACCAATCTTTATTAGCTGATGAAAATAAATCTTATTTAAGAAATTTGCCATTTTCGTATGAATTTTATTTAAGCGGAAGTTTAGTTAGAATCTTTCATGCCGCACCTGATCGAAATAACAGGACGGTTTTAAATGTTGATTCAATTGATGAAAAATCTACTTTATTTGAACATAGCGATAAAACGATGAGTGATAAAAACGCCGATATCGTTTTATATGGTCATATTCATCATCAATATATGGATAAACTATATAATAAGACTTTAATTAATATTGGAAGCGTTGGGAATGCTTTTGATGTAATAAGGGATAAAGATTTTGATAGCGATGTAAGAGAAACAACGAATGCGCATTATGTTATTTTAGAAGGTAAACTAAATGAAAAAGATCATACAGCACCAATTGGTATAGAGTTTTGCAGAGTACCTTACAATATGGAAAAAGAGTTAGAAGATGTTGATAAAAATTTAGAAAAAGATACTTACCTTTATGAATTACCTAATGGAATGTATCGAGATATGGTAAAAGTATTAAAAGGTTTTAAGGATAAGGGAGTTAAACTTAGAAAAAATAAAGAAAACGATAAATAAAATATTGAACTTAGAAAGTGAATATGCTATAATCTATGCAGTATTAAACGAAGGGAGGGGAAAAAATGTCGCAAGTTAAAGTTCCTGTTAAGAATGGTAATGTTGATCAAGCATTAAGAAGATTAAAACAAAAATTAGCAAGAGAATCTGTCCCTTCTGAAGTTAAAAAACGTGCATTTGCAGTTAAACCTGGAGATAAAAGAAGAGAAGATAAAAAGGCTGGTATTAAAGCAGCTCAAAAAAGAAATCGTATGAATAAAGACAGAGGCTAATAAGGTCTCTTTTTTAGGAGGAAAAATGAATAAATTATATTTGATAACCGGACCAGCAGGTGTTGGTAAATCAACAATATCAAAGATTATCGCAGAAAAAAGTCAGAGGTCGGCTTTTCTTGAAGGGGATGAAATATATCATTTTGTTAAAGGTGGATATGTTAGTCCTTGGAAAGAAGGAAATCACTTAGATATTTTTTGGAAGAATGCTAAAAGTATTATAAGAAATTTTCTCGATAATCAATATGATGTAGTATTTAACTATATAATTGAAAAAGAAGATTTAAAAATGTTAAAAGAGGAGTTTAAAGACTTTAAAATTAAATTTGTTGTACTAATGACTGATGAAGAAACGATAATTAAAAGGGATAAGGAAAGACCTCTTGATTGGCAAATGGGAAAGAGAAGTCTTGTATTATTAAATGAATTTAAAAATATGAACTATGATAAAAAATATATACTAGATACCTCAAAACTAAGCGTTGAAGCAACTGCTCGGATAATAGAGGAAGAAAATAGATTTATATTAGACTAAAACAATATTAAATATTGTTTTTTTCTTTAATTGTAAATAGTTTTTTTACTGATAAGTTGTTATAATATTAATAAGGAGATGATTTTAATGTACGAGAAAATAAAAGAAGACATCGTTAATAGTCTAAAAGAAAAGAATCAATTAAAACTTCAAACTTTAAGAGGTATTAAAGGAGATGTTGATTTAGAACATATTAATAAGAAAGTTGAGATAACAGATGAACTTGTTATTGATATGCTTTCTAGAGGAATAAAAACTAGAAAGGAATCTGTTTCGGAATTTGAAAAAGGTGGTAGAGATGATTTGATTTCTAAGACTAATGAAGAAATAGAATTACTTATGGAATATCTACCAAAACAGTTAACGCTTGAAGAATTAAACAAGGTAATGGATGAAGCGTTCGATAAAGTTAAGCCAAACGGACTTAAAGATATGGGAGTAGTTATTAAAGAGTTAAGTCCACTTGTTAAAGGTAAATGTGATATGAAAGAGGTAAGTAATTTAGTAAAAGAAAGATTAACTAATCTAGAATAATGATTTCTCTTTATGATAATTTTAAAAACTTTTTCTTGCCAGCTTCGTCGGTAATATATACAACAATAATTATATTATCAATTTTTAGAGTGATTTACTTAAGGTCTAGAAAAAGAAATTTTATCATACATAAAGAGATAATTAACTTTTTATCATTATTTTATCTTCTTTGCCTTTTTCATTTTGTAACGGCAAGAGATATAAATGTTTATGGAACAAGTAATTATATTCCTTTTCAGGAAATGACTAGATATAAGACATTAAGCCCATTGTTTATTAGAAATGTCGTAGGAAATGTAGTCCTTTTTACTCCTTATGGATATTTGATATGTAAATATTTGAAAAGTAAAAAATTTTTACTAAATTTTGTTTTAGTAGTATTTGCTAGTTTAGCAATAGAGATAACTCAGTTATCGATTGGTAGAGTTTTTGATATCGATGATATTATTTTAAATGTGATAGGTGGGATAATTGGTTATATCATATTCTTAATATTTAACAAAATGTATGTTCGTTTGCCTAAATTTTTAAAAAAGCCTTGGTTGTTAAATGTAATAGCGATAATTATTTTTATTACCTTTATTGGATTTATAATTAGTTTATATTTATAGGAGTTTTTATGGAGATAGAAGTTTTTAATGAAACTGATGAAAATGTAGAATATATCGAAGAATTAAAAAAGTTTTTAGAAAGTGTTTCTTTAGATGAAGGTTTAAAGAATGTTATTTTTAACGTTATTATCGTAGGTAATAAAAAGATAAAAGAGTTAAACAAAGACTATCGTAATATCGATAAAGAAACGGATGTTATTACCTTTGCCTTAGAGGATGATAAAAGTTTTAATAATCAAGATATAAGAATGCTAGGAGATATTTATATTTCTTTAGATAAGGTTTATAGTCAAAGTAAAGAATATGAACATTCTTTTAAAAGAGAGTTATTCTTTCTAGCGCTTCATGGTTTTCTTCATTTATTAGGATATGATCATATGAAGGAAGAAGATGAGGAGATAATGTTTAAAAAGCAAGATGAAATATTAAGAAAATATAATATAAATAGGTAGGAGGATTTATGAGAGATAAATTATATAAATTATTAGAAAATAGTTATTCACCATACTCAAAATATAGAGTATCAGCTATTTTGATTACTAAGGATGGTCGTGAATTTAATGGAGTTAATATTGAAAATGCCTCTTATGGTGGAAGTATTTGTGCTGAGAGAACTGCTATATTAACTGCAGTAGCAACTGGGCTTCGTAAAGGTGACTTTAAGGAGTTATATGTAATGTGCGATGGTAATACTATCGGTATGCCTTGTTCGATCTGTCGTCAAACTTTTGTAGAATTCTTTGAAAAGGATATGAAGGTAATTGCGATGAATCCAAATGGTAAAGAGGAGATTCATACTGTTGCAGAGTTATGTCCATTCCCATTTAGTAGTGAGGATTTATAATGGTTAAAAGTGGTTATGTAAGTATAGTAGGTAGACCAAATGTAGGGAAAAGTACTTTATTAAATTCGCTTTTAGAAAGAAAGCTAGCGATTACTTCTAATGTAAGTGGTACAACAAGAAATATCATTGAAGGTGTTTATAATGATGATAATCACCAAATAGTATTTATCGATACTCCAGGTATCCACAAACCTATTAATAAACTTGGTAACAGGATGAATTCTAGTGCCTATCAGATGATTCATGATGTTGATTTAATTTTATTTATGATCGATGGTACTAAGCCTTTTGGTAAGGGGGATACCTTTGTTTTAAATAAGATTAAAGAGGGGAGTATACCGATATTTTTAATAATTAATAAGGTTGATTTAATAAAAAAGGATGAGTTATTAGAGCTTATAAATAAATATAAAGATATCTATGATTTTAAAGAGATATTTCCTCTATCTAGTCTTAAAGGGGATAATGTTGATAAGTTATTAGAGGTTATTAAAGGATATTTACCAAGAGAAGGATTATTATATGATGTTGATGAGGTTACAAATATTAATCGTAACTTCTATATAGCAGAAGTAGTAAGAGAAAAACTTCTTAGACTAACTAGAGAAGAAATACCTCATAC
>CAYMAV010000034.1:0-4496 GCA_964388545.1 uncultured Clostridium sp.
TTAACAAAAGGTCTTCCTTTTTGTATACTCAATCCCAAAACTATTTTACACTATCGAAGATGCTCTTAGGTATCTCAATTCGTAGAAATTATGGTATAATTGATTAGTAAAGTTACTTACAAAAAAAGGAGTGATTTCTATGAGTAGTACAAACGAAAATCCAAGTGTTGCTAAAAATGTCATCAACTGGGAAATGGGGCTCTAGTGAGAAAAACTTGAAAACCCTTATAAAATAAGGAAAGTAGCGAAAAAAGTTTTTACACTTTTAACGAAAAACAGGTAAAAAAGGCAAAAGTTTTTACACTTTTGAGAGTTTAAAACTCTCTTTTTTTGTCAAATTAGTAAGTTGTAACTTAGTTGTAATATTAGTCATATATACTTAAATCAAGAAAGGAAGAATATTTGAATATGGAAATATTAAAAGTAGAAAATTTAAGTAAAGTATATGGAAAGGGTAATTCTAAAGTAGTTGCACTTGATAATGTATCATTTACGGTAGATAAAGGAGAATTCGTAGCAATATGTGTAGTATTAATTGTTATGGCAACATTTTTATTTTCACAAGCATCAATATTTTCTATAAAAATGGTAGGTTGGACATCCTTACTTGTCCTTAGTTATTTTTTATTAGGTAGAGAAAAGACTTTAAAATCGACTTTAGGTTCATTATTATTGCCTGTTTTTATAAAGATAACTGCAATGCTTGCAGAGATTGTAAATATAGAGCAAGTTGATTTATTGTTGGCAACAATCTTTGGCGGAGTTTTAGCTGGTACTGGTTTAGGACTTATGCATCGTGCAGGATATACTTCAGGAGGAACTGATATTATTAATCAAATCTTTAATAAATATCTTAAGATAAGTATAGGTAAAGCCATGATGATTACAGATGGGCTTATAATTTTTAGTGGATTATTTTACTTTGGATTTGAAAAATTTATGTATGCATTAGTGGTTTTATATATCAATACAACTTTAGCTGATAAATTAATAATTGGTATTAGTCAATCTAAATCCTTTTATGTTATAACAAGTAAAGTTGATGAAGATAGAGATTTTGTAATTAATGAATTAGGACATGGTGTAACCTTATTTAACGCAGAAGGTGGTTTTTCTAAAGAAAATCAAAAGGTATTATTCTGTGTTATACCAACTAGGGAATATTTTACTTTTAAGGATGGAATATATAAAATTGATGAGGACGCCTTTTTTGTAGTATCAGATTCATATGAGGTGTATGGCGGTGAATAAGATTTATAATTATATAAAAAAGGAAAAATTAATTAAAAAGTATGTATTATTTATTTTAGTACTTTTTATTACTGCTTTAAATTATAATTTACTTCTTATGCCATTTAAGATAGTAGCAGGAGGTTCTTCTGGTTTAGCTCTTATTATAAGTAATTTATTTGGTATAAAGGCATCAACATTTATCTTGTTTTTTCAATTATTGGTTCTTTTAATATCATATTTTGTAGTAGGATTTAGAAAGTCATCTTCAGCACTAATCGCTTCAATAATATACCCATTTTTTGTAGAAATAACTTCTCCTCTTGCTAATCATCTTGTTATTAGTAGTGAACATATAATTGTTGTAAGTGTTCTTTCAGGAGTTATTAATGGTATTACAACAGGGTATTTATGTAAACTAGGATTGAGTCAAGGTGGGATTATTTTAGTTGCTCAAATGATTCATGAAAAATTTAAATTATCTGTTAGTAAAGTAAATACTTTTATTAATATAATTATTGTTTTAGCAGGCGGGTTTTATTTTGGTATTACGACACTTTTATGTGCAATTATTTTAATATATATAAGTGAAATTTTAATTGACAGGGTTCTTTTTGGAATTTCATCTAATAAGATATATTATATAATTACTGAAAAGAGTGAAGAAATAACGGATTATGTGTTAAAAGAGTTAAAAAACTCAGTTACAATCTTAGATGATCATAAACCAGATGATGATAAAAAGATGTTAATGATGGTAGTAAATAATTCTATTTATTTCAAAGTATCGGAAAAAATTAAGGAAATTGATCCTAATATTTTCTTTTCAACAGTTGATGCTTATCAGTTGTCAGTTAAGAAGTAAACTTTACATTTTCCCTTCTAAAAAATAGAAAATGACCTATATATGTGTTATTATAAAGATGATAGGAGGGGCTCTAAATGGCAGAAATGGTAACATTAAAAAATGTCAATATGAAATACAAAAATGGTGTTAATGCTATTTATGATTTATCTTTATCAATTGAAAAAGGGGAATTTGTTTTTTTAATCGGGGGAACTGGTAGTGGGAAATCTACTGTTATTAAGATGCTTTATAGAGAAGAGAAACCAACTAGTGGAAAGATTACTGTAGCAGGTATTAATATTTCTAAATTAAGAAGAAGTAGAGTATATAAATTAAGAAGAAAATTAGGCGTTGTTTTTCAAGATTATCGACTTTTACCAAAGTTGACAGTTTATGGAAATATGCGATTGTATGAGTACGAATAGAGAATTTGTAAAATGAAAATTTAAACAACAAAAGACGAAATACTAGTGGTTTATTTAAACCTTACAATTAATGTTGTTTAATTATAAAAAAGGAGGAATTATTATGGAAGAAAAGGAAGAGATAGTAGAGAAAGAAGAAAGAGAAGAGGATATAGAGTCCAAAAAACCTAAAAAGAGAAGAAAGAAAAAGAAAAAAATAGGATTTACTTTAATTGAATTATTAGCAGTAATTATAATTCTAGGAATACTTATAACAGTTGCTGTTGTAGGAGTTTCAAGATATATTAAAGATTCAAGAAAAGATAGTTATGTGGCAACAGCAAAATCCTATATTTCTTCAGCATTAAACTACGTAAATTCTGGCGGTTTAGGGATGTTTGATGAAGGTGTAACATATTATTTACCAGAGAAATGTATACCTATGGAGAAAGTAAGAAGAAGTCCAAATGGAGAATTTAAAGAAGCTTACATGGTGGTAACTTATGATAAAAAAGAAGGATTTACATATTACTGGATGAGTAGAGATAATATTAATGAAGGGTTTTATTTAACAAAAGGAGATTTATTATCTAAAGAATTAGTGCAACATTCAATGGAAGAACTAGAGCCAAATATAGGAATAAATAATAGAAGTAAAATAATGGTGTTAAATAATAATTGTAATTTAGAAGGAGTAAGTTCAACAACTGCAGAATTCTTGATGAATAAAGATAATTTTACAGTTGAAGACTTAAATAATCCAATTGAACAAGTAGATTTACTTCCAATGATTGGTGAATACAATACAATTTGGTCAGGATTAAATAAAAAATCTATTGAAAGTATAAAAGTAGAGAATCATAAAAATGTACCAGGAAACGCAATAAGAAGTTGGGATATAAGTGCTAATAACGATGGTAGTGCGATGGCATGGTATCTTGATAGTGATGGAAACCATGCTTATGAACTATATCTTGGTGGAGATGGTGGACTCGCAGCTAATCCGAACTCATCTCAATTATTTGCTGATTTTATTTATCTTGAAGCTATGGATTTAAAAAATCTAAATACTTCTAAAGTTACCAATATGAGTAAAATGTTTTTTGATGGGGGAGATTTAGCAGAATTAGATATAAGTAATTTTGATACATCAAATGTGACAGATATGTCGTATATGTTTTGTAATTGTGGATATTTTCCAGAAAACACAAATATCTCTGATTTTAATGAACCATTAATAGGTGATTTAGGATTAAAATATTCTAATAATTCCGAAGTATTTAAAGTAGAGCCTATGGTTAAACAATGTTTAGGTTTTGGAAATTTGAAATTAGGGGTTTTTGATATGTCAAAAGTAAGTAATATGAATAGAATGTTCGGAAGATATGATGATTATAATTACTATAGTGAAAGTCTTATTCAAGTAAAAACTCCAGCTACTAGAGATAAATTAATATCAGCTTTTCCTGAATTAACAAATAATATTGTTTTATATTAGCTAGTAAGAGTAGTTATCTACTCTTTTTATTTGTAAAAAAACTAATAAAATATTATTATATTAAATAGGAGCTAGATATGAAAAGCAAATGGAATTTTAAAATATATCCAATTTTTGAAAAATTTATATATATATTTTATTTTCTATTTACGATTTTAATAATATATTCAATTGTTACTATTGGACCAGACTTTATTAATAGAAAAGAAATATATATACAAGCAAATAGGAATCAGCTTTTTTCGAATGGTATCTTTTTTATTTTAATAATTTTACTATTTTTATTAATTTATTTTCTTTATAAAAAATTTAAAAATAAAAAAAACAAAAAAAGTGTTAAAGACTTAAATACTTGTTCGAAAAAGTTTGTTGTAAATTTAATTACTATTGCTATTTTATTCTTGGTAATTCAATATATTATAGTTTATTTTGCGGGAATGATTACTACTTGGGATGTTGGATATCATCAGTATTTGAAGAAAATAAAATGACTTTATCATCTTCAATGTTATCAATG
>CAYMAV010000035.1:0-3777 GCA_964388545.1 uncultured Clostridium sp.
TTGACGCCCTACCGCATCAATTTCATCGATAAATATTAAACATGGTGCTGTTTTTTTCGCATCCTTAAACATCTCACGAACACGACTAGCTCCTACTCCTACAAATAATTCTACGAAATCCGATCCACTTATATAATAAAATGGTACATCAGCTTCCCCGGCAACCGCCTTAGCAAGCAATGTCTTACCTGTTCCTGGCGGACCTACTAATAAAACTCCCTTAGGAATTCTAGCTCCCAATCTTTGAAACTTCTTAGGATTTTTCAAGAAATCAATCAATTCTCTAACTTCTTCTTTTTCCTCTTTTAATCCTGCTACTTCCTTAAAAGTTACCTTGTTTTTCTCCGTATTTAATTTAGCTTTACTCTTACCAAAATCCATCGATTTACCAGCCGCTCCCATTTGACGAGTAACAAACCAGAAACCAAGACCTGCTATTAAAACAAGCGGTAAGATATTAGCAATTATATAAAGAAATGGACTTGATCCTGGATCATCATTTGTTTTAATCTCATATTTAATATTTTCATTAATATCTAGTATTTGATCCACTACCTTCTCTGCTAAAGGAGCCGATACGACAAATTCTTCCTTTTCTCCATAGTTATTTAACTTACCAGTAAGAACATATATGCTCTTGGTAGTATTTGGAGTAATAACAATTTCTTTAACATTATTATTACTTATTTCACTTAATAATTTATCATAGGTAAGTTCATTTATCTTATACCCTGTAATATTTGTTATATAGAAAACTAAAAAGATAACTCCTATTAATAGAATATAAGGTAATAAACCTCTCTTAACATTCTTTTTCTTCATAAACTCCTCCTAATTCACATTTTATTATTATATCATAATATTCGTTATTTTTCTTCCCATATTTTGATTTTTTTATTCCTGGTATCCATAATATTTTATCATCATTATCAACAACTACTGGATAATTCTTCCTTTTATCTATTGGTATTTTAGAATCGATAAAGATGTCTTTAATCTTTTTAGTACCTAAATCTCTTAATTCTATCCTATCGCCATCTTTTTTTGCTCTAATAAACAAAGGAAAGTCTATATCTTTTTTATCTAGTCTTATAACATAATTATTATTTATATCTTCTTCATTAACTATTTTAAAAGTAAAATCATCTAGTACTAAATTGTTAACTAACTCATATTTATATTCTTTTTTTTCATCTTTTTTCTTTTCAATAATAAGACTATCATAGGATTTAGTTGCTATAAATCCACAAGGTAAATCAATACTAGCATTAGACCTATCGGCTTCACCCAATTCAATTATCAAATCTACATGAATATCGCTTACATCGGTTATTAAGTCATCATAAAGCTCATCTAATATTCTAATAACAATCTCTTTTTTAACAAATAAATCTAAATCGTTAAATATCTTCAAATTTATTTTTTTATCAATATAAACATCTTCCATAACCTTTAATATATTATTATCAATATAAGTTGAAGCTTCTTCTAATAATCTACTAAATTTTAAAAACTTATGATGAACATTTTTATCTTCCTCATGTAAAAATGGAAGTAGATGATTTCGGTAACGATTTCTTGTATATTCATCTTTAAAATTACTTTTATCAATAACATACTCGATATTATTTTTCTTATTAAATTCTAATATTTCTTCCTTTGATAAATATATTAAAGGTCTAATTATCGTATACCAATCATTTTGGGCATATTGCGAAAATCCGCTATAACCTTTTAGAGTTGATCCCCTAACAATTCTCATAAGAATCGTCTCTATTAAATCATCTCCATGATGCGCCGTCATTAAAATATCGGCATTGTATTTTTTAAGTACTTTTTCAAAAAATCTATATCTTATATCTCTAGCTTCCTTATGAAAGTTAGCTGAGTTATATTTCTTAATCTTCATACTCTCAAAAATAACCTTATTATCTTTACAAAATTTTTTTAAAATTTTTTCTTCACTAGCGCTTTCAACTCTTATATTATGATTAACATGAGCCGAAATTATTTCTAAATTAAGCTCATCTCTTAATAAAAGTAAAACATACAAAAGAGACATAGAATCCGGTCCGCCAGAATTGGCAAGAACGATGGTATGTCTTTTCTTATTTTTAAAAATATTTTTTAAATAAATTAAAACTTCTTCCATACAACTAATTATTTTAATAGATGGACTTTATAATAGCAAGTTTATTCAGGTATTTTAATTACATATTCCCCATTTTTAGTATAATAAAATTTCTCTCTTAAATATCTTGCGATATACTCTGGATCCTGTAATTTTAAAACATCTACTTGTAGTTTTTCTTCTTTTTCTCTAAGCCTTGTTAATTCCTCTGAATATTCTTTTTTCTCTTCGTATTTTTTTATAATATTAACAATTAATCCGGTAACCATTACAAAAAAGTAAACAATAAATGTTATACTAGTTGTTCCTAATAAGAATAACCTTACTGATTTCTTCTTAAGTATTAACTTTTTATTCCCTTTTTTCTTTTTCATAATCCACCATCTAATATTATAATACCATCTAAACCTCATTATATCTTTGATAATCAATGAATATTTAATCAATTTACATATTTTTTTACATAAAAAAAGTAAAAGATAACTTTTACTTTGCAAACGGTAATAAAGCTGCTATTCTAGCTTTCTTTACTTCTCTTGCTATATGTCTTTGATGTAGAGCACATGTTCCTGTAACTCTTCTTGGAAGTATCTTTCCTCTTTCGTTAACGAACTTTCTTAATACTTCAACATCTTTCCAGTCAACTTCTTGACCTGTACACATATAACATACCTTTTTCTTTCTTTTGAAAAATTCTGCCATATTAATCTCCCTTCTAATAGAATGGTAATTCATCAGGATCAATTTCTATATTAGAACCTGCATCCCATACTGTAGAACCAGCTTCATTAGAAGAACTAGAAAAATCACTAGGTTTAACATCGTCATTAAAATTATCATCTGTTGTTTCACCCTTACGATCTAAAAATTGGATAGTATCTGCTAATACAGTTGTATTCCATACCCTATTTCCATCTTTATCATCATAACTATTAACTTGAATTCTACCTTCTACAGATATTTGATTACCCTTTTTTTGAAATTTTGCTAGATTTTCTGCCGTTTTTCTCCAACAAACACAACTTATAAAATCTGCGGTTTGTTTACCGTCATTATTACTAGAAAAACTTCTATTAACTGCTATGGTAAATCTTGTTCTAGCTACACTTCCATCACTTGTATTAACATATTCTGTTTCTGGATCTCTAGCAAGTCTACCAACTAAACATACTCTATTCATATTTACCTCTAATCTTCTTTTTTAACAACTAAAGTTCTGATAATATTTTCATTTATAAGTGCTACACGTTCAAACTCTTTAACAGTTTTCGGTGTTGCTTCAACTAATAAATAAAAATAGTGTCCAACATTATGTTTTTTAATTTCATAAGCTAGTTGTTTTTGTCCCATGTCTTTTTCTTCAAGAACAGTTGCTTTATCATCTGTTATTAATTTCTTCATAGATTCAAAAACTTTCTTAACTTCGCCTTCTTCTATTGTAGATTTTACAATAAACATAATCTCGTACTTTTTCATTATTACACCTCCTTTTGGACTTTGGCTACCTAAGTAGCAAGGAGTATCTAAATACTCGTTAGTAGTATATCAAAATAAATAAGAATTGTAAAGAAAAGAGATTTAATTTTAAAGCCAAAAAAAGTACTTAATTACCGAAGTGATTAAGTACTTAAGTGTAATTATCTACA
>CAYMAV010000036.1:0-3422 GCA_964388545.1 uncultured Clostridium sp.
TAAAAAGAATAAAAAGGGGTTGGCTAGTGTGATACTAGCTACCAATTCGCCATTTGTGAATTGGTGCTTCCTATAATAATCAAAAGAGTCTTATTTGTCAACAATTTTTTTGTTATTTTTTAAAATTAAATTAATTTATTTTCTTTTCTATTAACTCAATTGTTCTTTTGGTATTATTAATAAGTTTTTCATATAGATTTCTATGTCTTCTAAGTTCTCTTATTAGCTCTATTTCTTCTTTAGACATTTTCATCCCATAATTTTCCATATTATCGCTTACTACATAAGTTTCAGCTCCAATCAAATAATCAAGATTAACCTTAAACACATTTGCTAAATCAACTAAAGTCTCTATTGAAGGTGTTCGATTACCATTTTCATAAAAACATATACTAACCTTTGAAGTGTTAATAAGATTACCTAATTCGCTTTGTGTAAGATTATTTTTTAATCTAAGTTCTTTTAGTCTTTTACCAAAGATAACCATTATTTCACCTCAATTCTAAATACATTATATTTAAATTAAGGTTAACAATGAGTTAAGTTAACTAGATAGAAACTTTATATTTTTAATTTATCTAGATCAGCAAAATTACTTGCATCTATAAAATTAATATTGTGTTTTCTACATTGTCTTTCTATTTCTTTACTTATTTTAATCAATTCTTTTAAAGTATCTTTTAATTCTTCGTCACTTTTTTTAGCAGGCCACCCTCCATGAACATATTTTCTTAGTTCTTCAAATTTTTCTTCAACCGAAATATTTGGATAACCTAAAAAGTAAACCTCCCATTTTTCTTTGTCGATATATTGAATTATATCTTCAGGATATAGGTGAGCTGAATCTATAAGATATTTATCTTCATTATTAACAAAATCAATTATTTCAATAATCCTTGATAAAAACTTCGATAGTTTTTTACTAGATTCTTTTTCTATAACCACATTACTTGTAATTCCAGCCTCCGGAATATTATACTTAAAACTAGAAACAAAGTAATCCAAAGGTATATAAAGTTATACTTTTTATCACTTCTTATTTTTTTGGCCAAATATGATTTACCAGATTTTGCTACGCCTGCGATTAAAATATTTTTCATAAATGCTCCTTTAAATTATTACATAAATATAAAAAGCAAATATTCTTTGCCTTTTATTTCTGCTTTGTAAAATCGTAATACGTTCCTGTGTTCATATTAGCAACATCTAGGAATGTATTGTTATTTAAAATAAATCCGTACCAAGGTACTAATGGTCTTGTTATTTTTTGCTCTTCCCCTTCTAAAATAAATTTGTCATATCTAATATCAAAGACTATAAAATTACTTTCATCATATTTTTCGCTTCTTTCAAAGATATCTTCTAATTCTTCTTTCGTAAGTCCATATTCCTTTAATTCTTCTGTGACATACTTAACCGCTTCTTTTCCAATATAAAACTTATATTTACCAGAATAATAATTATCATTATGGTCATCTGGATATCTATACCAATCTATTCTTTCTTTTGTAAATACAACTTGTGATCCATCACCTGTTGTCCATGTTGTGTTTGCAATAATAGATTCTTTTTCTGTATTATTACTATTGTTTGATATATTATTGCTATCTTTTAATATAATAAAAGTTATTAAAGCTATTACTGCTAAAAATATTAATCCAACAATAACAAATACTATTTTATTTTTCTTTGCTGGATGTTGATAATAAACTGGTTGTCCTCCTTGTATATTATTTTGAACCATTCTATTTACTACTGGCGCTCCACAATTGCTACAAAAACTTTCATTTTCTTTTAATAAAGAACCACAACTTTCACATTTCATTTTACTACTCTCCATTCTATTGTCATTATAACATATATTTATTTAAAAAAGAGAAGTTTATTCCTCCTCTTCTTCATTTTTCTTACTAGATAAGAATGTAACTTTTTCTGCTATTACATCTGTATAATATTTATTTTCATTATTCTCATCTTCTACAACTCTACTTTGAATTCTTCCTTTAACGCCAATTATTTCTCCTTTTTTACAATATTCAACAGTTGATTTAGCAATTGAATCCCATAAAATGCAATTAATGAAATCCGTTTCATATTCCCCGTCCATGTTTTTGAAACTTCTAGGAATGGCAAGAGTTATTCTAGACATTTTCTTATTATTATCAAAAGACGATAATTCAGGATCTCTTACTAATCTTCCGACTAGTACTACTTGATTTAACATATTACCTCCTTTCTGTTTCGTAATTTACCATCTGATTTACTAAAGAACAACCCGATAAAATGTTTCTTTTTTATAATAAAAAGAGAGAAATTTTATTTTTCTCTTTAGTATTTTTATTTTTATAATCTATTAAACTATCAATTATTAAATTACCAAGTATTTTATAAAGTTCTATTTAAAAGCTGATTTAACTCCACTGCATACTCCATTGGAAGTTCCTTTTTAAATCTTTCAATAAACCCCAATATTATTAAATCCGTTGCTTGTTTTTCACTTATTCCCCTTGATCGCAAATAAAATAACTTATCCTCACTTATTCTTGAAACACTTGCTTCATGTTCAATACTACTTGTACTTGTACGACAAACATTAGTTGGATAGGCATCGCTTTTAGAATTTTTATCCAATATCAACGAATCACACTTAACAATAGATTTACTATTAATCGCCGACTCTTTTATATCAACCTTCCCACGATATGATGCATTTCCTCCGCTTCTAGCAATACTATTAGAAATAATTGTACTAGTTGTATTTTTTCCAATATGTATCATTCTAGAACCAGTATCTTGCTCTTGATTATCCTTAGCAACACTTATACTAATACATAAGCCTTTAGAATTATCTCCTTTTAGAATACACGCTGGATATTTCATAGTTAATCTACTTCCAATGTTTCCATCTATCCATTCCATAGTTCCGTTTTCTTCAACTAATGATCTCTTAGTTACTAGATTTAGTACATTAGAAGACCAACTTTGAACCGTTGTATAACGACAAGTAGAATTTTTACCCACATATATTTCAACAATTGCTGCATGAAGACTAGCTTCTGTATAAATTGGTGCGGTACATCCCTCTACATAATGAAGTTTACTGTTATCATCAACCACAATTAAAGTTCTTTCAAATTGTCCCATATTCTCTGAACTAATTCGAAAATAACTTTCTAAAGGACGATCAAGTTCAGTATTTGGTGGAATATAGATAAAACTTCCACCAGAAAAAACCGCTCCATTAAGCGCAGCAAATTTATTATCTTTATTTGATACTATCTTTCCAAAATATTTTTTTACTAAATCTGGATATTTTTTCATCGCTTGTTCAATAGAGGTAAATATTACATTTTTATCAGTTAATTCTTTAATCATATTGTGGTATATTACTTCACTTTCATATTGAACACCAATACCATCTA
>CAYMAV010000037.1:0-2262 GCA_964388545.1 uncultured Clostridium sp.
TTTTCTTAAGTATTTAGAAAGGAGTTTAAATTTTGAGTAAAATAAAAATTTTTAGTTTAGGTGGACTAAACGAAAACGGTAAAAACATGTATGTTGTTGAAGTTGATGAAGACATTTTTGTTTTTGATGCAGGATTAAAGTATGCAACAGACAAAATGTTAGGAATTGACTACATTTTACCGGATTATAGTTATATAAAAAAGAATATAAAAAGAGTTAAGGGGTTCTTTTTAACTCATGGTCATGAAAGTAATATGGGAGGAATGGCAGATATTTTATTTGATCTTCCCGATGTAGCGGTATACGGAACTAAGTATACTTTAGAAATTTTAAAAGATGATTTAAAGGAAAGTAAGATAACAGCTAATAATTTAATAGAGATTAGACCACATTCAAAGATTGAATTTGGAAAATTATCGGTTTTTCCGATAAGTGTAACTCATTCGATTCCTGATGCGGTAGGATATGTTCTTTATACCCCAGATGGAGCGATAGTTTATACTGGAGACTTTGTTTTTGATTCAACGATGCTAGGTAATTATAAAACCGATATTGGTAAATTAGCCTACGTTGGAAAACAAGGAGTACTTTGTTTATTATCAGAGTCACTTTATGCCGATAAACCAGGACATACAAGTCCTAATAACAGGGTATCTGGTTTTATTAGAGAGGTTTTTGCTAAAAATCCTAATAGGATAATCTGTACTATAATGACTGCACATATCTATCGTGTTCAAGAAATCTTTGATGAGGTTATGAAGACGAAGAGAAAAGTAGTTATAATGGGTAAAAATTTACAAAATCTTATAATTAAATCAATTGATATGGGATATATTTCTTTTGATAAAACAAAAATTGGTGATTTAACTAATGTTGAAGACCACGATGTTGTTATAATGATTTCTGATGAAAAAGAAAAGCCATTTATGAATTTGGAAAGAATTTTAAAAGGTTTTGATAAATTTGTTAAGTTAAAGGAAACAGATACTGTATTTATAACTGAACCACCATATGAAGGAATTGAAGTTAGAACATTTACTATTATGGATGAGATTAATAAAAAAGGAGTTAATGCGGTATCATTAAATGCGAAAAAGCATTTGCTTCACCATTCTTCGCAAGAGGATTTAATGTTGATGCTTAATTTAATGAATCCAAAATATTACTTCCCGGTTAGAGGAGAGTATCGTCATCAGGTTATGAATGCTGAAATAGCAGAGCAAGTAGGGATTCCTAAAGAAAATATTATCTTAAAGCAAAATGGTGATGTCGCTTATTTTGAAAATGGAGTTTTAAAGGATTCTTTTGAGAAAGTTCCAGTAGATGAAATATTAATTGATGGTAAGAGTCAAGGAGATATTGGAGAATTAGTATTAAAAGATCGTGAGATGCTAGGAGAAAACGGAATTGTTATCATTAGTGTAACTTTAAATAAAAAGACTAAGGATATTCTAGCAGGACCAGAAATCTTAACTCGTGGGTTTATCTATGTAAAAGATAATACTGAATTATTAAAAGAGACTAATGAAATAAGTCTTGAGGTTTTAAATAATAATATCGAAAAGAATAGTCAAAAAGTTGATTATCAAAAGATTAAAAATGATATGAGAGAAAAATTAGGAAGATACTTTTATAAAGAAACAGAATGTAAACCAATAATAATTACGGTTATTCAAGAAGTAGAAATATAGTAAAGAGAAAGTAAAATTTCTCTTTTAATTTTAATTTTTTTAGTAGTATTATATAATTTTATTATTAATAATATAGTTGAGGTGAAAAATGAAAGAATATAAACAGTTAGGAGCTTATGGGTTAGTTATAAAAAATGAAAAGATTCTCCTTATAAAAAAGTGCGGAGGACCATATGATGGTAAATTAGATTTGCCAGGAGGAACCATAGAATTTGGTGAAAGACCAGAAGATGCTTTAAAAAGAGAGTTAATAGAAGAAGTTGGTATAGAGGTATTAGATTATGAATTGTTTGATGCTGATTCAGTTTCTTTTCTATGGCAATACAAAGAGGATATTTTAGTGAATGTTCATCATGTTGGTATTTTCTTTAAAGTATTAAAATATAATAACGATATTAAGAAAGAATTAGTTGTTGATGAAATAAATGATGATTCTTTAGGGGCTGATTTTTATGAGATTAAAAAACTAAATAAAGAAGAATTATCGGCTATTGCAACTATGGAATTAGAAAAATTAGGCTATAAACTCAGCTAATATATTGATTTTTAAGCTTAAATGTGGTAAAATACA
>CAYMAV010000038.1:0-2059 GCA_964388545.1 uncultured Clostridium sp.
TCCAAGAATTTGAGCACTTGTTCCGGCGCTTCTTGCTAGTTCAGCTCCCTTTCCAGGCTTAAGTTCTATATTATGTACAACAGCACCAACTGGTATATTCATAATTGGTAGTGCATTTCCAACTTTAATATCAACATTTTCTCCTGCTAGTATTTCCATACCTACTTTTAAATCCTTAGGTGCGATAATATATCTTTTTTCACCATCTAGATAATAAATAAGTGCGATATTTGCTGATCTATTAGGGTCATATTCAATAGTTGCTACACGTCCAGGAATATCTCTTTTATCTCTTTTAAAATCGATAATTCTATATTTCCTTTTTGCTCCTCCACCAATATGTCTTACTGTTATTTTTCCTTGATTATTACGTCCACCTCTTTTGTTAAGTGTAACTAATAAACTCTTTTCTGGTTTTGTTGATGTTATTTCTTCATTAACTAGTGTACTCATTCTTCTTCTAGCATTAGTTGTTGGTTTATAATTTTTAATTGCCATGATTACCCTCCTTAATCAAGATTGATAGTTTGACCTTCCGCTAACTTAACAATTGCTTTTTTATATCTATTTGTTAATCCAGAATAACGTCCAACTCTCTTTTTCTTTGGTATTGTATTTATTGTTGATATGCTTTCAACTTTAACCTTAAAGATTTTTTCAATTGCATTTTTAATTTCTGATTTTGTTGCTTTAGGATCAACTTTAAAAACATATTTTCCTTCTTTTTGTACAATCTCTGTTGCTTTTTCTGTTATAATAGGCGCTTTTATTACATCTAAATATTTTGTATCCATATTAGTTTAGCACCTCCTCAATTTCCTTAAGACCGTCTTTTGTAACTAATATTTTATTAGCTGCGATTAAATCTAACACATTAATTTCTTCTGATGAAAGTAATAATACATTCCCTAAGTTTCTAGATGCTAATATTAAATTTTCATCTAATACTTTATCAATTACTAATACTTTTTCATTTTCTAGTTTTAATCCTTTTAATAAACTAATAAAATCCTTTGTCTTTGGAGTAGTTAATTTTAAATCTTCTACTACCACAAAATCCTTTAATTTAGCTACTACTGCACTCTTAAGTGCTAAACGACGTTCTTTTTTATTTTGCTTTATTGAATAACTTCTTGGAGTAGGTCCGAATGCTATTCCTCCACCTCTCCATTGAACTGCTCTAATAGAACCTTGACGAGCTCTACCAGTTCCTTTTTGTCTCCATGGTTTTCTACCACCACCGCGAACTTCAGAACGATTTTTAGTATCATGTGTTCCTTGTCTTTGGGATGCTCTAGATAAAATAATCGCATCATGTAAGACATTTTTATTAGGTGTTATTCCAAAAATTTCTTCATTTAATTTAATGTCTTCAATTTTTTCACCTTTTTTATTTAAAAGTGTTACCTTTATCATCTACATTTCCTCCTTTAACCATATTAAGTGTTTATGGTATTACCCTTCTGCACTTTCTTCTTCAGTTTTTTCTTCTTTTTCTTCAGTTGTTTCTTCAACTTTTTCTTCTGTCTCTTCTTCAACAGTTTCTTTAGCTTCTTCCACAACCTCTTCTGCAGTCTCTTCTACAATTTCTTCAACTTTATCTTCTACTAATTCTTTTTCATCTTCATAGTATACTAATTCAAGTTTTTCTCCTTTTAGATTACCTTTTTTAACTGCAGTTTTAATAAAAACTAAAGATTTTTTTGGTCCAGGAACATTTCCTTTAACAAGTATTGCATTATTTTCTAAATCAATTGCTACAACTTGTAGGTTTTGGATAGTTGTTATTTCTCCACCTGTACGTCCAGCCATTTCAGTACCTCTAAATACTCTTGCTGGCTTGATAGTTCCTAGAGAACCAATTGCTCTATGATATTGAGAACCATGTCCCATAGGTCCACGACTGAAATTCCAACGTTTAATTGGTCCTTGTGTACCCTTTCCTTTGCTTAATCCGCATACATCAACATATTCTCCCTCTTCGAATACGTCCGCTTTAATAACTTGGCCTAAAGTGTAATTATTTACATCTACCCCTCTAAGCTCTTTTAAGAAGCGC
>CAYMAV010000039.1:0-1678 GCA_964388545.1 uncultured Clostridium sp.
TTGGCCTAAAGTGTAATTATTTACATCTACCCCTCTAAGCTCTTTTAAGAAGCGCTTAGGAGAAGTATTTGCTTTGTTAGTATGCCCAACTTTTGGTCTATTTAAACTTTTTTCTTTTGCTGTAACAGCTCCTAATTGAATTGCATCATATCCGTCTTTTTCAACAGTTTTGATTTGTGTTACCACATTTTCCTCAACTTCGATTACTGTAACAGGAACAAGCTTTCCGTTTTTTGCAAAAACTTGAGTCATTCCAACTTTTCTTCCTAAGATTCCTTTCATTTTATTTTCCTCCTATAATTATAATTGTTTTATTTGTATATCTACACCACTTGGAAGTTCAAGGTGTGTTAATGCTGTCATAATTTCCTTAGTTGGTTTTTTAACATCAATAAGTCTTTTATGAGTACGCATTTCGAATTGTTCACGAGAGTCCTTATCTTTATGAACTGCTCTAAGTATTGTTATTTTTTCTACTTCAGTTGGTAGCGGAATTGGTCCACTTGCTTTACCTCCTGATCTTTCAACAGTTTCAACAATCTTTGTTGCAGCTGCATCCAATACTCTGTGATCATATCCCTTTAATCTTATTCGAATAATATTTGACATATTAATCCTCCCTTCGCCTATATCTCTGTATAGACTTGCTCCGTACGAATACCCTGATATTTCCTTACAACTCTTCCGGGAATATCAACAACCTCGCACCTCAATGCATGTCACACGTAATAAATAATAACACAGTTATTTAAATAAAACAATAGATTTTAGAAATTTATAACAAGGAATTAATAATTTATAAAAAGAATCCGTCAATTAGGTCCTTTTTTTACTCTTTTTTAAATTCTCTATATATTCAATTGCCTGTCCTATATAAACGCTTTGAGATGGAGGAAGTCGAAAACTTTTCTCCATTAAAATCGCTCTTTCTTGTACTCTTTTTAGATTATCTACATCCTCATTAATATTAATTAAGACCTCTTCTTTTTTAAGTCTTTCAATATAATCGTATTCTATTTCTTTTGATGCTCCTATAAATTTTGGGTTTTTTACAAAAGTTGTTAATCCATTTCTATTTATAATATATCCTGCAATTAGTTCTGTTGGAACTTTTCTGTTAGCTATAATGTTTTGATTAACAGGACTTCCTTCAAATATATTAGATATTTCACTACCATCTCCTCTAGAACCTGGATCAAAATCTTTAATAGTTCTTGGTAATGTTCCTAGAAAATAAGTATTAGCTTCTCTATCTTGTAAAACTTCAGGAATAGCAACAACTATATTGTATATAGCTGACCCTCCAATATTAGCAGATGGATAATAATAATTGATTGATTAATTCATCATAAGTATTATTGTGTTTTCTCCCAAGAAAAACTGTATTACCTAAAATTCCACCCCAATCCATTTTAATTAAACCATTATTTAAAATAGATTCTGCTATTTCCATAGGATTTAAATATTCGCCTTCTGATTTCCTTCCTGTAATGCCATGAACTCCAACAAAATAGTTTTCGGAAACAAAATCATTAAAAAGTCTCTTATCTATCATAAAATCTCCTTATATATATAGTATACCTTATTTCAAAAAAATAGAAGCGCCCCCCTGAGAGCGCCTCATAAAAAGAATAAAAAGGGGTTGGCTAGTGTGATACTAGCTACCAATTCGCCATTT